>JAZLHZ010000275.1:0-3867 GCA_045617085.1 Clostridia bacterium
GTCCGCAGCACCCGCCCCTGCAGCCCCCGCAGCTCCCTCCGAGCCCGCAGCCCCCTCTGGGCCCGCAGCTCCCTCCGGGCCCGCAGCTCCCTCCGAGCCCGCAGCTCCCTCCGAGCCCGCCGGCTCCACCGACACCTACACCTTCACCTATGCTTCCACCGACCCCGAGGGAAGCGAGCACGACAAGCGCGTTGAGCAGGTCCTCAAGCAGCTGCTCGAGGAGAAGTCTGACGGCCGCATGACGCTGGATGTTTACTACAGCGGCTCCATGGGCACTGTCGGCTCTGCAATGGATGCTGTTAAGAACGGCACCGTTGACATGGGCTTCGACGCCTGCGGCTTCTACGGCAGCAAGTTCCCGTACACCGAGCTCTACAGTGTTCCCTGCCTGAACTACGGCAACAGCACTGAGGCTGCTCTGGTCCTCCAGGAGTTCGACGATCTGTACGTCGACACCGCTCTGAACGACTTCTATATCATGGCCCGCGTCTGCGGCGACCCGATGGGCTTCTTCACCGCCGGCGGCAAGACCATCCGCACCCCCGACGACCTGAAGGGTCTGACCTTCCGTACCACCGGTGCAAACCTCCCCTTCGTTGAGGCTTGCGGCGGCGCCGGCACCGGCATGCCCTCCGGCGAAATCTACGAAGCAATGCGTCTGAACGTTATCGACGGCACCATGTCCACCATCGGCAGCGTCGTTACCTTCAACCTGGGCGAAGTCACCAACGCCTTCACCTATCTGCCCATCCAGGCCACCGAGAACGTCGTCGTCATGAACCTCGACCTGTACAATTCCATGAACGATTTCGATAAGGCCATCATCGATGAAGTCTGCGCCGAGTGGGAGCAGGCCTTCATGGAGTACAACGTCTATGCTGAGGATCACGCCCTCGAGGTTATTGAGCAGAACTTCCCCGATTTCGAGATCATCAAGCTCACCGATGCTGAGATCGCTCCCTTCACCGCTCTCGGCGAAGCCAACCTCGCTGCCAAGGCTGCTGAGCTCGACGCTCTGGGTCTGGACGGCACCGGCGCCATGGAGTGGCTGATCGCTCACGCAAAGTAATCCTTAAGAACACATACACAACATAGTAATTCCATATTCGGAAACCGGCTCTCCGCCGGTTTCCGAACCTTTATTCGAGATGGGAGTGTTCTTAGAAAAATGAAAAAATTCTGCGATAAGCTGACGATGGTCTTTACCGCCATATGCGGCGTGATCATCACCGCTTTGATTTTAATCATCATTGTGCATATCATCCTGCGCGCATTCGGCAAGCCCATCAAGGGCCAGAACGAAATGGTGCAGTATCTTACCATGACGATGGCAGTTCTGATGCTCTCACGCACCTGTCTGGAAAACAAGCACATCTGCGTTACCGTGTTCACCGATCATATGAAGCATGGTCTGAAGATGGTGGTGTACGGCATCGGCAGAATTCTCAGCTCCGTTGCGATCGGTCTCATGACAGTCAAAACATTCCAGAACCTCGCAGCGAATACGACCAGAACTACGGAGGTTCTCCGTATTCCGTACAATCTGCTGCTCTGGATCATGGTCATCGGTCTTGCCCTGGCGACGATCATGTTCTTCGTGACGGGTTGTTTCTGCTTCGCATCCATCAAGGAGTCGAAAGAAGATGTTCCGCTGCTTGAGAACCTTGAAGGTTTTCAGGACGACGGAATGTAAGGGGAGGGGGATAACGGTATGCAACTTTGTGTATTAGTCGGCCTGATCGGCCTTTTGGTCTTCCTGCTCCTGATCTTCCTCGGCGTGCCCGTGGCTCTTTCCATGCTGATCTGCGGCATCGTCGGCCCGATGTTCCTGCTGCGCAATCCGTTCAGCTCGTTCGTCAATGCCGCCGATACGATGATGAGCACCTTTACGAGTTATACCCTGAGCGTGGCTCCTCTGTTCATGCTGATGGGTGATATCGCAACGGAAACCGGTATCGGTGATGACCTTTACAACTGCTTCAACAAGCTGATCGGTCATCGCAAGGGCGGCCTTGCCAATGCAACGCAGATCGTCTGCGCCCTGTTCGGCGCGATCTGCGGATCCCAGGCCGCGACTGCAGCCATGATGAGCCGCGTGGCTTATCCCCAGATGAAGCGCTTCGGCTATGCCGACACGCTGTCTACCGGCTGCATTTCCGCCGGTTCCTGCCTTGCCATTCTGATCCCCCCCAGCATGGCGCTGATTACATACGGCATCTGCGCCGAGACCAGCATCTCCCAGCTGCTGATCGGCGGTCTGACCACCGGCATCGTGCTGATGATCATCTTCATCATCTCCATCCGCATCTGGTGCGTGGTGCAGCCCGACATCGCCCCCGTCGGCGAAAAATATACGTTTAAGGAAAAATTCCAGGCTGTCCGTCACGGCGGTCTGATCGAAGTTCTGATCGTTTTTGCCGTTTCCATGGCCGGTATGTTCCTCGGCTTCTTCACCCCGACCGAAGCCGGCGCCGTCGGCGTTGCCGGCATGACGATCATCTCCATTATCTTCAAGCGCTTCAGCTTCAAGGCAATCTGGCGCGCCATCAAGAACACGCTCGTCATGACCGGTATGATCTTCTGCATCCTCGGCGGCGCAAACGTGTTCAACAAGTTCTTCACCATGACCAAGATCCCGCAGGCGCTGGGCGCTTTCGTCACCAATATGCAGGTATCTCCGCTGGTGGTCATGCTGGTCGTCACGTTCATCTACCTCGTGCTCGGCTGCTTTATCGACACCATGCCCATGATGCTGCTGACCGTGCCCATTTTCCTGCCCGTTATCAAGGCGATCAACTATGACCCGGTCTGGTTCGGCTGCTACATGGTCGTCATCTCCGGCCTCGGCGCCATCACGCCGCCGGTCGGCTCTGCCTGCTATATCGTCTCCGGCGTCTGTGAGGACGTACCGTTGATGAGGGTGTTCAAGGGTTCCGTGCCCTTCGTTCTGTCCTATCTCGTGATGGCAGTTCTGATGAGCGTGTTCCCGCAGATCGCCACCTGGCTCCCGAGCCTCATGAAATAAGCACCATATTCCGGCAAACGGAAAATTTTATTGGAAGGATATTTAACTATGGAGACTGTATTTAATGCCCCGAATCCGATTCTGTTCGGTTCCGGCTCCGTGAAAGCGATCGGCCAGAAGCTGAAGGGATTCGGCTGCACCAAAGTAATGGTCGTTACCGACCCCGGCATCAATTCCACCGGCATTCCCGCAACGATCTGCGAGTATATCAAGGAGGCCGGCCTCGGCGTCGTTCTGTTCGCTGACGTTCAGGCTGATCCCCCCGAGTGGTCCGTGGAAGCGGCTGCGAAGATCGCTGCGGACGAAGGCGTTGACGGCGTTGTCGGCCTCGGCGGCGGAAGCTCTATGGACACTGCCAAGGGCGTTAAGCTGCTGCTGAAGAACCCGCCCCCCCTCAAGCAGTATTTCGGACGCACCGGCGTCGTGACGAAGCCCAGTGTTCCCCTGATCGTCGTTCCCACGACCGCCGGCACGGGCAGCGAATGCACCCCGGGCGGCACGATCACCAACACCGAGCTCGGCATCAAGACGAACATCGCCGGCGTCGGCTGCCAGGTCAGCCTCGGCATCGTCGATCCCGAGCTGACTGTGGGTCTGCCGAAGTCCGTCACGGTTTCCACCGGTCTGGATGCACTGTGCCACTGCTTTGAGTCCTATACCTCTGCGATGGCCAACAGCCTCAGCACCGTTCTCGGCCGCGAGGGCATCCGTCTGGTCGGTAAGTACATCGTTACCGCCGCTGAGGATCCCACGAACATGGAGGCCCGCGAGGGCATGATGTTCGCCGCAACGCTGGGTGGCATGGCCATGTCCGGCCCGTTCTGCCACCTCTGCCACGATAT
>JAZLHZ010000276.1:0-6138 GCA_045617085.1 Clostridia bacterium
GCCGGAGCTGCGCAAGGCGCACCATCAGAATGACCGGGCGGTGATGGAGGCCTACGGAATGTCCGTCAAGGACACCACCGAGAGCTCCTGCGTCGCCGAGCTGATGCGCCGCTATCAGGCATTGGCCGCAAAATAATAAAAATCAGTAGCCATTTTCGCCTGCCGCTCGTATAAAAAGATGAAAGACAAAACAACACATCACAATAAATGAACGGAGGTATGAACAATGGAAAACAACAATAAAGATGCGTGAGGAGCTTCTTGAGAAGGTCAATGGCGGAACGGTGCACACCGAGGTCACCGGCACCGACTACAAGGTCTATCTGGTGCATCCGGACAAACCGAGCATGAGCAGGGAGCCCGGCGGAGCCGACCCGATGATTTTCGAGGACGAATTTATCATTGGCTGACGAAAACACGATCAGGAGGACAAAACCGTGACGATAAGACAGATGGGGATTTTGTCTTAAGTCGGTTACGAAATGCTGCTGCCGATGAGCAGGTGGTAACAAGCCTTCTCACTGAAAAATGATGGGTAAAAAAACCGAATTGTTGCAGCCGCTTCCTTCTCTGGATCTTATAAAAAGACAGAACAAAAGAAAAAGGAGAACAAAATCATGAAAACGAAAGACGAACTGAATATCCTCAAAGAGGAAGTTGAGACCCTGAACAAGAAGCTTGCAGGACTTACCCGGGAAGAGCTTGCACAGGTCACCGGCGGCGCCGAAATCGAAAATCTGGGCGGCAGAATGACCGTTGTACTTGCGCCTGAGGATGATCCTTTCACCGTACTGATGTCGCTGAGGATCCCGCCGTGTATCCAGCCGGACTATGATTCCTGTGTACTTCTGAATACTCTCGCCGGAGAGATGAGGGAGAACGGCTACACGACGCTTGTAATCTATCCGACGATAAATTTCCCCGCATTCCACATAGACAGCTATGAGCTGAGATAAAATACAGAGCGATAAACAGGAGGAAACGACTATGAAGATCAATGATAAGAAAATCAGCAAGAGCCGGGAACTGAATGCCGAGGCCATAAGAAAAGTGATCGGCGGCGGCGCCATCGAAGACTTTAACAATGAAATCAACAAGGAATTTTTTCAGAACATGGAGGAAGAACTGCAATTCCTCAACATGATAATGGAGCAGTATACCAGAGAGACCGGAAAGTCTTGTGCAGAGGATGTCCCCGCCTTCCAGGCCTGGGTCGCTGTCAACTATCCGCAGTATGCCTGAAAGGAGCAAGATAATATGAAAACCGAAGACGAGCTGAACAAAAAGTCCGAATCGCTTTCTGAGGATGAACTGAAGAAGGCCGCAGGCGGGAATGATCTGCAGTCCGAGGATTCCGGCGTGCAGGCAGGAAGCGGAGTGGGAAGCGGCGGTGGCGGCGGCGGCAGAGGTTCCGGCGGCGGCAACGGCGTTATCATGGTTACCTGACTGCGCCGTTTCATAGATCGAAATAATAAGAACAAGTCCCTTCATTTGATTGATGGGACTTGTTTCTTATTTATACCGGGCGCCTCACGGTCTTTTTGAAAAAAGTTGTAGCTGTTTTTCTCCGATGCTCGTATAAAGAGATGTAAAACAACACGGAAAAATAAGCGAAAGGAGGAAAGCACAATGAAGAATATGCTGAATGAAGAAGAGCTTCGGAGTGTCAACGGTGCAGGGAGTGCCGCAGATCGGCTGATGGCGGAAAAGGACCGGAACAACACCCTCGTAAAGGACGAGGATGTCCTCAATGAGATAAAGCTGCCGGATTTTGATCTGGTGTAAAACGCAAACCTGAATCGGTATCGACTATCATAAATAACAGAAGGAGGATCACAGTAATGGATAAGAAACAGGGATATACCCAAATCGCAGAGAATGCATTGGATATCGTTAACGGAGGCGCAAAGACCATCGTTAATGTGGACGACACGAAGCCGACAGAAGGCGGGCTGAAGCTGATGATCGATGGAGAACTGGTTACACTCTATAATGACGGAGATGACGGCTTCTATTGCTTCATCAACGGAAAGGAATACAAGTTTTCCAATGCCGAGATCGCAGAAATGCTGCACGAACAGCTGCAGTGAAGCACAGTGCATACCGCCGAAAACTTTTTTCGGAAAATGAGTTTTATTTGTAGCCATCCCTGCGGAAACCTCGTATAAAGAGATGTCAGCAAGATGATGACAATAAACACGAAAGACAAAAAGGAGGGAAAACAATATGTGGTTCTGAGAATAACATCGCAACAACAAATACGAAAGATGAAAAGGAGGGAAAACACCATGTGGTTTTGCTGAATATCTGAAAAAAGTCAAATGAAAGGAGAATACGCTATGGGGAATGAATCGGCGGCCCGGCAGTGATGTCGGGTCGCCTGTTTATTGATGACGGCAGCATAAAAAATATGAATTGTCTTTTTTTCTATGGTTGTTGACTTTTATATACCATATGTGGTATAATACTTATATCCCCCCTACAAGAACAGCCGTCCGTGTGTCTATTCACCTCAGCGCCGGATGGCTGTTCTTATTATACGGCGGCTTCCGCATAACGAAGGGCGCTGCGGGAGTCCTTGCCGAAGATGCCGTCGACTTCGATCTTTGCCGCCGTCTGGAATGCCTTTACGCCCTTTTCGGTGTTGCTTCCGAAAATGCCGTCCGCCGTACCGCAGGAAAAGCCGAGCCGGTTGAGCCGCTGCTGCAGCTCCCTGACATCCTCGCCGCGCAGGCCCCGGTACAGGTTCCGGAGCGCTTCGGACAGCACCACGGCGGTGTGGCCCTTTGTATTGGTCACGAGGATGTCGCCCCGCTTTAGCTGGCTCTCGCCGGTGCAGGGGAGCTTGGTGAAGGCGCCGCTCTTCATCAGCACCGAGGCTTCGCCTGCGGTGTTGAAATCGGGAACGGAGATCCCCGCATAGGCGCAGCACACCCGTACCAGCGATGAGCAGTCGCATTCCACGTCCTTTTCCACCCTGCTCACGTCGAATCCGAAGGGCTGCGCTGCGGTATAGAGGGTATTGCGCCGATACTGATTATAGCCGATGTGCCTGTTGCGGCAGGCGGCCTCCATGCATTCGGCAATGCGCTCCGCTTTGCCGGGGTCGACGGCACGGAATATCGTCCAGCCCTTTGCATGGGCATACCAGCTCTGTGTCGAAAGCTCCTTTCCGTTCTGATTTCCTGCCTTGCCGGTGATGCCGCCGGTCTCACTGCTCCGTGCGGAGCCGATGATCGCATTCATTTACTTGTCCTCCTTGTTTTCGTTCAGCTGGATCAGTGCCTGTTTGAGCTTTTCGGGGATCGGCAGTCCCAGCCGGGAGGCGTTCTCGGTGACGGAGACGCCCTCGTTGGCGAGGTAGAAGAATATGACGGCGCTGCGCAGGATGGCAGTGCCGGTGATGTTGGCGTCGATCAGCTGTGCGGCGCCCACCAGCAGCAGGATCAGCGCCTTGCGGAAGATGCCCCGGAATCCGACGGCGGAGGAGAGCTTCTTCTCCGCAAAGGCGCACATCACGCCGGTGACATAGTCCAGCAGCATGAAGATGATCAGCGTCATCATCAGCCCGTCAAACCCGCCGAGAAACCAGCCGAGCCATCCGCCGATACAGGTCAGCATCGTCTGCATCACACTTTTCAGATCACGCATACGCTTTCCTCCTCCTCTTCTTCGGTCTGCCCGTTCCAGGGCATCGTGCCGCCGTAGTACAGCAGGCTGATCTGCACCTGACGGTACAGCGGCAGCGAGGCGATGCGGCGGTAGGCGGCTTCGAGGGACTGCCGGGCCGCCCGCTTCGTGCGGAAGAAGGGGCAGGCTTCGGCAGAGCGGCATGCACATTCCAGCGCCGTGCAGGTCTCCGGCTTGCGGTGGCCCCGTTCTCCCTCGATGAAGGCGAAACAGTTGTGTTCTTTTGTCATGGGAATCACTCCTTGTTCTTGTTGTCGGTTCTTTTCCGAATCGCAGGGATATGATACCTCATTTTTCGGAAAAGCGGTAGGGATACGGTTTCCGGCCTTCCGGCGCTTTTCGGGCGGTGATCTGCCGGAAATGCAGGAAAAAGGGGAAAATACGGCGGTATTTCTGCGGAAATGATTTCCGGAAAAATCAAACGATACTTCCAAAATGAATTTCAACCGGTTAGTGTCACTAACCGGTTGAAGGGAAATATGGAGAAATAAATATCAAGGCACGAATATGTGCAGATGGTATGCCGTGAAAGAAAACCGGCACATGTGTCAAAAAAATCACATGCCTCCCTTTGCGCCCAGCGTGCGGATACTGATCTCCGCCAGAAAGGTATTGCACTCGTGGATGGATTGTCCACGCAGCATGGAAAGCACATAGCTGTAAGCGATATGCTCCCGGCTGTCGTTGAGCGCCCGTCCGGCGAGCCGAAGCAGCTCCTGCGACTGTGTAAGATCGAGCCCCAGCCCGATGCACATGGCGACGACGGTGCGTACCTCCGGCAGAGCCTTCCCGTCGTTCTTTTCGGCATGCCGGAAATAGCTCTCGTCCAGCAGGGTCTTCTCGGCGAACACGGCGGAATTCATGTTCCGCAGGCGGATATACTGCCACAGCTTTTGCCAGAAGGTGACGCTCTCGGCGGACCGCATCCGGCAGTCGTCCTCAAACCGCTGCTTCATCAGCGTCAGTACCTTCGGGTCGGAGAGTACCGGTCCGCTGAGCTGCGGCGCATACACCCGGTGCCGGGCATCGCCGTTGATGCGGGCGATGGTGCCGGAGGAGAGGGGAACGAACCTCAGCGTGCAGGCTTCAAGATCACGCTTTGCTTCCGGAGTGAGACGCAGCCCCGCATCCGTGACGGCGACATATTTTTCGCTGTCGATGATGCAGCGCCCCTCGACGAACCGCAGAGCGCCGCTGTCGACTGCCGAGCGGAACGCTTCACTGCGCAGGTATTCGCCGAACACCTCTCTTGCCGATAGCGGCGGCTCGTCCTCCGGCATTGCATGGAAGCCCGGACGGTTCAGCCTCCGCTCTATGACCTGCGGCGGCACCGAGTAAAACGAGGATAGACAGCGCACACGGCTGCGGCGGGGCACGGAGACCGCCTTCGGCAGGAACGTACATTCCGGCAGGAGGATCGCATCGGCCAGCTGCTCCGCCTGCGCTTCCGGTCGAGAGTCGGTCGGCAGGATGTTCAAAAGCTGACACAGCCGGAAATATGCCCGATGCCACAGCCAATGCGCCGCTTCATGCGCCAGTGTGACGGAAAGCGCCTCACTGCGGAACGCCCGGAGACGGCTGTCGATGAATATCGTGTCTTTTTCGGCGTGGATGTGTTCCTCTTTGCGTATGCCGTCATGCCGGTATACGGTCAGCTCGGTGTCGCAGATGCACAGCCTGCCGAGAATCGAGAAATCCCTCGTCAGATTGTACGTGTCGTCAATGCGCAGTCCCATGTGCCCGGTGAGAATGCTCCAGATCGGTACCGGGATCGGCTGAAACAGCGCCTCCGGATAGTGTGCAGTCAGAAATTCCTCTCCCGTCAATGTGATCCGCAGCTCATCAAGCAGGGGAATGCCGTCCCCGTCCGAGGGGATGCCGCCGGAATCGCAGCAGTCCGAAAGGACGGGCGTGCCGTCGGTTTCCAGACAGAGCCGTTTTTCCCGGACGTTTTCCGTATAAGCGGTAAAACGGATAGCTGTGCCGTCGACGGTATATCCGGCGGCATTTTTGATTTCCGGGTCCAGTGTGCGTGCGAGCTGTAAGATCAATCCCTGTGCCAATGCTTCCTGTCCTCCATAGAGCGAACAAATGTTCTTTTATGGAGGATATTGTACCACAGAAAGAGAGGTTTGTCAATAGTGCGCAGCCGTCCCAAAGTCCCTTCCCAGCTCACTGGGAAGGGGGGACCGCCGTAGGCGGTGGGTAGGGCTGATAAAGTTATGCAGTTGGTGAAAGCACCACTACCAATACTTATCAAGCCCCACTCCGTCAGCTTCGCAGCCACCTCATTCTCGCTGCGGCTCGGTCAGGGTTCGGCTCTGACAGCGCACTGCGCTGTCATTCACTACCGAACCCAACTCGCTGCGCTCGTTCTCGCTGCGGCTCGGTCAGGGTTCGGCTCTGACAGCGCACTGCGCTGTCATTCACTACCGAACCCAACTCGCT
>JAZLHZ010000277.1:0-6470 GCA_045617085.1 Clostridia bacterium
CCTGGGGCAACGAAAAATGCCATCTGTTCTCCTTTGACGTAAGATAAAAGCATCACCGTCTTCCCTTCATATTTGGGAAGACGGTGAGTTTTTTTCGGCTGAAATGCGACTCCATCGCATTTTAGCCGAAAATGGATCACATTACGTATTTTTAGCGTAATATGGGATTGACATTTCGAGTTAGTTGTGCTAAACTAACTCGTAGAAAAGAGAGAACAGAGGTGAGGGATCATGAGTACAGTATGGTGGGTAGTGATCATAACTGCCATCGCCGGAATCGGCGGCACGGGTCTGGGCGGCCTGATCGGTGCGCTGCTGCGGCGGGACTCCAAGAAGATCGTATCGCTGCTTTTGTCCTTTGCGGGCGGCGTGATGATGGCGGTCGTGTGTTTTGATCTGATTCCCGAGGCTTTCTGTCCCGAAGGCGCGACAGAGCAGCTTCCGCTGCTGCTGGTGCTGGCCGGTGTGGCGCTGGGCTATGCGGTCATCTATGTGCTGAATGCCGTGATCGATAAGCATACCAATCCCGAGGTAAAGCATATCGACGCCGGGCATCCGCAGACAGCGGACGACATTGACGAGCTGATCCATGCCGACCACTATAACGCCCATGCAAACGACACAAAGAGCGGCAAAAACGACCTTTTTATCGCAGGTATCGTGATGGCGTGCGCCATTGCTCTGCACAACATGCCCGAGGGCATGGTCATCGGCGCATCGTATGCCGGTGACGCCGGACAGATCACCGGCGGCGCAGGCTTTATCATCGCCATGGTCATCGGCCTGCACAATATCCCCGAGGGTATGTCCGTTTCCGTGCCTCTGATCTCCGGCGGCATGAGCCGGACGAAGGCGATCATTATCACGGCTCTGTCCGGCGTACCGACCATTATCGGCGCCGTGCTGGGCTACACCATCGGCCTGCTGAGCCCGCTGTGCCTGTCGCTGGCGCTGAGCTTTGCCGGCGGCGCCATGCTGTACGTCGTGTTCGGCGAGCTGCTGCCCGAGGCCTTCCTGATGTGGAAGTCCAAAGCCCCCGGTGCGCTGGCATTGATCGGCACGCTGGTCGGCCTCATCCTTGTAAACGTCTGACAAAATCGCCTCTGCATCGCAGGGGCTTTTTGTGTGCAGTCAAAATATATCGGAAGTGTACTTGACAATTTAGTGAATTACGAGTATAATAATCGTAATTCACTAAATAAGGAGGTGCGGCTTGTGTTTATCGGACGGGAGAAAGAACAAAAACTGATTGATGAGCTGTATACATCCGATTCCTTTGAGTTTCTCATTCTCTACGGTCGCCGCCGTGTCGGTAAGACATCGCTGCTGAAGGAAGCGGCAAAAGGAAAGAATGCCGTGTTCTTTTCCGCACAGGAGAAAAACGATGCGCTGAATCTTGAAGATTTCTCCGCTCTTCTGCAAAAGCATTTTGACGGCAGCAGCTTCGGCACGTTTGAGTCCTGGGAGAGTGCCTGCGAATACATCACCAACCATACAAAAGGGGAGAAACTGTTGCTCATCATTGATGAGTTCCCTTTTATTGCGGCAGAGAATCCGTCGATCAAGAGCATCCTCCAGCATGTGATCGACCATATATGGAAGACAAAGAATATTATGCTCGTATTGTGCGGTTCTTCCGTCAGCTTTATGGAAAAAGAAGTCATGGGCTATTCCAGCCCGCTGTACGGCCGCTCAACGGCGCAGCTGGAACTGAAACCCTTTGACTATTACGACAGTGCCCGTTTTTTTTCGCAGTATTCCGATACGGACAAGCTGGTGACCTATGGCATTCTCGGCGGCATCCCGTGTTATCTGGAACGTTTTTCGGACAAGAAAAGCATTGCCGAAAACCTCGAAAGTGAGGTACTGCGTACCGGTTCCTTCCTGAAGGAAGAGCCGCAGGCACTTTTGCGCATGGAGCTGCGGGACCCTGCCGGATATAACAGTATCTTTGAGGCGATCTCCTCCGGAGCATCCCGCATGAATGACATTGCAGGGAAGACCCGGGAGCTGACGAGCAAGTGTGTCAAATACATTGCCACGCTGCGTAATCTCAAGCTCATTGATAAGCTGACGCCCGCTGGCGAGGATGAGTCCGCCCGCAGGACAATATACCGCATTACGGACAACTATTTTTCATTCTGGTATCATTTTATATTTCCGGAGCGCAGTTATTACGAGATCATAGGCCCCGATGCAGCGGCTCGGGAGATCATGCAGCCCGAAAACATCTCCGATTATATGGGCGAAGCTTACGAGCGTATTTGCAGTGAGTATATGCTGCGCATGGCAAAGAAGGGCAGTCTTCCGTTCACACCGCATATTATCGGCAAATGGTGGGGCAATAATCCTTCGACCCGCCGACAGGATGATGTTGACATTCTGCTTCTGGGCAGAAAAAACGAACAGGCGATTTTCTGCGAGTGCAAGTGGCGCAATACTCCCTTTGATAAAAAGGAACTGGATGATCTGAAGACTGCTGCAAAAGCTTTTCCGCATATAGATGACAAGTACTATTATCTGTTCTCCAAGAGCGGCTTCAGTGCATTTGTCTGCGATGCTGCTGCATCAGACGATCACATCCGGCTTATCACACCGGAGGATATGTTCAAATAAGCGGTTTCGGAAGGAACTGTTTTTTTGAGAAAATTGTAGCCATTCGGGAGCGGTGTTCGTATAAAGAGATGTAAAACAAAAAGGACAGACCAAAGGAGGAACCAATATGGATAATCAAAAGAAAACTCTGAGAGAAGAGGACATTGATCGGATCATCGGCGGCTTGGGAATGGCCAATCCTGCTTCGGGCATCTCGAAGGAGCAGGCGGTGAAGATCGCCACAGAGCTTGGCGACGGCAAAGACGAAGGCTCGTACAAAACGATGACCGGCGATCAGTTCATGGACTGGTGGAAAGAGTCCAATAAGTAAAAAAATAAAACGGAATACGGATACAATAAAAAGGAGGAACAAAACAATGATGAATCACATGACAGATAAGGATATTTCCGCGGTCAACGGCGGCGTCGTAACGCCTCTGGGCGAGTTCTCTGCACAGGAGCTGATCGATATGTACAATCAGGAGCCCGACAAGGCCAAGCAGTATATCTCTCTGGCAAAGATGTTCTGCCCGGGTCTGGCTGAAGAATTCCGGAAGGAATGCGAGGAAAACGGCCTGACCATCCCCGAGGAGCTGGACAAGCTGCTGGGCTGAAAAAATGACGGGCAGAAAGATTGACTGACTCAAACGCCGATGCCGGACGCAGGTACCGACGTGACAAACAAACATCGCAGCATAAGGAGGAACCGAACATGGATAACAGCAGACAGATAAAAAACACCGAGCTTGAACAGGTCACCGGCGGCACCACCACGGAAGAGCTGATCGAACGGGAAAAAGAGCGGATCCTCAAGGAGATGGAAATGGAGATGCTGAAGGACAGCCTCATTGATGAGCATCTTCCGAAGCATCCCACGCTGGACGGCGGCTTTGACTCGCCGACGATCCCCGAGCCCGAAAAGAAGTTCCCGACGCCGTGACCCCGACAGAAGGCTCGAAGCGTCAAACACAAAGGTATCAAAACGGTACCCGTCGAAAAATCCGGCGGGTGTTTTGCTTATGAGAAAAAAGGTTGAAAAGATTCGGCCTATGTGGTATAATAACGGTATCAAATATAATAATCGATGCAAAGGTGTAAACCTAGGGGCACCCTCCGTAAGGAAGGTGCCCCAAGGGGATCTTTTTATCTTAAATAAATATTGTTTTGTTTAGACGGTATAACCTTATCGGTTATGCCGTTTTATATTTTTACGCATCTTTCCAAAGTGCGTAACCTACTATGACACTTTCGGCATAGCTGAAAAGGTGTCATATTGTGTGAGCAAATCAGAATAGTATTTCGTATTATATTTGATTACTCACTGTTTTATTTAATCAATGATTTATTGATTATTAAACAACGAATTTATAATTGATTTTTCCGAATCTGAATGATATACTATAATCACACCGGTGAATCAAATATTTGGAGGATTACAATATGCAAATCAGACTCGGAGAAAGAATCAAGGAACTCCGAAAACGCGACGGAAGGAAGCAGGAAGACCTTGCCACCGCACTCGGAGTAACAAGTCAAGCTGTTTCCCGGTGGGAAGCAAACGGCGGCTATCCTGATATAGAAATGATTCCGGCAATCGCAAATTATTTCGGGATTACTATCGACGAACTGTTTGGGTACGAAAGCGACCGTTCAAGAAAAGTGGATAGGTATTACCGACAAATCATCGATATGAACCATAAAAACAACGGTATTGATACATGCATGGATGAGTGCATCGCATATGCAAGAGAATGCCTTGCTGAGTTTCCCGATGATAAAAAACTGACCTATGCTCTCGCAACAGTTCTATTCAATGCCGGTTACGTCCGCTACGCCGAACATCATCTGACCGATCAGGACGGGTACGATATTTACGACACGGAACGCCACCGCAAATACCATGAGTGGCAGGAAGCGATCAAGCTTTATGAAAGGCTGCTTCCGACTCTTGAACCAGGAGAATTGCGTGATCAAGCTGTGCGTGAACTGCTTCAGCTTTATCTGAATATCGGCGAGAAAGACAAAGCAAGTGCTGTCGTGAAAACGCTTCCCAATATTTCTTCCTGCTGCGAACTGATGACGATCAACAGTTGTGACGGTAAGGAGCGTGCCGCCGCCTGTGCAGAAGCTCTTTTGAAAACCGTCTCCAAAACCGCAGAACTAATGATTGCGAGCGTGATCATCAATCAGGAAAACATATCGAAAAATGATGCCGTGATGATCATCAAAAACGCAATAGGGCTTTATGAGCTTGTCATGCCAGACGGGAACTTCGGCATTTATCATGCATCTCTTGCCTGCATCAATCTATTTTTGTCCGAGCATCTCTGGTGCGTCGGTGAGAGGGACGGCGCTTTTGAAGTGCTGGATAAAGCACTTGAACACGCAAAGAAATATGAAATCTGCCGTTCAACAAACGGGCAGTATTATTCTTCACCTGCGGTTAAGCTCGCAAAAATCGAGGAAAAAGAGTTTACCGAAGCAGGGATCGCCGCCAATCTTTCGGAAGATTGGCCGTGGTGGTCGATCAACGGAAGTGAAAAAGTCAAAGCTGAAATGCAGGATGATCCCCGTTGGAACGAATGGGTCAAACGGACTAAAACATAAACCAAAGCCCCGCTACGGCGGGGCTTTGCTCCTAAAAGGGAACACAAAAAACAAATGGAGCGACTACTTCGCTGTGTAGTCGCTCACTATGAAGCGTTTTATCATTGTACTGTTGTGCCTGATCATGATGCTGGAGTGTACGGCATCTGTATGCACGGCGATCTACGTTGGCCGGGATGTCAGCGCAGACGGATCGATCCTGATTGCCCGTTCCAACGATCATCAGTCGAACTGGGCGAATCATCTTGAGGTCACCGGGCGGGTCGAGGATCAGAGCGGCCGTGTGATGCCTGTCGACAATGCGGGCACCGTGTTCGCACCGATCCCCGCAACGACGTACCGCTATGTATCGACGCCGTGGATGGACAGCACATGCGAGATCAACGGCTGCCAGAAGGATGCAGCAGTCTGCGTCAATGAATACGGTGTGAGCATGACCATGTCGGTCACCGCATTTTCCAACACCTCGGCATTGGAGGCGGATCCTCTGATCCCGAATGGCCTGACGGAATGTACAGCAAACGATCTCGTTATCTGCCAGAGCCGGACTGCCCGTGAAGCGGTTGAAAAGCTGCTCGCACTCATCGATGAATACGGCAGCAGCGAGATCAACATTGCATTGATCAGCGACCGTGAGGAAACCTGGTACGTGGAAATGTACACCGGACATCAGTATGCGGCTGTCAAGCTGCCGAAGGATGCGGTCTGCGTTTTCGGCAACGAATTCACATTGCGCTGTGTCGAGGACTATGCAGAGTCCATCGTTTCACCCGGGCTTGCGGAGATCCCGGAAAAAGCCGGTTTTGCCGTTCGGGACGATGCGGGCAGGCTTGATCTGGTCGATACCTATTCGGGTGAAGACATCCGCATGAGTTATTCCCATATGCGCACATGGATCGGACATAAGCTGTTTGCACCGTCTGTCTATGGGGATTATGAACCGCACGGCGACTATCCGCTGACATTTGCTCCGGAGGAAAAGGTCTCGCTGCAGGACGTCATGGAAGCCATCCGCAATCGCTATGAAGGCACCGAATACGATCCCGACGCGACAGGCCGCACGGATATGCGTGTCATCGGAACGGATACCGCAATGAGCGTTCATGTTCTGCAGATCCGCCCGGACCTGCCCGAGGATCGCTGCAGCACGGTGTGGTTCAGTACCGCACCGGCGGTCTACGGCGTTTTCGTCCCGGTCAGCAATGCCTGCAGCAGCGTGAGCGAGGTCTATGCCGCCAATCAGCCTGCCGAGGAGGCCGGTCAGTTCG
>JAZLHZ010000278.1:0-7865 GCA_045617085.1 Clostridia bacterium
CACGATGTTGCCCCACTGCTCACGGAAGCCGTTGGGCACCTCGATGCGCTCCTTGGTAAAGGCCAGGCGGTCGTCATAGATCATCCGCACATTGCCCAGCTGTACATAGTCTCTTCCGGCAATGGGCTCATAGGGTGTGACAAAGCAGAAATCCACCGCAGCATTCTTTTTGAGCTCGAACATGTCGATGATCTGAACGGCGCCTTCGCCCCGGAAATACAGCACTGGCCGGTCATAGGCTGCCACACAGCCGTTGATGCGGTAGGCGTTTTTCAATCCCATCGTAAGCGCCACGGGCTCGCTCTTCAGGGCCACGGAGATCTCGTCGGCGCCGTGTCCCTTGCCCATCAGCTGACCCTCGCCGCCGAACAGGGGCAGGTTGTGCATGCCCGAATCCGAGGCGAAGCCGCAGTCGATCAGGATCGGGTCGCCGCCGCAGTACATGATGACGTCGCCGCAGTCGCAGTGACCGCCGACGGAGGTGTTTTCGCCGCCGTGGAAGCAGACGGCCAGTCCCTCGTCGCTGTCCTCATCGCTGTGCAGCATGAGGATGCGGGCTTCGGAAAGGAAGGCTTCCCTGCGGAAGGGCGGCCTGACGTTTTCGGTCTCGATGCCGTCCAGCAGGAACAGGTCGGAGACCATGTGCGTCAGCGTGTCGTCGCCGATGTCATCCATCAGGAACAGACCCAGCGAGCGCAGGGCTTCGTCATTGGCATAGCTGCCGACCCGGTAGAGCTGTTTGCCGCTGAGCCGGGGCCGCATGGTGGCGCTGCCGGTGTTCAGGAACACGCCGGGCGCAATATGGCAGAACACCGGGTAGTGGCACATCCGGCGCAGCTGCTTATTGTCGGCAAGATCGATCCTTTCGGCAGAGGCGATATTCACCATGGCGATGATGTCGCTCACCGGCACGGCGAATTCCTTCCATTTTTCGATGCCGCCGGGGATACTGCCGTCGGCAGGCATGTCGCAAAGCACGTCGTCCAGCAGCTGCATGGCGCTGCGGATGCCGGCGATACGGCGCTTGATGTCTCCGTCTGCGGAGAAGAAGGTCATCAGCACACCGCAGATGCAGGCGAGTTCATCGTCCGGACTGCCCTTGAAGGAGAAATCCTCCTGCAGGAAGGGCAATATGATGCGTTTTTCCAGCTCGGTATACAGCCGCTCGGTCAGCTTCGGCGAGACGGCATCCAGTCGGCTCGAGATCAGCTGCAGCGTCATGCACAGGTCCGCAGCGGTCTCGGCGGCGGCTCTGTCGATGGCGGGCTCGATGCCGGGGAAGGCGATGCCCTTGTCCTCGGTGAAGGTGTTGTTTACGGCGAGCCAGCTGCTCTCCTCGCAGATCGCCCACAGGATATTGACCAGCGGAATGTCATACCTGCCGTCGGGATACAGACAGGTCGCCAGCACCATATCCCGCAGCATGCGTCTGCGTTTGCGGTAGGCAGCGTCGTGTTCCGCCGTCATGCCGGTCCGGGCGAAGAGAATGTAGTCCGCTCCGTTCAGCGCAGGCACCGGCACATCATGCCAGGTCTCTGCCCGCCTGACGATCTCCCGTTTGGTCTTCTCCGAAAGGCTTTCCCATTCCTCGTGCAGCTCGCAGGAGATGCCCATGCAGAAATCGCCGGGATCGATCAGCGAAAACAGCAGTTTGTCGGTTTCTTTTTCCAGCATTTTTGATTCAGCTCCGTTTTTATTCAATAGTGACCCATCTGTGCTCCCGGTCGGAAACGAACATGCAGTCCATCAGCTTCTGCAGGCGGACGCCCTCTGCGATGGAGGGAGACTGTCTTGTGCCCCTGACCAGACTGTCGAGGAAGCAGAAATAGCTGTGCATGTGCGCCCGCTCCCAGCCGATGGCGTTTTTGGAGGGGAGGAACGAGCCGCCGGGTGCAGGATATCTGCCGATGCACTCGATCCGGGTATAGCCCCGCATGCCGCCCAGCGGCACCTCGGGCTGCGTGTTGTCATAGAATTCCAGCCAGCCGGGATTTTCGAGATTCCACTTGACGGCGCCCTTGGTGCCGGTGATCTCCAAAAGCATCACGTCGGTGGTACCGGCGGTGATCTTGCTGGCCTCCACCGTGCCGATGGCGCCGTTGGGATAGCGCATCAGCATGACGGCCTGATCCTCGGCGATCTCGCCGCAGACGCCGCCGTCCTTGGTGGGGCGGTGGTCGTAGAGGGTATTGCAGGTGCACAGGACTTCCTTGGGCATCTGCCCGGTGAGCCATGTCACCAGATCCAGCGCATGAGAGCCCAGGTCGAGTATCACGCCGCCGTCTCTGCCCTGCTTCCAGCCCATGGGCTTGTCGGGGTCGATGGAGCCGGAATGCAGATACCGGCAGTTGACGCTCAGCAGCTCGCCCAGCCGACCCTCGTCAATGATCTCCTTGGCCCGCATCGTGGCGGTAAAGAACCGGTTGTGCAGGGCGATCTGGAGCCTGCCGGAGGATTTTTCGGCGGCTTCTTCGATGCGCCGTGCTGCCCGGTAGCTTATGGCGACGGGCTTGTCGAGATAGACGTTTTTTCCGGCGTTCAGCGCATCGATCGCCATCTGCTCATGGTCGCCGTTGGGCGTGCAGATGCTGACCACGTCGATGTTCTTATCCTTGAGCAGGTCGTGGTAGTCGCCGGTGGCATATTCAAAGCCCAGCTCGTCCCGGGCCTTTTCCGCCTTGGCTATGGTGCGGGAGCATACGCCGACGAAACGCACCCGGAAGCCGCAGTCCGGATAGAACAGAGGGATCGCCCGCAGTGACAGCGTGTGCGTTCTGCCCATGAATCCCCAGCCGATAATGCCGATGCCTATTGTTTTCATATTCCGCTTCTCCCCCATGATAATTTTCTACATTATAATATACCACAAACGCCGCATTTATGCAACAGCGGCGGACACATTTTTCAAAAGAAAATTCTTGCAATCCGGTGCAGAGTATGATACAATAAACATATCATCGATATTTGGAGGCTTTTTATGCAGAATATCACTGCCGAGCCGTCGGATGCCGAGCTTCGGGCATTTTTCCGTCGGCAGAATGAGCGTTTTCCCGAAATGACGTCGGTTATCGCAGGCGAAAACCGCAGCGGATACCCGGCATCAACGATCAATGTCATGCAGCACAGCGAACTGAACCGGCTGGCTGAGCGATACGGCATGAAGGATCCGGACTATGAGAAGGATCCGAACCGGGTGTATGCAGCGGCGCAGCATGCCATCGGTGCGGATTTCTGTGATCAGTGGATCCCGGACAATCCGCTGACGATGGGAGACCGGGGCTTCAACGGAGATCACAGGACCGCCAGCGCAGGCGCCGAAGCTGTTGTCGTGGACGGCATGGAGATCGAGGAGCCCGAGGACGTGGTCGAGCATCTGGAAAAGGTCGCATTCCCCCGCATTCAGCAGAAGATCGACACGTTTGACCGGGAAAAGACGATCCGGGAGATCGGCCTGTCCGAATACCGCCAGCAGCTGGAAATGGGAACGGATATCCTGAAAACGGGCTATGAATTCATCAAATTCCCGACGTTCGGCTATACCACCTACGGATATACCAACTATTTCTGCGCCTATGCGATGTACGAGGACGTGATCGCACGGCATTTCGCCCTGCAGGCAAAGCTGTGCAGGTTGCAGAACGAGGCGGCGGCAGAGGCGTACCGGCGCTATGATTTCCCGAAGCTGTACCGTCTGGATCATGACATGACGGATTCTCGTTCCACGCTGGTCAGTCTGAAGAGTCTGGAAAAAATATGGTATCCGCAGCTGGATTATTGTCTGGAGCCTGTCGTGAACGGCACGGATGTGCGGCTGATATG
Source organism: Clostridia bacterium (assembly GCA_045617085.1). Classification (GTDB taxonomy): domain Bacteria; phylum Bacillota; class Clostridia; order Christensenellales; family Aristaeellaceae; genus Firm-10. Next base: position 3,820 of record JAZLHZ010000278.1, read on the forward strand.
GCACTGCGACGGAGCGATCATGACGATGGTTCCGGGGTTGATCGAGGTCGGCGTGAGGGGCTTTCAGGGATTCCAGTACGAAGACGGCATCGACTATGCAAAGCTGTGCAGAATGCGGGACAGAGACGGCAAGCCGCTGTTTATCTGGGCAGGCGCCTCCGTGACGACAGTGCTTCCCCACGGCACGCCGGAGGATGTCAGAAAGCATCTCAAACAGCTGGTGGACGAGCACGGGGATACCGCATTGACGCTGGCCTCTTCGTCCAGCCTGCTGCCGGGCGTGCCGCCGAAGAATCTCGATACGCTGATCGAGGGACTGAAATACTACAAAACTCATCGGAATTAGGAGCTTACATGCGGAAAACGATACTGTGCTTGATGATGCTGCTTCTGCTGCTGCCTGTGGTAAAGGCGGAGGAGGCGGACGTAAATGTCCGTGTGACGTTCCTGAACGTGGGGAAAGCGGATGCGATCATTTTGCAGATCGACGACTGTACCTACCTGATCGATACCGGCACGAAGCAGAGCTATGACCGGCTGGAGGAAGCACTGGACGGCTTGGAAGAGCTGGAAGCCGTGTTCATTACCCATACCGACAGGGACCATGTCGGCGGCCTCAGCAAGCTCTCCAAGAGCGGCAAAAAAATAAAAGCCGTCGTCACGAGCGCCTTTTGTGCGGAGGAGGAAGAGGAGGGAAAGCATCCCTGCGGCAAAGCCTGCAGCCGCCTCGGCATCGAACTGACGAGGCTGAAGGCAGGGGACGTGTGGGAGCTCAATTCCGGCTGCCGCATGGAGGTGCTGTCGCCGTTCGTCCTGCGGGACGACGAGAACGACAACTCGCTGGCGATGCGGCTGGTGACGCCGGAGGGAAATGTGTTCTTCGCCGGGGATATGGAGGAGGAAGCCGAGGAGATATTGTATAAGAGCGGCGCAAAGGACATGACGGCATGCCTGCTGAAGGTCGCTCACCACGGCAGAAACGACGCCACATCGGCGTGGCTGCTGTCGCAGATCAGGCCGTCCGCAGCGGTGATCTGCACCGATACGGAGGAAGACGCCCGCACCGCCGATCCCGAGGTCATACAAAGGCTGAAGCAGGCAGGGGCACAGGTCTATCTCACACAGGACTACGAAAAAGGGATCACCTTCGAGCTCAGAGAGTGCACAGTGTTCAGTGTGCAGTGAGCAGTATGGCGGCTGTGCGCCTATATTGTAAAACAGTCCCTTCCGGCAGGAAGGGACTGTTTTGATATCAATAATTGCTAATTCGTTTACTGTTTCTCGTATCCGTTGGGATTCATGGTCTTGAACCGCCATGCGTCTCTGCACATGTCTTCCATGTTCTTTTCCGCCTTCCAGCCGAGAAGCTTTTCTGCCTTGGCGGGATTGGAGCACAGGGTGTCCACGTCGCCGGGGCGGCGCTCGACGATGCGGTAGGGTACGTTGACGCCGGTGGCCTTGATGAAGCCGTTGACGATGTCCAGCACGGTGTAGCCGATGCCGGTGCCCAGATTGATGGCTTCGGCGCCGGTGTGGGTCATGGCGTATTTGATGGCGCACTCGTGACCCTTGGCCAGATCGACCACGTGGATGTAGTCGCGGATGCAGGTGCCGTCATGGCTCTGATAGTCGTTGCCGAATACCCTGAGTTCGCTGACCTTGCCGGAGGCGACGTTCATGACGTTGGGCATCAGGTTGTTGGGCTTGCCGTTGGGATTCTCGCCGATGAGACCGCTCTCATGAGCGCCGACGGGATTGAAGTACCGCAGCAGGATGGCGCAGGCGCCCTCGGTGGCATTGGCCCAGTCGGTCAGGATCTGCTCGATCATGTACTTGGTCCAGCCGTAGGGGCAGGAGCAGCCTCTTGCGGAGGTCTCGGAAAGCGGAGATTCCTTTGCCGCGCCGTATACGGTGGCGGAGGAGGAGAAAACGATCCGCTTGCAGGCATACTTGTCCATCGTCTCCAGCAGGGACAGCGTGGAGTCGATGTTGTTGCGGTAGTACATGACGGGCTTCTGCACGGACTCGCCCACTGCCTTGAAACCGGCGAAATGGATAACGGCGTCGATCTTGTTTTCGGAGAAAATATCCTCCAGCACACACTTGTCCTTGACGTCCGCCTCGTACAGCTTCACCTTTTTCCCGGTGATCTTCTCGATGCGGCGCACAGCCTCGGGAGAGCTGTTGGAGAAATCGTCGATGACGACCACGTCATAGCCCGCATTTATCATTTCCACACAGGTGTGGCTGCCGATATAGCCGGCACCGCCGGTAAGAAGGATACTCATATAAACCAACTTCCCCTCATTATAATTCCGGAAGCCATTATACCACAAAAAAGCGTTGTTTTCTACTTTATGTATGTAAATTCATAAATCATGGCTTGCAATTTAACCCGCAATGTACTATAATATAGTTGTTGAAGTGTGTTAGGCACTTCAAAAAGCAAAAAATACATTTTTAGGAGGAGATACCCATGGAATTTAAGGTATATCAGAAAGAACTCGAGCTTCAGTCCCGCGGCTGGATCCCCACCTTCCACGATGTGACCAAGGAAGTCGGCAACATCGTAGCAGCTTCCGGCGTAAAGAACGGCACCGTATGCGTAGCTTCCCACCACACCACCTGCTCCGTTATGGTTCAGGAGACCTCCCACGACATCGACAAGTGGGGCATCGAGTTCCTGCAGCATGACCTGCTGGACATCATGAAGAAGCTCGTTCCCTCCTTCGATGAGGAGCATCAGTATCGTCATCCCGGCCCCATCCACACCTGCTATGGCCGCTACGTTGACGAGCCCGGCGACTACACCAGCCTGAATACCGACGGCCATCTCCGTTCCGTATTCTTCGGCCGCAGCGAGTGCCTCACCATCAAGGACGGCGTTCTTGACGGCGGCGAGTTCGCTCATGTATACTTCGTTGACTGGGACTGCGTACGTAACCGTCGCCGTCAGCTGAACATCACCGTTATGGGCACCACCGAGGACGTCGGCGATCGCAAGTACAACGGCGGCGCTGTCATCAACACTCTGCCCAAGTACATGGACGACACCAAGGTCTATCGTCCCGAGTTCGATCTGCAGCTGGCTGACCGCAAGTAATTTCGATTATGAGCGATACAGCAAAGACTGCATGGCAGGCTGCTCAGGCTGCCTATGCCATTGAGGCGGACGCCATCAATCAGGCGCTCACCGCAATCCCCGAGGAGAACTTCATGAAGGCCGTCGACGCTCTTGCCAAGGCAGAGCGCATCGGCACCAGCGGCTGCGGACATTCCGGCATTATCTGCCAGCATTTCTCCCATCTGCTGTGCTGTATCGAGCGTCCTTCCCGCTTCATTTCCCCCGCCGAGGCCGTTCACGGCGCAACCGGTTTCTTCAAGGCCGGCGACGTCATGGTGTTCGCTTCCAGAGGCGGCAAGACCAAGGAGCTTCTCCCCATCCTCGACATCTGCAAGAAGAAGGGCGTTATCGTCATTTCCGTGACTGAAAACCTCACTTCTCCCCTGGCCGAGGGCGCAGACATCGTTCTGCCCATGAAGGTTACCAGAGAGACCGATAAGTACAACGCACAGGGAACCACGAGCTCCACCGTGCTGGCAGTACTTTTCCATGCTCTGCAGTCAGCCCTCATCGAGGTCACCGGTTACCAGAACGAGCAGTTCGCCGTGATCCATCCCGGCGGAGCTGTCGGTGAGAGACTCAACAAGAAGTAATTCATATAAAAATCCTTCCCGGATTCCGTTCGGGAAGGATTTTTCAGGTTCAGTAAGGGATCCGGAAATAGTCCAGATACGCCTTGAACCGGTCCTGTGCCGAAAGACACGTGTCTCTCAGATAGCCCGGCTCACTGCGCCACTCCTTCAGCCCACGGTAGTAGTACATCTCCATGTCGTCGCCGATGATGAACGGGACGATGTCGTTTTTCAGACATTCCCGCAGCAGCAGCAGCCGTCCGATCCTTCCGTTGCCGTCCTGAAAAGGATGGATGCGTTTAAAGCGGTAATGGAACTCCAGCAGGTCGTCAAATCCAGGCTGCCGGATC
>JAZLHZ010000279.1:0-6066 GCA_045617085.1 Clostridia bacterium
ATTGTCGGCAACGGTGACCTTGGCATTGATGTAATCAGTGTAGTCGGAGCCGTTGGAGGCACGGAAGTACAGCGATCTGCTACCGGCATCTGCAAAGGTATAGGATACGTTCCATGTGCGCTTCGTACCGTTGTCGGTATAGCCGGACGTCCAGGTCTTGACGGCGGCCTTGGATTCGGTGTATAAGGTTACGGAGCTTGCCTTGGTGGAGGTAACGACAGTGGCAGTCACGGGCTTGCCGACGGTGGCGGAGCCGTTGAAGGCAGCAGAGGAGATGGTTAGCGGGACATTGTCGGCAACGGTGACCTTGGCATTGATGTAATCGGTGTAGTCGGAGCCGTTGGAGGCACGGAAGTACAGAGATCTGTTTCCGGCGCCGTTGAAGGTGTAGGATATGTTCCAAGTGCGTTTTGTGCCATTGTCGGTATAACCGCTTGTCCATGTCTTGACGGCAGCCTTGGATTCAGTATACAGCGTGACAGCAGTGGCTCTTGTGGAGGTAACGATAGTGGCGGTGACGGGCTTGCCGACAGTGGCAGAGCTGTTAAAGGCAGCGGAGGTGATGGTCAGCGGTACCTTTGTGGTGACATTGATGGAAGCGGTCTTTCCCGCAGTGTAATCCTTATTGTTAGCGGAAGCTTTAAAGGTCAATGTGCGGTTGCCGATTCCGGAGAACTTGTAGGTGAGCTTCCAGGTACGGGTCGTGCCGTTGTCCGTGTAGCCATTGGTCCAAGTGCGGGCGTTGACGCCGGTTTCAGTAAACATACCGACATATCGTGCGGTGGTATCGGTGACAACGGTGATGTGGGCAGCCTCTTCGACATCGGTGGAGGCAGAATCAAAGGCGGCAGACTTGAGATTGGGAACAACGGTCAGAGGCACAGCAGCGGATATGGCACCGTAGGTCTTGCCGTCGGGAGAAGCCTTGAAGTACAGAATGCGGTTGCCTGCACCGGTGAAGGTATAGGTGACTTTCCAGGTGCGGACGGAGCCGGAATCGGTGTAGCCGGTGTTCCAGGTCTTGACGCTTGCCTTGCTTTCGCTGCACAGAGTAATGTATTTGGCGTTGAGCGGCGTCTTTACGGTGACGGTAACGGGGGTCCCGACCACGGCGTTGCCGGAGAATGCGGCGCTTGTGATCGTGGGCAGGGGGTTGACAATAACGTTGACTGCGACGGGATTGCTGAAGACATTGTTGTCGGCGGAGGCTTTAACGCTGAGCTGACGTGTGCCCATACCGGAGAAAGTATAGGAAAGCTTCCAGGTGCGGGTATTTCCGCTGTCGGTATAGCCGGTCGACCAGGTTGTTACTTTTGCTCCGCCTTCTGTGAACAGGGAGATGTACTTGGTTATGGTATTCGTCTTGACAGTGAGTGCGACGGGGAAGCCGACGGTTGCAACGGGATCAAAGGCTGCGGATGTAATCTTGGGAAGCTCGATGACTTTCACATTCAGGGGGAAGGGATTGCCGTAGTTGGTGCCATCCGAGGAAGCAATGAAGGAGATCTTGCGGTCGCCGCCGACGGCGAATGTGTAGTTCAGATTCCAAGTGCGGATGGAATTATTATCGGTGTAGCCGGAGTTCCAGACCTTGACTTTTCCGCCGTTCTCGGCGCAGAGGGCAACGCTGGTGGCCTTGACAGGGGTCTTTACGGTAATGGAAACGGACTTGCCTTCATAAGCCGTGGCATTGAATGTGGCAGAGTAGATCTCAGGCGGCTCAGGCAAGGCAGTATAAGGAATCTTGTTGTTGATGCAGTATGTCTCTGCATAGGAACCTTCATAGACCGTAGCGTGAAGACTTGGACAGTTGGCCAGACAACTGCTGCCCAAAGAAGTGACACTGCTGGGAATGAATATTTCGGTCAGGGAATCACAACTGTAAAAAGCTTTATCCCCGATGATGGTCACGCTGGCGGGAATGGAAATGGATGTCAGGCTGTCGCAATTATAAAAGGCACTGGAGTATATTTGAGTTACTCCATACGGAATGGTGACAGAGGGGAGACTGGCACAACCATAAAAGGCTTCATTGCCAATAAAGGTTGCAACTGTAGGAATATTGAGGGTAGTCAGTTTTGTGCAGTTTTTAAATGTATAATCACCGATTCCAGTTTGGCTATTCAGATTATTGACGGTTGTCAGGTTGGGACAACCCCAGAAAGCGCCATAACTAAAGGCATGCATTGAATTGGGAATTGAGATAGAGGATATCGCAGTGTTAGAAAAAGCAAGGTTTCCGATAGATGCTGCGGTTCCGCTGCTGATATTGATGGTAGAAAGGGAAGTACAACACTCGAAAGCATAATTACCGATAGAGGTTACGGTCGAGGGAATGGTAATGCTGGTGAGGGAAGAACAATTCTGGAAGGCGTAACCGCCGATCGAAGTGACACCGGAACCCAGTTCAAGAGATGTGATATTATAGCAGTTGTTGAAAGCATAACCATCAATGCTTCCGCTTCCGATCCGAACCTGGGTCAGACTGGTACAATTGTAAAAAGCTTGATAACCGATGGATGTTGTTCCGGAAGGGATGGTAATGGTCAACAGTTTGGGACACTTATAAAAACAAGAACTACCAATTTCCTTTAACGTGGATGGTAAGGTAATGCCGGTCAAATTATCACAAGTACGAAAGGCACCACCACTGATTGATGTGAGACCTTCGTCAATGGTGACAGTTTTCAGGTAGTCACAGTCCTGAAAAGCGTAATCACCGATCGATTTGATATTGCCTGGAATATAGATACTCTGCAGTCCGTCGCAATTATAGAATGCTTGGTAACCAATAGAGGTAACCCCGTTTCCGAAGGTGATGGATCTCAGACCGGTGCATCCGCAAAAAGCATATTGACCGATGGTTTTTACCGAACCCGGGATTATTACGCTCTGGATACTGGTATCATTATAAAAGGCTTGATAACCTATTTCAACAACACCGTCCGGGATGGTGACGGTTCCGCCGGTGCCCTTATAATCGGTCAGCACACCCTTGCTGTTGATGACGAAGTCACCATCGGCGGCATGGGACGGCAGTGCAAACAGAGCCGCCAACAGCAGCACACAGGCCAGAGAGATGAGAAGCTTCTTTTTCATAAAGCATAACCCTCCATATATATATTAATGCTATATATTATAGCGTTAATTCATTGCAAAAAAAAAAAAAAACGGTTAACATAAAGTTAAATAAAAACTCTGATGCAAAATACATCAGAGTTTTTATCATAGAATACTTATTTCTTTACCTGCTGGCCGTCCTGCGTTACCGTGCCGCACTTCTTGCAGTCATAGTAGCGGTTGACGTAGTCGCCGTAAAGGGATGCGGGACCGCCGCAGATGGGGCAGCGGATATGCGCACCGGACAGCGTCCATACGCCGCCGATGACGGAATCCAGCTGCTGATCGCTCAGCTCTGTCCTGCCGGTGGTGGGGAAGTTTTTCTTGTCCATTGGGATATGCGCCTCCTGTTCCGTGGTCTGTATATTGATACGAAGCGGGGCTTCGGATGGCTATACAGGCACGTGGGATAGGGGATGATTCCGAAACGCCTTCCCCGGTTGGGGGGGAAGGCATTTGAGTCAGGTTACGGATCAGACACCCTGACGCTCGGAGCGCAGCTTCTCGTTGAGGGTCTGGTTGGTGGTGCGGACGTGGCCCTTCAGGGGAACGATCTTCGCATCGATGGCATCCAGGATCCAAGAGGGCTGGGGGAAGAATGCTTCTTCCAGCTCGTGAGCGGGAGTGATCCAGTTCTTGGAAGCGACGACAGTGGGAGCGGCATCGAGGTAATCGAAGGCCATCTCGGTGATCTGACGTGCAACTTCGCTGGCGAAGGAGCCACGCTCGCAGGCATCGGTAACGATGACGAGGCGGCCGGTCTTCTTGACGGACTCCAGAACGGTGTCATAGTCGAAGGGTACGAGGGAGCGGGCATCGATGAGCTCGGCTTCCATGCCGTACTTGTTCTTCAGCTCGTCGCAGGCCTTGAGGGCTCTGTACATGACGGCGCCGAAGGTCAGGATGGTGATGTCCTTACCGGTGCGCTTGATGTCAGCCTTGCCGAAGGGGATCTCGTAGTACTCTGCAGGTACGCCGCCCTCATGGAACTGCTCGCCTACATCGTAGATACGCTGAGACTCGAAGAAGATAACGGGATCGGTGCCGGCCAGAGCGGAAGCCATGAGGCCCTTGGCATCGTAAGGAGTTACGGGGAAGGCAGCCTTCAGGCCGGGGATATGGGTGACCAGAGCGGACCAGTCCTGAGAGTGCTGTGCGCCGTACTTGGAGCCGACGGAAACGCGCAGTACGATAGGCATCTTGATGATGTCAGCGGACATTGCCTGCCACTTGGCCATCTGGTTGAACACTTCGTCACCTGCGCAGGCGAGGAAGTCGCAGTACATCAGCTCTACCAGAGCACGGCCGCCGGCCATTGCATAGCCGACTGCGCCGCCGACGATGGCAGACTCACTGATGGGGGAGTTGAACAGACGATGGTAGGGAAGAGCCTCGGTCAGTCCGCGATAGACAGCGAATGCGCCGCCCCAGTCACGTACGTCCTCGCCCCAGCCTGCCAGGGTGGAATCCTTGTAGTAGCGGTCGATGATGGCCTCGAACAGACCGTCACGCAGCTGGAACACCTTGTTCTTGGAGACGGGCTTGCCGTCAGCATCGAAGCCCCAGCGCTCCTTCTTTGCGATAGCCTGTACACGGGGGCACTCCTCCATGGGCATGTTGACGTCGGGCTGTGCGTCGGGTCCGAAGGACTCTACGTGGCCGTTGGTGAACATCATGTCTGCCAGCTCGGTGGGGTTGGCGTTCAGGTCCATGCGGGGGCTGATGGTCTCGTCGATGGCGAGCTTGAAGTTGCGCAGGATAGCGTCCTTGACATAGGCAACGATGTCGTCGCACTCGGCCTCGGTAGCTACGCCGGCTTCGACCAGCTGCTTGCGGTACTCAATGATGGGATCCTGTGCCCACCATGCATCGATCTCTTCCTTGGTGCGGTAGGAGGAGGAGTCGGACGGGCTGTGACCGGACATACGGTAGGTAACAACGTCGAGGAGGCAGGGACCCTTGCCCTCTTCGATGAGCTTCTTCTTACGCTTGTAGGCGTCGATGACAGCGAGGGGATTCCAGCCGTCAACACGCTCGGCGTGCATCTGGGTAGCGGAGAAGCCGGCACCCATGCGGGCGGGAGCATCGTAACCCATGGTCTCGCCGACGGTCTGGCCGCCCATGCCGTACTGGTTGTTGATGATGTTGAACATGAGAGGCAGGCCGCCCTTCATGTCGTCGTTCCACAGCTGGTTGATCTGACCCATGTTGGCCATGTTCAGAGCTTCCATGACGGGGCCGCGGCCGAGGGAGCCGTCGCCGAGGTTGGCAACAACGATGCCCTTCTTGCGGTTGATCTTCTTATACAGTGCAGCGCCCATGGCGATGGTGCCGGAGCCGCCGACGATAGCGTTGTTGGGGTAGATGCCGAAGGGGGTGAAGAAGGTGTGCATGGATCCGCCGAGGCCTCTGTTGAAGCCGGTCTCACGGGCGAACAGCTCTGCCATTGCGCCGTAGAGCAGGAAGTTGATAGCCAGATCCTTCACATTCTCGTGGGGCTCGGTCTCTGCTACTGCAAAGGTCTTGCCGTCGAGGAAGTTCTTCATGATGTCCAGGAGCTTCTCATCGTCCAGCTTTTCGATTGCGGACAGGCCCTTTGCCAGGATGTCGCAATGGCTGCGGTGAGAACCGAAGATCATGTCGTCTACGTCCAGGCAGAAGGCTTCGCCGACTGCGTTGGCTTCCTGACCGATACCCAGATGGGCGGGGCCGGGATGGGTGTAGGCAACGCCGCAATACTCGGAGGTGGTCTTGATCAGCTGGATCATGGTCTCGAACTCACGAAGGACCAGCATGTCGCGGTAGATGTTCTTGAACTCTTCGGTGGTGAAGTTGCCGAGCTCGTCCTTTACCTTCTTCTGATAGGTATTGACGGGGATGTCTTCGAAGGTGATCTTACCGGGTGCACGTACCACGTTAGGATCAACGTAAAGCTGCTTGCTCATT
>JAZLHZ010000280.1:0-8577 GCA_045617085.1 Clostridia bacterium
TGATGCTGTCCAATTCGCCCATGATGCATAGCGTGGGACCCTTGCGGCCGGTGTCGATGTCAAAGTGCATGCCGGGAATACCGTCGGCGGGAATGGGCTTGTAACCCAGCTTTTCAAACTCTTCCTTCAGGTAATTGTGAGCAAACCACTCCTTGAAGCCGGTCTGGGGATGATGCCAGATTTCACGCTCGGCTTTGAGCATCATGTCACGATGGCTGTAAACGGCTTCCTTGATAAGTTCCATGCTTGTAATCATAGTGATAATCCTCCCGAATTTAATCTGTCTTCTATTATACCATGTTTCTATTCAGATTTCCATACTTTTTGAGAAAAAAATGAAACAAATCAAGGACTTTGTACGTCTAAAAATAAAGAAAAATCAAGTGTACTATGCGGAGGACAAAAATGAAATTGAAAAAACTGATGAAAACACTTCTGTCTATGTTGATCGTAACCATATTCTTTATGAATAGTATATGTGTATTTGCGGACGAGATAGAAAATGAATCAGTGGCAGATACAGAAATAGTATCAGAACAAATTGAACAGGAAATCAAGACAGATACAGAAGAAACCGAGCAGAAAACAGAAGATGAAACTAAAACCGAAGAGATAACGGAACCCGAAACGTCTGACCCGGAAAAAACGGATGATGTGTCCGATGAGGCGGAAGAGGTTGAAGAGACACAAAAAGAAGAAGAGCCTGTTGAACAGTCTGAAGAAGAAAACACGGAACAGCAGACTGCGGAAGAGCCTGCAGATAAGGAAATAATCCAAGATCCGGCAGAAGAAAAAACAGAAGATGATAATGAAAAAACCACAGAGGAAGAACCGGCCAAAGAAGAACCGCAGATAGAAGAAGAGCAAACAGAGGAACCTTATACGCCTAACTGGGAAGAAATCCGTCAGGCGGATGTCTGGATGTATCGGGATGATAACACTGTGTCCTTCGGTACATTGAATGAGCTTATCGCAGAGCTGAAAAACAGCAGTGCTTATCTCAATGGTGACGGTACATTTCTTATTGTGCTCAACACCTGCGAAAATGAGTTGATGATCGACGAGGTAGAAAGAAAGCTGTTTGAACGTCTGGAATTTGCCATAGATGACAGATTCGTCGAAAATGCGGAGAAATACAGGCTTCATGTGGAATATGAACCGTGTGGCAATGAAACGGATGACCCCGATAATAAAGAACAGAAACTGAAGATCACGATATGGGCTGAAGATACAACAAAACAGACCGAAGTGCCGACTGATGAGCCAACAGAAGAACCGACTGATGAGCAGACCGAAGAGCCCACGGATACTCCTTCCGAGGAGCCGGAAGTAACGGATACGCCGGTTCCGGAAGAGAGTGAGCAGCCGCAGGTAACTCAGGAACCGGAAAATACCGAAGAGGCGACTGCCGAACTGACGAACACACCGGAACCGACGAACACACCGGAACCGACGAATACGCCGGAGCCTACACCTGAACCCATTGTATATGAATTAACTGTGGACAGCGGAATATGGCAGAAAGACAAATGGGCAAACGGAACTATCGTATTTACGCTTTCCGGCATTCCGGAGGATGAAGAGTTCTTTGAGTACGGTGTGATCGAATATGACAAACGTATCGTTGTTCTCAGCTCCGAAATCTATGAACATGAGGAAGAAGGTCTGTGTCAGCTCAGGTTTGTGATGTTGGACGACATGGGTGACGTTGTGGCGGCGTCTGAAATATATGACATCATGCTGGATATGACCCCGCCGCAGGTTTCAATCAATACAGAAACCGGAGTCGACTATCAGATGATAATTTATGCGGCAGACAGTGTCAGCGGGATCAAGGATATCAGTCTGGACGGTGGCCTTACCTGGCAGGACTGGTATGAGGATTATGAATTCACTGCAGATAAAAAGACCGAATTCTCTCCGGGGATGATAGTGATACGGGATTATGCGGATAATGAGTATTACAATACCGAACCCGTGATCCTCCAGAAACCGGATTACGGCGGTGGCGGAGGCGGCGGTGACGAAGGAAATGGCGAATATAAACCGCATGCCCAAAGCACCAGTACAAAGACTTCCGGCTATGATAAGGTTGATACGGGAATCAACGAGCAGGAAAAACTGAAGGAAATGAATGTCCTGATGCTGGAAAACGAGGAAATGGAGCTGCAATTGTTCCTGGACAATGCCGAGGACTACGAGATTAAAGATGAATATTTGCCGCTGTTCACTGTGGAAACGGGTTGTTGGCTGACTTATCAGAAAGACGGAAACGGCGAAATACTGCTTGATGAAGAAAACAGACCGATTCCTGTAATGCCTGCAAAAGAATCAGTACCGGATACCATGCAGCTGCATATAATGCCAGACGAGGAAATCAAGAAGGGGTATTCCTATAGATTCTCTATCGGCGGTACGGTGTTGCGTCAGCTGGGAAAGAGCGGTATCAAGTACATCGTATTGAATACCGATGACTATGTCGTTACCTTGCAGACAAGCGGATTCGTTGCCGGAGAAACCTATACACAGCTGAAGCTGTCCGGTGTTCCCACAAGGCGGTTCCACTATGATATCGTGATCCAAAAGACAATGCCCTCAGAGGCATCAGTAAAGCTCAAGGGAAAATATGCCAAGCCTGAATATAAATATGAGCTGTATGTATCGGTAGAGGAGAATGAAGAACTGCAACAGATCCTGTTGACGGATAAGGATACCGAACCGATTTACAGCTTCGGTATTATCGCAGGTCCCGATGAGATATTGTCCGTTCCCTACGGCGAATGGAAAGCTCCCGAGGATAACGATGAAAATCAATATAAAGGCGGTGAAGTTCCATGAAGAGATGTGCAGCAATGGTGTTGGCCCTGCTGATTCTGTGTTCTTCCTGTGCAATGGCTGAAGGCTGGCTGAGCTATGACGGGGAAGTGATCGCAGGACTGACTCAGCCGGTTACAACACTGTTCGGCGGCAGCGTGAAAGAGATCAATGTCCGCAAGGGTGATCTGGTGAGCAAGGGCGATCTGCTGGCAACGATTGCAACGACTTGTACCTATGCACCGCTGGAAGGTACTATCACCGGCGTGTATGCCAATGAGGGCGATGACACTGCCAGCATTGTGAAACGCTACGGCGGCGTGCTTTATATAGAGCCGACGAATCGCTATACCATAGAAGCGTCTACGGAAAAAGCCTACAACAACAGTGAAAACAAGTACATTCACCTCGGCGAGGAGGTTTATCTCTGTTGTACGGCAGATGGTACGCATAAAGGCACCGGTATTGTAGCGACCTTTACTGAAAAGGGTTATACCGTGGAGGTGACCGGCGGTGATTTCTATATGGGTGAGACAGTCGGCATTTTCAGAAAGAGCGACTATTCCGCAGAAAGCCGGATCGGCAGAGGTACCGTAGGAAGAACAGTGCCTGTGGCAGTGGAAGCGGAAGGCAGTCTTCTGAAGTGCCATGTGAAGAACGGCGACTTCGTGGAACGCGGAGAACTGTTGTTTGAGACTGTGGACGGTGTTCTGGACGGACTGTACGTCCCGGACTGCGGAATTTATGCGCCGGAAGACGGCATCATAGCTTCCGTTGAAGCAACACTTGGTGCGAAGATCGAAAAAGGCGGCACTGTTGTGACGCTGAACCCCGTATCCTCGCTTCAGATCGAGTTCCTTGTACCGGAAGAGGAATTGCCGGAGCTGACTATCAGTCAGAAAGCAGATATTGCATTTGACTGGGACAGCAACGAAGAAATGGAATATGAAGGAACTATCACTTTCATTTCCCATCTGAAAGAGGAAAAGACCGAACGAGAAGGCACCTATTACAGGGCTGTCCTCGAGTTCAATCCCGATTTCCGTATCCGTATCGGCATGAGGGCTGCAGTATATCCCGGTGATGCGGAGGAAATATCAGACGATGAAGGCGAAGATGCCGAATAAGAAAGGGGACTTATTGAAAAATGAAAAAGCTTGTATCACTTTTTCTGTGCATCCTTCTGGTAATGAGCCAGTGTGCTTTTGCCGGTACGAACAAAACTATCGTTCATGGTACTTATGATGACAATTTCCAGGTGGAAGCCGCGTTTGCTGAAGAGAATACCGTATGGTATCAGATCAACAATTACGGTGGTATGAACAGCTCTTATTCGCTGGTATCCTATGACATTCTGACCGGAGAAACCAACGAATACAGCATGCCCGATCTGTATGCCAACGAGACCTATGGATTGGAAAACGGAATCGTTGCATATATCGATGATGAAGACGACGAAGATGAGGATGAAGATGACGAAGACGAGGATGAGGAGCAGAACTATGCAAATACCTACGCCCAGTACTGCATGGCTTTCCCGTATCAGGGTAAGCTCCATATCGTTGTCACGATAAACACCTACAAGGACGATACCAACACTGTTGACGGCGGCTATGTATACATGGTGGAGCCCAACGGTGATAAGGCAGATGTGGTGGAATCGGATATACCCAAGCTGGACTTTGAATATATGATCGAGGACAGCTACGGCTACTGCTATGCGAAGAATCCTTTCGGCTGTTCCGTTGCCGGTGATACGCTCTACTGCCTGACATATGATAATGACTACAACAGTATCATCGTGAAGTTTGACCTCACCGACGGCAGCACCGAATACTGCTCAGTTGACGGCGGAGAAACCATTACGGCTATTGATGACGATAATGTGATCGTTACCGCCATGTACTGGAACGATAGTGCTGCCAAGTACGATGTGGAGATCACAAAGCTGAATGTGGAAACCGGTGAAGGGGAAAGCCTTGCAAAGATTGCAGAAATCGATTATGAAAATGTTCCCAGAAATATGTGCGTTTCCGGCGACAGGCTCTATTATGTATCCGGCGCCCATATCTGCTATGTTGAGAATTATGATTTCATGAATCCCGTGGAAGTCAACTCCGTCAACATCAATAACGGCAGAGACGCCATGTTGACCGCAGACAACAGTATCATGATCTCCGATTATCAGAATGTTCTTGTCAGAAGCCTTGATGTCAGTGACCGTGCGGAAAGCATACTGAGAATCTGTGACAACGCCTATACGGAGGCTGTTGAAAACGCATATTATCCCTTCACCGATGAGAATCCCGGCGTGGAGGTTATCCTGGATCAGAATGTTGATATCGATATTCTTCAGGATATGTTGACCCGTTCTTCCGAATATGATATCTTCACTGCGACTGTTTCCTCTTCTGTCTACAATGCACTGTATGAGAGGGGCTTCCTTGCAGAGCTGGACAGCAGCGAGAAAATCAATGCCATGTTTGACAAAATATATGACTGTTATAAGCCTGCCATGATGAAGGACGGACACATCTATGCCATTCCCATGTCCATGTATGGCTATGGCATGGGCATCAATATGGAAATCGCCGAGAAGATGGGATATTCTGAGGAAGACCTCCCCAAGACATGGAGTGAGCTGTTTGACTTCATTGATGCGCATGCCGATGACTTTATCGGCACTAAGTATCGGATGTTTGATATGTACACCTATCGGGAAAGCCTGCACAATAATCTGGTCGAGGTTGTCATGCAGGCCTATCAGAACTACATCAATGGCGGAAATGCGGAATATGCCTTCAATACGCCGATGCTGAGAGAGTTGCTTACAAGGATCGATTCCATCGATTACGATGCGCTGGAGCTGATGGAAGAGAGCGATATGGAAAACGGAATAATGATGATGAACGATGAATGGAGAGAATGTCTGATCAATACTTATATAGACTACGGCGTACAGCAGGGAGACTATTATATGCATACTCAGCCGCTGATTCTTGGCTTTGAAGATGAGCCGGCTCAGCTGCCTGTAACGATGACGGTGATGTTTGTCAATCCCTATTCCGAGAATAAAGATCTGGCGATTCGATATCTGGAGATTGCCGCAGACAATATTTCTGAGGTTTATAAATACGACTTCTTTAATGATTACAACGAGCCCAAGCGTTATCCCGGCTATGAGGAATACAAGGAAGAACTGAACAAATGGCTGGAAGAGGCAAAGAAGAATTACGAAGAGGCCGAAGACGAAGATGAGAAGGATATGTGGGCTGAGTCTGTTGAACAGTATCAGAAGGAATTGGATCAGGTGGACGAATCCTACTGGGAATACAGTGAAAAGGGCATCCAGCTGTATAATGAGCGTGTGAAAGTGATCAAGCCTGTTCTTTATGACAGTCTGACACTTGTTGATGAAGATGGCAACAGCATATATAATATCATTTGGGGATACATGGAGGGCACCATTTCGATGGATGACATGCTTTCCCAGATAGATAAAAAGGTGCAGATGATACGTCTGGAAGGCAACTGATTGATTTCCGATTTCCGGCTGCCGACGAGTTTCTTCCGTCGGCAGCTGTTGGAGTTTATTTAAGGAGAATGCTGTGTACACGAAAAAAAGATATGTACTTCCTTTTTTGCTGCCGGGACTGATCGGTATATTGTTGTTTTATGTTGTGCCGTTTTTCTGGGGCACATGGTACAGTGTGACGGACGGCAGCTATAAAAACAGTTTTGTCGGACTCCAGAATTATATGAATGTCTGGAACAATCAGATGTTTCAGTTAGGCCTAAAAAACACGATGGAGCTGTCTTTTATCTGTGCACCTCTTCTGTGGGTGTTGTCTTTTATACTTTCGGTGTTGCTCAACCGTATCAAGCCCGCTGGTGCTTTTTTCCGAAGCTCCGTGCTGCTTCCGTATCTGATGCCGTCATCTGCCGTGTTGATCATCTGGCTGTTGTGGTTTGATTTCGGCGGTCCGGTCAACCGATTGCTGACGGTACTTGGCTTTTCAAGAAATATGTGGCTGGAAGGATCACTGCTGCGCTGGCCTATCGTACTGATGTTTCTGTGGAAGAATCTTGGCTTCTGTGTGGTAATTTTCGTGGCGGCACTGCAGTCTATTCCCGATGCATTGTATGAATATGCTTCTCTGGAAGGCGCAGGCTTCTGGCGGCAGGCATTCCAGGTGACACTGCCGTTGATAGTTCCATCTGCATTTCTGGTGTTCATTCTTGCATGGATCAATGCTTTTAAGATATTCAAGGAAGTCTATTTTATCGGCGGAGCGTATCCGGACGAAGCGGTATATACGCTGCAAAACTACATGAACAACATGTATTCCAAGCTGAATTATCAAAACGTCACTACGGCTGCCTACAGCTTTGCAGTGATTGTGTTTGCGCTGTTCGGAATCCTGTTTATCCTCCAGCGCAGAGCCCAGCGGGGGCTGTGAGGAGGATGGGCATGAAAAAGAAAAAAGGAGCAGGAATCGTCTTTATACGTGTCCTGCTGGCAATATTTGCTCTGGCAATCCTCCTGCCGATGGTTCAGACATTTCTGTATTCCTTCTCCTCAATTGCTGACATGAAGGCATACATGAAGACGAGAAATAACTATGACATGGAAAGCTGGATGGCAAGCCGTCTGAGTCCCGGTATGTTTTCATTGGGGCAGTATTATCAGATCCTCATTACGGACAATACTGTTTTGCATCTGTTCCTGAACTCCGTGCTGTATACGGTGTTGATTCTTTTCGGACAGGCACTTATTATCCCGGCGATGGCGTTTGCACTCAGCAAGTTCCGATTCAAGAGCAGGGATACCATATTCTTTGTCATTATCCTGCTGATGCTGCTGCCGTTTCAGGTGACGATGGTTCCCAATGTACTGACGCTGAAGCAGATGGGGCTATTGAATACCGTGTGGGCTGTA
This sequence comes from Clostridia bacterium, assembly GCA_045617085.1. Classification (GTDB taxonomy): domain Bacteria; phylum Bacillota; class Clostridia; order Christensenellales; family Aristaeellaceae; genus Firm-10. The sequence continues at coordinate 7,754 of JAZLHZ010000280.1, forward strand.
GTATTGCCGATGTGGTTTGCTCCGTTCTATATCTTCCTGATCCGTCAGTATATGGTCAGTTTACCGAATGAACTGATAGAGGCTTCGTCCATTGACGGTGCAGGCACATTTCGGACATATACATGGATCATACTGCCGGTGTGTCGGCCGATATTGGGAGCGGCAGCGGCTTTATCCTTTGCGGACTGTTGGAATCTTGTCGAACAGCCGCTGACATATCTCACGACGAGGCCGGATATCCAGCCGCTTTCGGTGATGTTTAATCAGCTGGCAAATGAGAATACCGGATTTGAGTTTGCCGGTGCGGCATTATATATTCTTCCTGCATTGTTTGTATACCTTTTCTTCCAGGAAGATATTCTTTCGGGAATCCAGCTGACAGAGCTGAAATAAAGCAGATGAGGATGAATAGCTTATGAAAAAGTTTGCAGTAAAAGCACTGATCGTACTTGCTGTCGTGATAGCGCTGTGTATGTTCTTTTCGGGAACGATACGGACGATCACAACCGCAAAGGTGCGGTTTACTTCGGCAAAATCAGGAAAACTGGAGATCAGCATTCCGATGAAGGGAAAGATCGAATTTAAGAATACCGAGGAGCTGACGCTGCCTCTGAATGAAAAACAGAGTGTCAACGTAAAAAAACTTTATGTCGGTGAAGGTGATTATGTTGAGAAAGGAGACAAACTGATTTCGGTTCAGCTTTCCGGGTTTGATGAGGAGATCGATAAGCTGAAAACAGAGTATGACAGTGCAGCCGATTCATTGAGAGAGCTGAAACGGAAAAACAGTGAAGTCAAACTGAGCCGATCCGAAAAAGCGTGGC
>JAZLHZ010000281.1:0-11203 GCA_045617085.1 Clostridia bacterium
GAAAAGGATTTCCTTCCGGCAGAGCTTGTCTTTTGCTCAAAAGAGTTACTGTGAATCTTTGGCCTTGATATCATCCATCAGAGCCGTATCGTGACGCCGGATATATTCAAAGGTATCCTGCAGTGATAAAAACAGCCGATGCTGTTTGTGATAGTGTGCAGTATCTTTGCCCGTTGCCAGATTGATGTGATGGACATCCACCGGATGCGTGGCGATATCGATGCGCCATTTTCCGATGGAGGTTTCGATGAAATAGCGGGTGCCGTCGCAGGAATGTGTGTATCCGTGCTTCTCGCATAGACGGTCCAGCACTTCCGCTGATTCGTTTTCCCGTTTTTCCTGATAGATCGGGACAGATTTGATGATATCGTACTTCTGGCTGGGCTTACACTCTCTGCAGGGCGTTAACCCTGCCCGAATGGCGTCCTGATACCTGGGGAATCCGTTCAGGTCGGAAATACGGCTCAGTCTTTTGCAGTGCCTCAAATGAAACGTCTGATAGCCGGTCGCATTCCAGAAGGCGTAGCCCGTGACCGTAAGGACATGCTCGTCATGCAGCTCGGTCTGTGTCTTTTCCCGCTGATCCTTTATCAGCGCCCGCCGTTCCTTCTGTGCCGTTTCATGCCGCCGCAGAGCGACCTTTTCCGGGCGTGTGAGTGCCCTCGTTGCGGTCCATCCGGCAGGTTCGGGTGTTTCTTTGGCTGCGGCGGGAGAATGGGTGATGACCTGTTGCTTGAGGGATGGCTTGCACCATCCGCAGGGCTGAAGTCCCTTGTCCAGACAATTCTGATAATAGACACTGCCCCGAAGCTGCATATACGGGATCCTTGCAGCGTGGATACAGCCGGTTCGGTGAAAATTTGTACCGCCCTGCTCGTAGGTATAGTTGAAGCGGCATTTCCGAATGACCTCCTGTGCCAAGCGCCGGTTTTCCGCCTGATACTCCTCCTTGCAGCAGCGGCAGGGCGTCATTTTCGCCTGAATGCAGGACTGGTACGCCGAATATCCCTGTGTTGCGGAAAAATACCTGATCTTCGGGCAGTCGGGTTTATGAAGAAGCTTATCCTGGGTGTCATACAGCAACATGTACTGCGAAGCAAGCGCAGCCTGCCTGCTCGCTTTGTCCATGATATCCCAGTCGACGAGCGAGCTGTTTACGGCATTCTGCGACGTACTTGAGGCGTAGAGCAGTGCCCGGAGAGCCTCCACGTCGTTGGCAGATGAATGCTCCACCGTCGGAACCGGAATGCTGCGGTCTTTTGCAAGGCGGTACGGCGATCCGACCATCAGATGACCGTCCGATATTTCCTTGCTCCATGCCGGATATACGGTGCGCATCGTATGATTCACCCCCCGGCGGAGCATTTTTCTGATAACAGACCGGAAGACAATGGCGGGGTGATCCACCCACCAGCAGAGGATATCATCCTCACAAAGCCATCGGAAAAGGTTCATGAACACGACCGGGGCGCTGTCGGCTGTGAGAAACTGCTCCGGTTGATACCCGGAATATGCCATGTGTTCCCACTTCTGACGGGATTTGCCATACGGCTTGATGAGCGCATCGAAACGGTCAATGCAGCTCCATTTGCTGTCGACACGCATGGCGGAAATTTGCGTGGGACAGAAGAAATGTCCCGAAAGTTCGATCCATTCCATATCCATCAGAACGAGCATCGTATCCCTCCTTCGCAGATGTCCGCAGCTTTTTTATATACAGAAAAAGGCGGCCTCTCATGATTCTTTAGGAATAATTTTGAGACTGCCTCATTTTTGGTGCTCCGTGCTGGACTCGAACCAGCGACCCCCGCGATGTGAACACGGTGCTCTAACCGACTGGGCCAACGGAGCATACGGGAACAACGCCCTGACACCAATATATTCTACTACATTGCCCCGGCTTTGTCAACCGTTTTGATTGTTAATTCTTCCGATGCGGTGAAAGCACGGTTTATGTGCAGATGTTTACAATTTGTTCAAAAGTCATTCAAACCATTTTTCTTAATATTTGGTATAATGGTACGCAGAGAAAGGAGAGGAATTCCTATATGATTGAAATTCAAAACATTTCAAAGCGTTACGGCAACAAGCTTGCCGTAAACGACGTCAGCTTCACCATCAACAAGGGCGAGATCCTCGGCTTCCTTGGCAGAAACGGCGCCGGCAAGAGCACTACCATGAACATCGTTACCGGCTATATCTCCGCCACCTCCGGCAGAGTGCTGCTGGACGGGCACGACATCCTCGAGGAGCCCCGTGAGGTAAAGAAGCGCATCGGCTATCTGCCCGAACTCCCTCCGCTGTACATGGATATGACGGTGGACGAGTATCTGCGTTTCGTCTGCTCCATCAAGGACGTGAAGCCCTCTTATGTGCGCAGCCATCTGGACGACATTACCGAGCTGATCCGCATCACCGATGTGCGCAAGCGTCTGATCAAGAACCTGTCCAAGGGCTACCGTCAGCGTGTCGGCATGGCGCAGGCGCTGGTCGGCAATCCCGACGTGGTCATCATGGATGAGCCTACCGTCGGCCTTGACCCCAAGCAGATCATCGAGATCCGTAAGCTCATCAAGGAGCTGGGCGAGGATCATACCATCGTTCTGTCCTCCCACATCCTGCACGAGGTCGCCGACGTGTGCGAGCGTGTGGTCATCATCAATCAGGGCAAGATCGTTGCCAAGGACACACTGGACAACCTGACCAAGAACATCTCCGACTCCAGCCGCTTCCGCCTTCGTGTCGCCGGCCCCGAGCGTGAGGTCTATAAGGTCGTCCATTCGCTGGACGGCATCCGTTCCGTAGACGGTATGGGCAGCAAGGAAGCCGACACCTTCGACTTCCTGGTCGAAGCGGACCGCAATGCGGATGTCCGCCGTCCGCTGTTCCACGAGCTGGCAAAGCTCAACTACCCGATACTGATGCTGCGTCCGATGGATATCGAGCTTGAGGACATCTTCCTTCAGCTCACCAGCGACAAGGGGGAGGAATAATAAATGCTTGCTATTTGGAAGAGAGAGGTACAGAACTACTTCCTTACCTCGATTGGCTATGTCTTTATCGGCATATTCGTACTGGTGGGCGGCGCCTTCTTTGCTCTGAATAACATCCTGAGCATCAGCGCCGATCTTTCCACCATGCTGGGCAACATGAACTATGTGTTCATGCTGATCACCCCCATCCTGACCATGAAGCTGCTGGCTGAGGAAAAGCGCAACAAGACCGACCAGTTGCTGATCACCTCGCCCCGTTCCATCTGGGACATCGTACTGGGCAAGTTCTTCGCCGCAGGCACCGTGGTGCTGATCGCCACCGTGATGACCCTGTTCTACGTCATCGTCATTGCCTGCTATTCCAACGTGGTCTATCCCAAGCTCATCATCTGCAACTATCTGGGCTTCCTGCTGTTGGGTCTGAGCTATGTCGCCATCGGCGTGCTGATGAGCGCACTGACCGAGAATCAGGTCTCCGCTGCCGTGCTGACCCTGGGCGTGAACTTCCTGCTTCAGATCATCGAAATGGTGGGCAACAATGTCACCGTTCCCGGCCTGCCTTTCATCAACACCGTGATTTCCTGGTTCAGCCTGTACACCCGCTACAATGAGTTTGCCGCCGGCGTGCTCAGCTTTGCCAACATACTGTATTATGTCTCCTTCTGCGGCGTGATCCTGTTCCTCGCAGTCAGAGTCATTGACAAGAGAAGATGGAGTGAGGGTTGATCGCTATGATGAATGAGAATAACACCAACAAGAAAAAGGGCATCAAGCTCCCGTCTTTGAATCAGCGCAAGTTCCGCTACGGCGGCTTCTCTATCGTACTGATCGTCATCGTCATCGCCGCAGTCATCCTGCTGAACATCGCAGCGGACGCCGTGGAGACCAACTGGGCTCTGTCCGTTGACGTTACCGCCATCAACGCCACCGATTTCCAGGACATCACCTATGAGATCGTGGACGGCGTACAGGAAGATGTACACGTCTACACCCTGTTCCAGAACAGCACATCCTCCACTCTGCGTGCGCAGGTGGACAGCGTGCTGGAGAAGTACCATGCCCTGAACGGCAAGATCGAAGTCAACAACATCGATCCCATCAACGACCCCACCAAGGTCACGAAGTACGCCGGTGACAAGAGCGTTGCCGAAGGCGCCGTGATCGTCACTAATGCCGACGAGACCAAGACCAAGGTCATCGACAAGGGCGAGTACTATTCCTACCAGACCAGCCAGTACACCGGCTACTCCTACACCATCTTCAATCTGGAAGAGAAGGTCACTGCCGCTCTGTCTTACGTCACCAGCGAAGAGACCCCCGTGGTCTACTATCTGACCGGCCACGACGAGTTCATTGACGGCATGGCATACTGCACGCTGCTCAACGCCCAGCTGGAGAGCAGAAACTACGAGATCGCAGCGCTGAACCTGCAGGAGAGCGACACCGAGCTCCTGCCCGGCGATACCGTGATCATCGCCGATCCCCAGCGTGACCTGACCGATGAGGAATACGAGACCCTGCGCAACTGGCTGAGCAACGGCGGCAGAATGCTGTTCGACTACAGCTATAACATGGATCCCGCCAAGACCCCCAACTTCCTCAAGCTGCTCAGCTACTTCAACCTGTCCTACGGCGACGGCGTCGTTGTAGAGGACATCAACAACGCTTCCTACTACTGGAATTCCTCCAATGCATACCTCAAGCCCGTGCTGAATGCCGAGCATGAGATCACCACCGAGATGGCGGCAAACAACAACTACGTCGTTGTTCCTCAGCCCCGTCCCATCAATGCCGCAACTCCCGATTCCGGCACTACCTATACCACCCTGCTGACCACCTCCCCGAAGGCGACCATCGTCAACGGTGACGAGGTGAGCGCGCCCGGCGAGCAGATCCTGGCCCTGGCTGCCGAGAGAGGTGATACCCGTATCATCCAGCTCTCCAGCTACTACCTGTTTGCCGATACCCAGCTGCTGCTCTCCAGCTACGACATGAACTTCACCATCAAGGCGATCGACTGGCTGGTCAACAGCCAGAGCACCATCGACATGGATGACAAGTACATCACCGATTCCATGCTGATCATCCCCGACAGCACCACCGCATGGACCCTCGTGGCCATCTGTGTCGTTGTGCTCCCGCTGCTCGTGACCGCAGCCGGCATCTTCGTATGGATCAAGAGGAGGCGCCTGTAAGTGGAAAATAACGAGCAGAAGAAGGAGCAGGAGAGCACGCTGAAGAAGCTTGCCTCCGCTCAGGAGCTGCGCGGCAAAAAGGCGGTAGGTACCACGGGTACCGGCAAGACCGGCAAGAAGAAGATGCTCATCTCCGTCATTGCGCTGGTCGTCGTGCTGGGCATCTGCATCGGCATCTACATCGCCTCCAACAAGATCGTACCCGAGGTGGAGGAAGAGGAGCAGAAAACCTCCTATACCGATACCACCGTCCGTCTGCTTGAGCATCAGCGCAGTGAGATCGACAGCGTGACTGTCAAGAACGTCAACTCCAAGACATTTACCATCAAGAACAATGTTCAGTATGACGAGGAAGGCAAAGCCATCGCCATGCCGGACGGACAGATGGAGTATTCCATCGAGGGCAATGAGAACTTTGACCTCAACCAGTCCACCGCTTCCGCCATCATCGGCTATGCGGCAAACCTGACCGCCACCAAGCAGATCACCGAGAACGCAGAGAATCTGGCGGACTACGGTCTGGACAAGCCCTCTGCCACCGTGACCATGAACTATCGTGACGGCTCGAAGGAAGTATGGCTGGTCGGCGCTCAGGCTCCCACCAGTACTGCCTACTACTTCGCAAAGAAGGGCAGCAAGGCCGTGTTCCTGCTGTACTCCACCGCCTGCACCAACCTGCTTTCCACCATTGAATCGCTGCACAATGTGACGATGCCCTGGACCATCGCAGACACCGCCAACATCCGCGGCTTCATTCTGGAGACCGAGGGCAAGGATACGCTGGAAGTCAGATATACCACGGACGGACCTTCCTACAGCATTTCCGCCCTGCGCATCTATCAGCCCTTTGAGTACGGTGCGCATACCGACAGGACCGACGCCATCTTCACCGCAATGGGCAGCCTCGGCATCACCGCTTATGCAGGTGAAGACAGCGAGCTGACCGACTGCGGCCTCGAGGGCGATGCCTTCAAGCAGCGTCTCACCATCAGCTATGATGATGATGTGAACGATGCCAAGGATGCGGTGACCTTCTGGTACAAGATCGGCAACTACTCGCCCGACAGCGAGCATGTCTATGTCAAGATCGACGATACCGGCGCCGTGTACTATGCTGATCCCGCAACGCTGACCTTCCTGTCCGGTGCGACTCCGACCAACCTGGCAGACCAGTTCAGCAACCTGATCAACATCAAGAAGGTCGACTCCATGAGCGTGGTCTCCAAGGACAACAGCTACGAGGCCAGCATCACCCGCCTGCCCATCACCAATGAGGACGGCACGACCTCCGACAAGACCAACGACATCTACTACTTCGATGGCGAGATCACGGACGAGAAGCTGTTCAAGAAGCTGTATCAGAGCATTATCGGCACCACCAACAGCAAGATCTGCGAGGATTATACCTTCGATGGTGACGTGTACTGCACCGTGACCTACAACCTCAACTCCGAGGATGAGCCGCTCGTGATCGAGTATCTCGAATACGACAACGACTACCTCGCCGTCAAGCGTGAAGGCGTTACCCTGTTCCTCATCAAGCGTGAGAACATCGACAAGATGCTCAAGGACTGCGAGGATTACAGAAACGGCACCTTCGTCGCCGAATAAGACCTGTGAAAACGAACCCTCTCCGATGATCGGAGAGGGGGTTCGTTTTTTGTATATCATCCTGTTCGATGTGACAATTCAGACAGAAAAATGAATAACTCGGCGGTGATGTCTTTTCGGATAATGCAAATTGTGATACAATGCAGAAAAAACGAAAGGAAACGACAAAATGAACATTTGCGAAGTCAAAGGGCTGTGCAAGGAGTATCCCTCCTTCCGGCTGAAAAATGTATCGTTTGCGCTGGAGCCGGGCACGATCACCGGGTTCATCGGACGAAACGGCGCAGGCAAGACCACGACCATCAAGTCTATGCTGAACATTGTACATCCCTCCGCCGGGGAGATCATGTATTTCGGAATGCCCTTGCGGGAAAATGAGGACAGCATAAAACAGCGCATCGGCTATTCCGCCGGCGCCGTGAACTATTATCCCAAGAAGAAGATCAGGGAACTGGCCTCGGTCACACGGCGTTTTTACCGGAATTGGGATGAGGCGGCATACAGAAGGTATCTGGCGCTGTTCTCGCTGGACGAAAACAAAGCGCCTTCGGAGCTTTCGGAGGGCATGAAGGTCAAGTGCAATCTGCTGATGGCATTGTCTCACCGGGCGGAAATGCTGATCCTGGATGAACCCACCAGCGGACTGGACCCGTTCTCAAGGGACGAACTGACGGAGTTGTTCGTGCAGCTGAAAAACGAGGGCGTGGCGATATTCTTCTCGACGCATATCACCTCCGACTTGGATAAGTGTGCCGACAACATCGTCTACATACGGAACGGCGAGATCGTGCTGGCGGATACGAAGCAGGGTTTTGCCGAAAAACTCAGTCAGCCGGGCGAGACATTGGAGGAGACCATGCTGCGGCTGGAAAAGGAGGCACGCAATGAAAAATCTGCTGTATAAAGAGCTGAAGCTGGCAGCAATGCCCCTGTCTTATGTATTTATTGCTGGAGCGCTGCTGACACTCGTGCCGGGCTATCCCATTCTGCTGGGTGCTTTCTTCACTACGCTGGGCATTTTCTATTCGTTTCAGACCATGCGGGAGAACAGCGATATCGGCTACTCGCTGCTGCTGCCGGTGGCAAAGGCAGATGTGGTCAAAAGCAAGTTTGCCTTTTGCGTGTTCATCGAGCTGTGCAGCTTTCTCGTGATGACCGCATTGACGCTGATACGGATGACACTGCTGAAGGATGCGGCGGCGTATACGGCCAATGCCCTGATGTGTGCAAATCTCGTGTTTCTGGGTTTTGCGCTGGTGATATTTGCCCTGTTCAATCTGGTTTTCGTGTCCGGTTTCTTCCGGACGGCATACTATTACGGAAAGCCTTTCATTCTATATGCTGTCGTTACGCTGATCGTGATCGGCGCTGCCGAAACGCTGCACCATATTCCGGGGCTGGAAAGCCTGAACAGCTTCGGGTTTACCAGTATGCAGGTCCAGCTTTCCGCCATCCTTGCGGGTGCTGCGGCGTATGTGCTGCTGACATGGCTTGCCGTCAGGAAATCCATTCGGAGGTTTGCGATGCTTGATATGTAAACGCTGTTTACTCCGGTAACAAAAAGCTTGCTTCCTGTGAGAAACAGGGAGCAAGTTTTTGTTTTGTCTTATTCCGAGCTTCCGTAACGCTGCCGGTAGGTCTTTGCCGGCAGGCCGTTTTCCTTCTTGAAGATGCGGCAGAAGTAGTTGTAATCGGTGAAGCCGACGGCTTCGGCGACCTTGGAAACCGGCAGATCGGTCGTCGTGAGCAGACGGCGTGCCTCCTCCATGCGCAGGTGCGAAAGATAGTCCATGATCCCCGTTCCGAGATTGCGCTCACATTCCATGTACAGCTTGCTTCGGCTGCAGTTCATGGCTTTGGCGATCGATTCGGGGGAAAGAGGCTCATTGATGTGCGCCAGCAGATATTTTCTGATCCGCTCGGTGAACACCTGACTGTGCAGCGAGATCGTTTTGTGATAAAGCGCATAGAAGGTAAGCGCTTCCATGATCTTGGAGGCTGCTTTGATCTCATCAAGGCTCTTGTGGGGGATATCATCGAAGGAACAGTTTCCGGGCTCGATCCGGAACCCGTCGGCATAGGCGGTCAGTCCGTCTGCGAGTTCCGAGCCGGATTCCTTATCCGATATCTGGCCGAACATCAGGTAGCCGATGATGATGCCGCTGTCCACAAGGGGCAGCGTCGCCTCGATCAGTCCCGCATGGCAATGGTAGAGAGACAGCTTCCGGGTGGCGGCGCAGGTCTGAAAGGAGTGCTCGTCGCTCTGTCTGCACAGCCGGGCGGAGGCGGGAACGGATTTCATGGCACGGCAGAAGGTGCAGTCGTGTTCTGGATAGGCCAGAAGAATGCGGTATTCGTCGTCAAACAGTACGATGCGCATCCCCGTACTGATGAAAAAGTCCTTCATCAGGTCGAGGAGCTGTTCACGGTCATATTCAAGCTTCATATTGTTATCTCCTGTACGGAAGAATACATCAAAAAAATTTGGACAATATTACAGTTTATTGTACGGGATGTACTATACATACGCATTAATGTCATGTAAAATAACGGTAGAATATAATGGATCGGGAGGAAACAATATGCTTGTCGATTATCGTGAAATACTGAAAATGGCGGAAAAGGGAAATTATGCCGTCGGTTCGTTCAATACCCCAAATCTGGAGTGCATGCAGGCGGTCATCGGTACTGCCGAAAAGTTCAATGTACCCGTCATCATTATGCATGCCCAGGTGCATGAGCCGGTGGCTCCGATCGATGTGATCGGACCGGTCATGGTGCTGATGGCGAAACGGGCGAAGGTGCCTGTCTGCGCCCTGCTGGATCACGGCGAGACGCTGGACTATGTGGAAAAGGCGCTGGAGCTGGGCTTTACGGGGGTCATGTATGACGGAAGCCTGCAGCCCTATGACGTGAATGTGAAAAACACGATCCGTGCGGTGGAAATGGCGCATCAGGCGGGTGCAGGTGTCGAGGCCGAGATCGGTCAGCTGCCTGCACGGGAAGGCGGACAAAACAAGAATCCCGCCGGTCCCGTCTATACGGATCCCGAGCTGGCGGTTCGGTTCGTGAAGGAGACGGGCATCGATGCGCTGGCTCCCAGCTTCGGTACGGCGCACGGCATTTACAAGTCCAAGCCGGTGCTGGAACTTGAACGGGTGGCACGCATCAAGGAACTGGTCGGCCTTCCTCTGGTCATGCATGGCGGCAGCGGTGTGTCTCCCGAGGATTACAAGACCGCCATCCGCAACGGTATCCGGAAGATAAATTACTATTCCTATATGTCCAAAGCCGGCACGACTGCGGCGAAAAACTATCTGAGCGAACACGACGTGACATTCTATCACGAGGTCGCACTGGCGGCGAAGAACGCCATGGCGGAGGATGTTGAAAAGGCGTTCCGCATTTTCTACAACATTTGACGGAGGAACGTAATCTATGATGAATAAAAAGATGACCTTTGCGCTTGCATTCTGCAACCGCGGTTTTATGCCCGGCGAACTGATCTACGGCGCCCGGGACGATATGATCAAGGCAGTGACCGATGCGGGCTATGACTATATCGCCATGGACGCAGCCCTGACCCGTTACGGCGGCATCGAGACCCGTGACGAGGGACTTCTGTATGCCAAATGGCTCAAGGAGCATGACGGCGAATACGGCGGCGTGATATTCTCCATGCCGATATTTGCCGATGAAAACGGCGCCATCACGGCGCTTCAGGATGCCGGGGTGCCCATACTGATGCAGGCATATCCCGACGAGATCGGGAAAATGGACTTTGCCCACCGCCGTGATGCCTACTGCGGTAAGTTCTCCGTGACGGATGTGTTTACCCAGTACGGCGTGCCGTTTACGGTGATGAAGCCCCATGTGGTGCATCCGTTGGACCCGAAGTTCACACAGAACCTGCGAGACTTTGCAGCAGTCTGCCGTGTGGTTAACGGCATGAAGCGCTTTAACTTAGGCTGTATCGGCGCCAGAACGACTGCGTTCAAGACGACCCGGTTTGACGAGATCGCCATGCAGAAGAACGGCATCAACGTGGAGTCCTTCGACCTTTCCGAGCTGTTCTTCAAGGTGCAGAACATGAAGGACGACGATCCGAAGGTCGTTGCCAAGAAGCAGCATCTGGAGGAGTATTCCGATTTCTCTCTGGTGCCCGAGGACAAAAAGTACATGCTGGCCAAGGTTTCCGTGGCCATCGACGGATATATCGAGGAGTATCATCTGGATGCACTGGCACTGCGCTGCTGGAACGAGATGGAGCAGGTGCTGCGCATCTGTCCCTGTGTGCTGCTGTCTGAGCTCAATGACCGGGGGATCGCCGCCTCCTGCGAGATCGACATGTGCTCTGCCATCACCATGCGGGCGATGAGCCTTGCCAGCGAGCTGCCCACCGCT
>JAZLHZ010000282.1:0-2212 GCA_045617085.1 Clostridia bacterium
GGCGAGTCTCACAACGTGGTGGCGACATTGCCCGGCAAGACCGATGAGTGGATCGCCTTCACCGCTCACTATGATTCCACGCCTCTGTCCCACGGCTCCTATGACAACATGACCGGCTGCATCACGCTGCTGGGCATCATGGAAAAGCTGGCAAAGACCGCACCTCACCGCTACGGCCTGCGCTTCATCTTCTGCGGCAGCGAGGAACGGGGACTGTTGGGCGCCAAGGCCTACACCGCCGACCACGAAAGCGAGCTGGACAAAGCCGCCCTGTGCATCAATATCGACATGATCGGCACGTATATGGGCAAGCTCATCGCCTGCTCCACCGCCGAGACCCGGCTGGTGGACTACATCACCTATCTTGGTGCCGAGCTGGGCACCGGCATCGCTTCGAGACAGGGCGTATATTCCAGCGACTCCACTCCCTTTGCGGATAAGGGCGTGCCCGCCGTCAGCTTCGCCCGTGTCACCAACGGTGCCACCGCCACGATCCACAACCGCTACGACACGATGGAGCTGGTCTCGCCCGAGCAGCTGCTGAAGGACATCGACTTCGTTACCGTCTTCTCTGCCCGCATGGCCGATGCCGCCAAGTGCCCCGTCAGCAAGGAAATGCCCGACAACATGAAGAAGGAGCTGGACGAGTACCTCTTCCGCAAGCGCAAGAAGTAAATGAAACCGATGCGGCTGTATACATTTATTACAGTGAAAGGAATGAAAACAATGAAGAGAAAAACCATGCTCGTCCTGTTCATCGTCCTGATGATGATGTTCCTGTTCGCAGCGGGTGCACTGGCCTCCACAGGCAGCGGAGACATCACCGTGAACTCGATCGACAGCAAATGCAATAACGTAACGGTCAACGTCACATTCAGCGTACGGGTCAGCGGCGGCATCCAGGCCGCCCCGCCCAAGTATTTCTGCGACGGCAGGGAGCTCGGCAATACTGCCGGAAGCCCATACGGAGCAGACCCTTATACTGCATCCGGCACCCAAAACGTTTCGCTGGGCGCTTTGACTGCAGGACAGCATACCATCGAAGTTAGGATGTATTTTGATGGTGCCTGGAGGACCTGCTGTTCTGCGGCCTTCAATGTTTCGAATCCGACGCATACGGGCATCAATGAGGTGTCCGGCATAGAGCCGAACTGCACGGAAGCCGGTTATCTGAGCTATTATCAGTGCAGCGGCTGCAAAAACTGCTTCTCGGACAGCCAGGGTTCCGATCAGATCGATGCGGACGCCTGGAAACGGCCGGGCGGCAACGGCTACAAGGCACCTCTGGAGCATGATTTCACAGCCGTATCCTATATCTGGAACGAGGACAGCTGCACGGCGGAGCGCACCTGCACCCGCAGCGGCTGCGGCTATGCGGAAACGGAGACGCAGCCCGGCGAATACGTGATGGATCAGCCCGTTTCCTGCACCGCTTCCGAAATGGGTCATTATCAGGCTGTTTTCACCAATCCGGTCTTTGAAATGCAGAAGACAGACCCCTGCTCCGTATCGAAGGACGACCCGATCCCGCATAAATACGTGAAGCCCTACTACGTTTGGGACGGCGCTTCCTGCACTGCAGTGCGCATCTGCGGCCTCTGCGACGGCGAAGAAACGGAGACCGTGACCGGCACCTTCGTCCCGGATACGGAGGCAACATGTATCACTGCCGCTCTGGGACACTATACCGTGTCCTTTGAGAATCCGGCATTTACAGTTCAGAACACTTCAGCCGATTCTGCCAAATCCGGAGAGCCCCTGGGACATGATTTTGTCGATCCGTCCTATATCTGGGGATATTCCTCCAAAACCGGCGAGTATTCCTGCATTGCGGAGTGCGCCTGCTCCCGCTGCGATGCCGCCCGCACGGAAACTGCTGCCGGCGTATACGTCATGGATACAGCCGCCGCCTGCACCGAAGCCGAGACCGGACATTACGAAGCCTCCTTCACCAAAGAGCCCTTCACCGCTCAGGCAACAGACACAGAGCCGGCGGGTTCTCCCCTCGGTCATCAGTGCGGCGATTGGGTGATCGTGCTGGAGCCCACCTATGAAGCCGAAGGCCGGGAAGAAAAGACCTGCCCCCGCTGCGAGACCGTGGTGGAAAGCCGTGCGACCCCCAAATTAGACCCCACGCCTACCCCCGTTCCCACAGCCACACCCACAGCAGAGCCGACAGCCACACCCACGGCAGAACCGACAGCGGAGCCTA
>JAZLHZ010000283.1:0-12555 GCA_045617085.1 Clostridia bacterium
GTGCTCCCCATCGTTGTTGAGCCCGTCGACCTGACCATCGCCACCGCACAGAATGCGCTGGTTACCGACTACGACGACAACTACCTCACCAAGTATGTTGAGGAGCAGACCGGCATCCATGTAGTATGGGATCTGCTGCCCGGCGCTGAGACCGGTACCGTTCTGGACCTGCGTCTTGCTTCCGGTGAGACCCTGCCCGACATCATCGCCTACAACTTCGGCGGCTCCACCGCTTCCTACGGCGATCAGGGCTACTTCGTAGACCTGAACGGCTGGCATGAGAAGTACGGCTACTTCTTCTGGAATGCTGCCCCCGGCATGACCCAGGCTGACTACGATGCATACTTTGCACGTTCCAAGGAAGCTGACGGCGCCATGTGGTCCTACTGCTTCTACACCGGCTCTGTCGGCGACCGCGTAAAGAGCATGCCTTACATCAACATGGTATGGCTGAACAAGCTCGGCCTTGAGAAGCCCACCAACGTTGACGAGCTGTACGATGTTCTTGTTGCTTTCCGCGACAACGACATGAACGGCAACGGCGACACCACCGATGAGTTCCCCATGATCGGTTCCAAGGGCGTATGGTCCGGCGAATTCGATGAGTGGCTCATCAACAACTTCGTATACTACAACAGCAGCTACATGCTGGATGTTGAGAACGACGTTGTCTACGCTCCCTTCGTTACCGAAGAGTGGAAGGAAGCCATGACCTACCTCAACAAGCTGGGCACCGAAGGCCTGCTGGCTCCCGTATCCTTCACCATCACCCGTGAAGAGTATGCTGCCATGCTGGAAGCTCAGACTCTGGAAGAGCAGATCTGCGGCGTTATCGACGGTTCTACCGCTCATATCCGTGTAGATCCCAGCAACCCCTACCTGCTGGCTTACGACTACATCCCCACCATGGAAGGCCAGTATGACCCCGAGCGTACCGCTAACGTAACCAAGTTCGGTCATATCACTGTGGATTGCGAGATCCCCGAGATCGCTTTCCGTTACATGGACTTCTTTGCTCAGGAATTCGTTTCTCTGTGGACTCGTCTGGGCGCCCCCGTATCCATCAAGGGTGAGGAAGGCTACTGGATGTACCGTGCCGACGATCCCGAGGCATTCGACGCCATCTATCCCAATGCCAACCAGGGCGCTATGGTTCTGGGCTTCGAAGGCATCTACGGCGAGAACCCCAACAACAACACCAAGGATCCTTGGTCTGCTGAGAACAATGAGATCTACAACGCTCACTGGTTCTGCCTGCTGCCCGGCCCCACCTACTCCGGTGACGCCACCAAGACTCCCGCTGACGAGTTCGTCAACAATTGGGAAGATTCTTGGGCAGCCCAGGATATCCTGAAGCATTCCGGTTACTGCAATGCTTATCAGAAGAGCCATCTGAACCATCTGCCCGAGCAGATCTTCGTTGATCCCGTTTACACCATCGAAGAGACCGATATGTACAACGACAGCATCACCACCGTCCAGACCTACGTCAAGGAGTGCATCGCTGCCTTCGCTACCGGCACTATGAATCCCGAGACCGACTGGGACAACTACGTTGCACAGTGCGACGCAGCCGGCCTGCAGGATTGGCTGAAGATCGCCCAGGCTTACTGGGATCGCAAGTGATTTTCACTTCCGACCGTATCAATTGCTAAATAGTTAGCAAAAGTTCCGCTCTCCCGCGTTCATGGCACGGGAGAGCGGACTTTTATTTAATTGGCGATGTGCAATTGGCAATTTTACGGCGGGTGGGGCTGATAAAGATTGTTACCCGAGGACGACCTTGATGGTGACGAGGCTGTTGTGCTTGACACTGAACGTCAGCACGCCGTCGCTGATCTCGATGTCCGAAAGCTCTTCTTCCATGGAGGAGCAAAGGCAGGCTTTGATGGCGCCGTTGACTTTGATCTTTGCGGTGCAGTCCTTGCCGTTGACTTCGCAGCCCCGCAGGATGATGCCCTTGCCGTCTTCGCTTGCCTTGACGGCAGTCAGTTCGAAGCTGCCCTCAAGCACCTGAGCGAAGGAATAGTCCATCGGCAGCGTTCCCTTGTGGGGCGTGTCGGTGATGACCTCGGGCGTGAAGCGGAACAGCTGGGCGCTTTCGGCGAGCCGGTAATTGTCGCCCGCAGTGAACTCAAAGGCGATCTCAAAGCTGTGATTGCCCAGCTCCGGGAAGTTGTCCGGATCGTAGGCCGAGCGCAGCAGCGTGACGCCCATGCCCTTGCCGTCGCCCCGGTAACCGTACTTGCTGTCGGTCATCAGCAGGGCACTGCCGTCGCTGATGAAGCGCAGGGCAGGCATTTCTCTCGTGGAGGGAGCACGCTGTATCATGCCCATTGGGATATCGCAGGTGTAGGCGGCAATGGCCTTTCCGTCTGCGGGAACGGCTTCCAGACGCAGCTGCGGGATCTTCTTGCTCACGGGATCGCCGGGCTCCAGCCAGCGGCAGTCGCAGGAGAGATCGATGCGCTTGGAGTCCTTGCCCACGGAAAGGGTACAGACCAGCTCGGAGGCGTCGGTCAGCTCCGTCGTCACCTTCAGGGCGTTGTACAGGCCGCCCTTGGCGATGCGCTGCACTCTGACGCCCTTGGGCTTGATGATATTGAGGTCGTCGCCGGTGACCCAGGCGGTCATGCCCCGTTCGGCGTTTTCCAGCAGGCAGACGAACTTCAGCTCATAGTCCTTTTTGCCGTCGGAAACGAGGACGGCAAAGTCCTTTTCGGGCAGTATCTTTGCGCTGACAATGCCGTTGGAGATCGAATAATCCCGTTCCGGCTCGGTGTGCTCATAGGTGATGAAGTCGATGGGGTCGCTGTCGCTCGTCTCGGTCTTGAGGATGCAGCTGCCGAAACCCATGGCGGGCACGGTCATGAACACCATCAGCTCCACATAGTCGTGACCCCAATAGCTGTTGTAGCCGCTGGTCAGCAGCTGATAATCGAGCGCCCTGCCGTCTGCATCGGTGACGGTCAGCTTTTTGTTGTCGAGCTTCAGGTCCCACACGGTGAGCCGCACGTTTTCCCGGCGGTCAAAGGCGCACTGGTTGAATACGTGGAATATCCTCGTGCCGCCCTGTCCCACCTCCACATGGGCGGTGGTGATGCGGCGCTCGGCATTGAAGCCCACACCGGCGCCGGTGGCGCTGGAATCCTCAATGGGGTCGAGCTTGACAAACGAGGTATCGATAGCGTCGGCGATCTTCCGCATGGCGTTTCGCTTGGCGCTGTTGGCGATGGCGTAGGCCTGCTGATATTCGCCGAGGGCACGGTCTCTGGTGCCGGGTACGCCGGAACCGGGGAGAATGTCGTGGAACTGGTTGAACAGTACCTTGGTCCAGCCCTCCCGCATCTTGTCCTTCCGGGTGTTTCCGGCAAAGGCCGAAAGCTGCTCGCTCTCCGCCATCAGACGCTCGGCATAGGCATTGCCCTTCTTGATGCCGCTCTGGGTGGTGTAGCAGCCGGGGAAGAGGATGTTGAGCTCGTGATCGACGACGGGCAGCGCCTTTGTCGCCTTGGCGCAGCTGTCGAAGAACTTCTTGAAGCTGCCGAACTCCAGCGTGGGGAAGATCGGCCACTTCTGCATTTCGGTGAGGCGGGTGAGGTCGCGCCGGGTGGGTCCGCCGCCGTGGTCGCCCACGCCGTAGACACGCAGGGCATACTCCACGCCGTATTTCTCGCAGAACAGGGGAGCATAGGAAACGAGGTCGCCGTTCACGTCATAGTTATACCAGAACGGCTCCCGGTAGCAGAGGATCTCGCTGCCGGAGGGCGCACGGTATTTATACAGGTCGTGACCTTCCAGACCCCGGCAGTGGTAGTAATATTTGACGCCTGCCTGAGACAGCAGCTCCGGCACGTTCTGATTGTGGCCGAAGGTGTCCGGCTCAAAGTCGATGACGGAGGGCGTGATGCCTCTCTTTTCAAAGAACTCTCTGGAATAGAGCTGCTGGCGCACGACGGATTCGGCGTTGGCCATGTTGCGGTCGGCTTCCACATATGTGGAGGCGGTGACCTCCCAGCGGCCTTCCTTTATGCGCTTTTTGATCTCGGCGAACATGTCGGGATCGAACTCCTCGCAGATGGCATAGACGGAGGTCTGGGACTGGGAGAAGGTGAACTTCGGGAACTCCTTCATCAGGTTCAGCACCGTGCGGAAGGTGTCCAGCGTGATCTGCACCGTCTCGTCATAGCGCCACATCCAGTTCATGTCGATGTGCGCATGGCCGCAGAGCATCAGCTTGTACTTCTTGCAGTCCTCCTGCATCGGGGAAAGCAGCTTTTCGATCTCCTTTACCCGTTTGTCGGTAATGCTGCCTTCGGCGGAAATCAGAGAAGAGACCTTTTCCAGCGCCGAAAGCACCAGTGCGTCGTGCTTTCCGTTCAGCGCCTCGCTGACACGTCTTGCATAGCGCAGCTCGTAATACAGCCGCTGTGCAAGCTTGCCGCCGCTGAATTTTCCGAGTTTGTTCAGTTCAAGGTCGAGTTGAGACATGCGTCCGTCCTCCTTGTTTTATAATGCTCAGTCGATGATATTGACGAGCCATTTTGCGCCCCTGCGCATGTACATCAGCTGATCGGCGGTGCCGAACTGCTCGATGGTGCAGATGCCGTTGTACTTGCGCTCCGAAAGCCTGCGCACGACCTCGGCAATGGGCAGCTCGCCGTTGCCGATGGGGGCGGGATACAGCTTTCTGGTGCAGCCGGGGCAGTCCAGCATTTCGTCGTTTTGAAGCAGCGGCGCATACGACCAGTCCTTCATGTGGACGTGGATGATGTGGTTCTTCAGCAGCTCAAAGGACTTCAATACATCCGCATCATGGATCAGGAAATTGCCGGTGTCGAAGTTGATCTGGAGCCCGGGTACGTTTTCCACGAGGTACAGCATTTCTTCTGCAGTGCCGTAATAGCCCCTTGCAAAGCCGTGATCCTCGATGCAGACCCGCAGCGACTGATCGGCAGCCAGCGCCACGAGGCTCTTCAGGCCTTCGATCATATTTGCAAGTACGGTGTCATGGTCGTCGCCCTCTTTGGCAAAGCCCGGCACGGCCATGATGTTGAGTGCGCCCAGCGTTTTTGCCAGCATGACCACCCGCTGCTGTTTTTCCGGCTGCAGATCATGGGCAAAATCGAAAATGGCGTACATGCCTCCCACCTTGAGATCCGTTTTCTTTAACAGATGAGGCAGCTCGTCAACCCCCTTGTACGCCGCATTCAGGTCGATGTATTCAATGCCGCAGTGCCGTGCCTCGTTCAGTGCCGCACCGAGGGTGCAGCCCTTCTGCTTGCACAGTGCTTCGAGATTGTCGAGAAAAATAGAGACTTTCATGTGTACGCCCTCCTTAGGGAAAATGTGTGCGATTCGAAGGTTACGGTATTATCCAAGCATATTATAACATTTTCCATATAATATGTCAAGAAGAAAATAAAACACCTGTTTTACGGAAGGGGCCGGCGTGCAAAAATCGGGAAATCGGAGTCCGTTTTTTCGCAAAAAAGTGGAAAAACCGATCCGTTTGTGATATAATGATGCTCAAACAGCATGAGAGGGGACGATCCGAAATGTTCAGACTGTATGACGAATTCCGCTCCTTTGACGAAAACCGCCAGCCGTACTCCCTTACTGCGGAACGGCATACCGAGACGGCGAATCTCCATGCGGGAGTGACCGAAATGGGGTTCTCGCTGAAATCGGTGGGCAACCGGCATATCCTCAACAGCCCGCCCTTTGTGAGCGGCGAGCTTTCGTTCTGCTTCCGGATCAACTACATGCAGGAGATCGCCCCGGAATTCTCGGTGCTGTTCGGCTATGACACAGAGAAGCGCCGGGGCAGCGGTATCCGGGTGCATTATGACCTTGCGGGGGCGCTGACCGTGTCGCTGATCGAGACTGAAAAGAGCCTTGTTACCGTGCGGGAGGAAAGACGGTTTGATGACGTCTGCTGGAACGAGGAGGAAAGCATTCCTTTTTCGCTGACCGCGGAGCCCGGCGGGGTCGTCTGCCGGGTCTCGGGGCTTGAGGCGGCTTTTTCCTGCAATGTGCAGCCGGGTTATATGGCGATCGAACGGGCAGCGTTCATCGGCGAGCTGATACTGAACGGATTGTGTCTGGAGATCCGGGACGAGCTTCCCGAAAGAGAGCTTCTGCCTCCCGTAACGGTACAGATCCCCCTGATCAACGGCGGCGATATTCCCTATCGGGTCACATGGGAGCTCCTTGAGATCGGCGGCAGGAACTATCTGAAGGCGAGCCTTGACGGCGGCACGAAGACCCGGCCGGTCAATCGGGAGGAACGGAAGGGTCAGTATGTTGCCGAAAAGGACGTTATGGTGTCACCCTACGTCGGGATCGGGACGGACGGGAAAGAACATATCTTTATGCTGTCTCCCGGAGAAAACCGGTTTATCGATCCCAATATCTTCTGGGAATGCCAGAAGGGCTTTTTCGGTGATGTGCCGCTGCCGCTGAGCGGACTGTTTTCTCTGCCCGAGATCGGGGACGACTGCACGCTGATCTTCGGCTATGAAAGGCTTTCCTGTTCAGGCTACAACTGTCAGGCGGGCGGCAGGGAATTCCGGTTCGACAAAAACGGCGGATTGCTGTACAGCGGCGCCCGGACAGACGGCAGAGACAGCTGGGAGATCGTTTCGCCGCCGGACAAGTTTGCCCTGTCACTGATCCCGGCAGATGCCTGGCACAGGGACGAGATCGTTGAACATCTGAAAGGCAATCACTATTTCGAGCGGCGGGAGAAGCCGTCCTTCGAGCTGATATTCCATACGTTGACGGACACGGATTATCTGTCGGTCAGCGCCGTCATTACGGACGCATTCGGCAGAAAAGAGCTCCGAACGGGCGCCGCCGCCGTTACCGTGGGGAAATGGATGAAGGGGTATGCGGAGCTTCGGGCGAAAGCGGAGTTTTCATCGCTGCCGGTCGGCGTGTACCGCATCCTGTTCCGCCTGAGTTACGGCGATACGCCGTATGCGGATGCCTCCTGCGTGTTTGAGGTGTTTGATCGGGATACCGACGAGAACCCGGCGCTGAAAACGGGGCTGCCCTTTACCTTTTCCATGCCGAACGAGCAAAAGTGGCTCATGCGCAACAGCTTTGATCTGTGGAATCCCATGCCCTCCTGCGATGTGGAGCATTTCATCACCTGCGTGACGGATACGCCCATTGAGGCGGAGAAGCGCAGGACGTGGGAGGTCATCAAGCCCTTCAAACGGGAATGGTTCGCATGGCTGGCAAAGCGCACCGCCAATGACTTTACCTCCGCCCGGCATGACATCGTGCGGCAGAAGGCGGATTATCTGTTCAGCGGTATTGACGACGGGACGGACGACTGGCTGGGCTCCGGGTCGTGTTTTCCCTTCCGCTCCGATTTCTGGGAGTATTCGAGGATCAACAATTCTTTTCAGCGGGAACTGCTGAAGGATTTCATCCGCCGCAGCGAAAAGGCGGAAAACATCATCGGGAAAGCCCTGCAGGAAAAGAAGATCCCGTATGACGTGTTCCGTTCGTTCATGGAGGCTTGCGGCGGCGACTGGGTGACCTATGTGAATGACCGGGTGCTGGAGCTTTTCCGCAGGCAGAATGAGGAACTGAAAAAGGCAAATCCGGCGGTGCGCCGCTCGTTTTACGGCCCCTTCAATGCCTACGTCATGCCGACGATGACCTACCGCACGATACGTTCCTTCGGTCTGCCTCTGTCGAAAGCGCTGACGGAAGACATCTATACCGGCTTCATGGTGTTTGAGGACTATCCGTATTCCTGCGCATATCAGACGTACCGGGGCGCCTTCGGCATGATGACCCTGTGTCTGCATTTCCCGGGAGCGAGGATCTATCCCGAACAGTACAAGGGCAGTCCGGGCGGCTGCATCGACGGCGCCGTCAAGTATGCCCATGCGCCAATGGGCGCATATTCCGTGGAGCCGTATCAGAACTCGACGCATGCCTTTGAATATGTGTTCAATACCGCCTGCCGTACCGAGGACGGATGGCGGTACTGGGATAACTACGGCTTCCACAGAAGCGACGTTACGGACGACTTCATGAACCGGCTGATCAGGGACTGGTACTACGCCGTGGAGTACCGTCCGGAGCGGCCATTGCGGAGTATGGCCTTTGCGGCGGACTTTGACGATGCGGATGAGGTCTTCTCCGAAACGGTGACGGAAAAGCGCAGGAAATACGCCATGTACAACCGCAGCGAGACGGCCTTCGGGCTGCTGCACGAATGCTCCCGGGAGGCAGGTCTGCCCAACGGGTTCGCTGTCCTGCGGCGGACGCTCGGAAAGCTGACGGCTTCGGACTGTGACGTGCTGGTGCTTCCGTCGCTGGCGTCGGCGTCCGATCGGGAAAAAGCCGAGATCCGGCGCCTGTATGACGAGGGCGTAAATCTGATCGGCATGTTCGATGTTTCGGGGCTGGAAGACCTCTTCGGAGTGAGAAAGGAAGCCCGGGAGGCGGATATCTGCACCGTGGAATACGGCGGCGAAAAGGAATCCGTATACGGAAGGCATGCCCGGTTTGCCTATGCGCCCGATACCGCAAGAGTTGTTCTGACGGCCGACGGAGAGCTTCCTGCGATCCTTTCCGGAGAGCGGACGCTGCTCATCAACACCGACATCGAGAATCTGGGCAGCGAGGATACCGCCAAGACCAATGCCTCGAATGCCTATCATATCGTCGGAAGACTGCTGCGGGCATGTCTGGAAGCGGAAACAAAAAGGCTGTCCCGGCCGATGGCAAAGGGCGAAAATGTCGGCGTCACATTGTTCCGAACGGCGAAGGGGAAAATGGTGCTGCTGGCCATCGACTATACCCCGTTCGACAATGCCGAAAGGGCGGAGAAGCAGGCAGTCGTACGGCTGGAGCTGCCGCAGATCACCCGGGCTGTCAGCGATGAAAAGCTGTGGATCGGGAAAAAGAACGGCGTGATCCGGGAGCTGCGTTTTGCGATACGCCCCCACGGTTTTGTATTTATCGAGCTTTCCTGAGGGCGGAAACCGGGGGTATACAAACAAAATGATTCATCTGAATGTCAAAACAATCATTGACAACCGGAGTGAAAAAGTGTATACTGTACACTAAGAAAACAGGAGGTGTTTGCTTATGGCAAATTTCAGACTCTCCGCATTTGCCGATGAGGCGGATGCAAAGCTGGATAAACAGTTGGCAGCGCTGAAGAGAAACGGGATCGACCGCATCGAAATGCGCGGCGTTGACGGCAAGAACGTATCGGAGCTGACGGACGACGAGGCAAAGCTGGCAAAGAAGAAACTGGACGATGCCGGCGTGGGCTTCTCCGCCATGGGTTCCCCCTTCGGCAAGTATCCCATCGAGGCGGACTTTACCGAGCATCTGAACGCCTTCAAACGGGGACTGGATATCTGCAACATCATGGGCGCAAAGACCATCCGCATGTTCAGCTTCCACATGCCCAAGGACGGCAGCAAGCCCGCCGACTGGCGCAATAAGGTCATGGATCAGCTGGGCATGATGCTGGACGTGGCCGACAAGGCAGGCATCAAGCTGTGTCATGAGAACGAAAAGGGCATCTACGGCGATACCGACGACCGCTGCGTGGACATCATGGAGCAGTACGGCAGCCGTATGGGCTGCATCTTCGACCCCGCCAACTTTATTCAGTGCGGCGTAGTCCCGAAGACCGCCTTCCCGAAGCTGGAAAAGTACCTCACCTATATGCACATCAAGGACGCCATCAAGGAGACCGGTGCCGTGGTTCCCGCAGGCATGGGCGACGGCTCGCTGCCGTGGATACTGTCTCAGGTCAACAAGATCCAGGGTGAGGTCATCCTCACCATCGAGCCGCATCTCACGGTATTTGACGGTCTGGCAGCACTTCAGGACGAGAAGCTGGAGCATAAGTTCAGCTATCCCGACAAGGAGACCGCTTTTGACGCAGCCGTGGCGGCGATAAAGAACGTCATTTCAAGTTTGCAGTGAACAGTGAGCCGTTGTTGAATTAGCAATTAGCAATGTGCAATTAGCAATTTATTGAAATCGATAAAGCAGTCTAAAGTCCTTCACCACTGAGGTGGGGGAAGGACTCCCATAAAAATGAAGAGCCAACAAAAAAGGAATGAGAGATGGAAGAGGACGGAAACCCGAACAGGAACACAACTCCTCACTTCACACTCCTCACTCCGAACTATAACAACATATGGAGGACATTCAAGATGAGCGAAGAAATCAGAACCAAGGTCAAGGTCGGTATTATCGGTCTGGGCAACATGGGCTCCGGCCACACCAAGAGCATCGTGGAAGGCAGAGTACCCAACATGGAGATCACCGCTTTCTGCGATCTGAAGCAGGAGAAGCTGGACTGGGGTCACAGCGTATGCCCTGATGCCGCTCTGTTTACCGACGCCATTGAGATGATGGACAGCGGTCTCGTCGAGGCCGTCATCATTGCCACCCCCCACTATATGCATCCCGTGCTGGTCACCGAGGCTCTGAAGCGGAACATCCACGCTCTGTCCGAGAAGCCCGCCGGCGTGTTCACCAAGGCCGTGCGTGAGGTCAACGAGCTGGCTTCCAAGAGCCAGGCGACCTACGCCATCATGTTCAACCAGCGCACCAACTGCGTGTACCGCAAGATGAAGGAGATCATCGATTCCGGTTCCATGGGCCAGATCCGCCGCACCACGTGGATCATCACCGACTGGTACCGCAGCCAGAGCTACTATGATTCCGGCGCGTGGCGTGCAACCTGGGACGGCGAAGGCGGCGGCGTTCTGATGAACCAGTGCCCCCATCAGCTGGACCTGTGGCAGTGGATCTGCGGCATGCCCACCAAGGTACGTGCCTACTGCAAGAGAGGCAAGTGGCATGACATCGAGGTCGAGGATGACGTGACCGCATACGTAGAGTATGAGAACGGCGCCACCGGCGTGTTCATCACCTCCACCGGCGACTGCCCCGGCAGCAACCGCTTCGAGGTGCAGCTGGACGGCGGCAGCCTGATCGTCGAGAACGGCAAGCTGTACATGACCAAGCTGGAAATGTTCGAGCAGGAGTTCTCCAAGACCTGGAAGAACGGCTTCGGCACGCCCAAGATGGAGCGCTTCGAGGTTCCCACCGACGGTTTCAACCCCCAGCATAAGGAAGTCCTCAGAGCTTATGCCGCTCATATCCTGAACGGCGAGCCCCTGGTCGCCAGCGGCGTGGAAGGCATCCGCGGCCTGACTCTGGCCAATGCGATGTATCTGTCCAGCTGGCTGGACAAGACCGTCGAGCTGCCCATCGACGAGGATCTGTATATCGAGGAGCTGAACAAGCTGCGCGCCACCTCCCGTCATAAGACCACGCAGGATGTCACCCTCGACACCGAAAACACCTACGGCAGCAAGCAGTCCTAAATAATAAGCGACGGAGCACGGGCAGTACTGTTCGTGCTCCTGTAAAAAAGCAAAAAACGAAAGGGAAAACACAAATGATAAAGCTCGGAATATGCACAAAGCCCGAAAACGCCGCCGTCATTGCGCAGGCGGGATTTGAGTACTACGAGGTTAGCCTCAACTGGCTGGCCAATCTGACCGAGGAGGAGTATGCCGAGCAGCTGAAGCTGGTGAAGGCGGCTCCCATCCCCGCAGAGGCGGCCAACGGTATGATCGGCAGCGATGTGCGGACCACCGGCCCCGATTTCGACGAGAGTAAGATTCGTGCGTATCTCGAAAAGGCGTTCAGCAGAGCCAATGCCTTCGGCATCAAGGTCGTCGTGTACGGCAGCAGCGCCAGCCGCAATGTGCCCGAGGGATTCCCGCAGGCAGAGGCATGGCGTCAGATCGCCCGCTATCTCACCATCTGTAACGAGTACTGCGCCAAGTACGGCATCGATGTGGCCATCGAGCCGCTGCGCAGGAAGGAAAGCAACATCATGAACCTTGTGACCGAGGGCACCATGATGAGCGCACTGCTGAATCTGGAGCATATCGGCACGCTGGGCGACACCCATCACATGCTCTGCGGTCACGAGCCCTTCTCCGCCTTTACCCAGGCGGGCGAGCTGCTCAAGCACGTCCACATCAGCCATTCGATGGGCGATGAGGGCGGCAGAGACTGGCCGTACCCCGGCGACGACAACGATTACGATGCGGTCTTTGAGGCGCTCAAGGTCGGAAAGTATGACGGCAGGATCAGCATCGAAGCCGGCTGCAAGGATATGCTGGAGGACGGCAAGAAGGCGTTTGCCGTTCTGGACGGACTGCGCAAGAAGTATTTCGGCTGACGAAACCGGACTCCCCTGTTATTCGATGGGGGAGTTTTGACTTTTTTTATACGGAGGATCGAACCATGACAGAATTTCCCCGCACCGAGGTGGCAGGCGTTTCGCTGCCCAGAATGCTTATCGGCTCCAACTGGATATTGGGTTACAGCCATACCGGCGCAGCTGCAGACAAGATGAACAAAAATCGCCACTCCGACCCCGAAGCCACGGCGCAGGTGCTGGATGCGTATATGCAGTACGGCATCGATGCGATGATGGCTCCGGCTTTTGAGGAAGGTTCGCCCCTGCGCACGGCCATC
>JAZLHZ010000284.1:0-2084 GCA_045617085.1 Clostridia bacterium
TCCCCCGCCGCCGTCTGCGAGCGGTTCCACATCACGGAGGAGGACATCGAGCCGCCGCAGCCCGAATATGACGGCGAGTGGCACGAGGTCGAGACCGTACTGGATCGCATCTGCGTCGGCAGAGGCTGGCTGCTGTCCGGCGGACGGCACGACATCACAAGAGCCGCCGCACTGGTGCTGGATGAGTTCCGTGCGGGACTCGTGGGCAAGCTGAGCATCCAGCAGCCCGGCACCTTTGCCAGCAACGAAGCGCCGGTACCCGTGCTTCAGGATGCCCTGGACGAGCATCCCGAAATGAAAAAGAAAAAGCCCCGTCCCTATAAGAACGGCTACGGCAGGAGGTAAAGCGTCATGCCCCGGGAAAGTGACGAAGACAGACTGGAACGGATGCTGGAATATGAACGGCAGCTTTGGGCAAAAGGGCTGAGCGTTGCCGGGATCGACGAGGTGGGCAGAGGTCCCCTCGCCGGGCCCGTAGTCACCTGCTGCATCATCGTGCCCGAAGCAAAGCTGATCCTCGGCGTGAACGACTCCAAGAAGGTCGCCGAAAAAAAGCGGGAGCGGCTGCATGACGAGCTGCTTTCCGCCGCCGACTATGTCAAGACCGGCTGGCGCACCTGTCAGCGCATCGACGAAATCAACATTCTG
This sequence comes from Clostridia bacterium, assembly GCA_045617085.1. Classification (GTDB taxonomy): domain Bacteria; phylum Bacillota; class Clostridia; order Christensenellales; family Aristaeellaceae; genus Firm-10. The sequence continues at coordinate 649 of JAZLHZ010000284.1, forward strand.
AACGCCACCAAGGAAGCCATGGAGGATGCCGCCGCCGATGCCGTGGGCGCACATTTCCTGATCGATGCAGTCAAAGGGCTGAAGCTGCCCGGAGAAAGCACCTCGATCATACAGGGAGATGCCAAATGCTTTATGATCGCCGCCGCTTCCATTGTCGCCAAGGTGGAAAGAGACCGGTATATGCAGGAGCTGGACACCAAATACCCCGAATACGGCTTTGCAAAGAACAAGGGCTACGGGACTGCGGAGCATATCGCCGCGCTGAAGAAGTACGGCCCCTGTCCGGAGCATCGGCTCAGCTTCATTCAGAACATTCTCGGAGGCGGCTATGGCAGGTAACCGCAGTATCGGCCACATGGGCGAGGAGATCGCCGTCAAGTACCTCACCGACGTGAAGCATGCCACCATACTCGCCCGCAACTTCACCGTAAAATGCGGCGAGATCGACATCGTAGCGCAGATCGACGATATCATCTGTTTTGTCGAGGTCAAGCTGCGCACAAGTCTGGATCCGCATGAGGCGATCACGCAGGGAAAAATGCGCTCGCTGACAAAGGCTGCCCGGCTGTATCTGCAAATGGCGCACATGACCGACCGGTATGCCCGCTTTGATGCGGCGCTGATCACATTTCCCGACAGCATTGAATATATCGAAAATGCCTTCGATGCCGTTGACTGACAAAGGAAATCCAAAGGAAGACATATAATGAAACTGATTGACCAATACAGAGGACTGCGGAAGGAGATCTATGTTCTCGGCATCTGCGAGCTGATCGACTGTGCCGGTTCCATGGTGGGACCGCTGCTGACGCTGATCCTCTCGTCCAAACTGGGCATGGACGCCAGCGCAATCGCCCTGTACTTTCTGATCTACACCGTGCTGTCGCTGCCGATCCATCTCTTAGGCGGCAAGCTGGCAGACCGCATGAACAAAAAGCTGCTGATCAACATCTGCGACGTCACAACGTCCATAATCTATATCGTCTGCGGTCTGGCCGGCATCAACAAGATCACGATCACCTGCTACCTCTTCGGAAGTCTGCTTCAGGCGGCAGAGTCCCCGGCATATCAGACCCTGACCGCCGACTTCACCACCTCTGCCGACCGGGACAAGGCCTATTCGCTCCACTATCTGGCGATGAATCTGGGCATGGTGCTGGCTCCCACGCTGGGCGGACTGCTGATGAAGGATCATCTGGGCTTCATGTTCGTGCTGAGCGGCTGTGTGCAGCTTTTTTCCATTCTGATATTTGACCTGTTCGTAAGGGACATGAGCGCCGTCAAGGACAGCGGAAACAAATACGAGGAAAAAAGCAGCAGCAAGAACGTCATCCGGGTGTTGCTGGAAAACCGGGTGCTGATCCCCTTCGTATTCATCTATGCGTTCAGCATGCTGTTCTACGGCATGTACGGCTATCTGATGCCGCTGAGCTTCA
>JAZLHZ010000285.1:0-16558 GCA_045617085.1 Clostridia bacterium
CACCGGGAGCTGCACTTCATGTGCAAGAAGGAGCTGTTCAAGACAAAGCTCACCGCTGCGTTCTTCACCAAGCTCGGCATGTTCGCCGTGGACAGAGGACACACCGATATGTCCGCCATGCGCAATGCCATGAGCCTGATCCGTGAAGGCCGGGTGTTTGCGATATTCCCCCAGGGACACCGCTACAAGCTGGACGACCACCGGGAGCTGCTCAGCGGCGCCACGCTGATCGCCATGCGCAGCGGAGCAAAGGTGGTGCCCATCCATATCAGCGCCGTCAAGCCGTTCCACAAGACCACCATCAACATCGGAGAATCCTTTGACATGAGCAGCGTGCGCCGTCCCGACGAGGCGACCAGACTGCTGACCGAAGCCATCTGGAAGGAGTGACCGTATTTATGAAGTGTTCCGAGCTGCCCGTATATTCTCCCGAAAGCGTCGGCATCCCCTCGAAAGCCGTCGAGGCCTATCTTGACAGCCTCACGAGCCGGAAGTTCGTCCAGCATTCGCTGCTGATCATGCGCCATGACAGGATCGTGTTCGAGGCGTACTGGAAGCCCTTTGACGCTTCCTTCCGTCACAGGCTGTATTCCTGCAGCAAGAGCTTCGTCTCCTGCGCCGTGGGACTTTTGATCGAGCAGGGCAAGCTGCATCTTTCCGACAAGGCCGTCAGCTTCTTCCCGGACAAAGCACCCAAGGACATCCATCCGTATCTGGCGATGATGACCATTCGGGATATGCTGATGATGGCGACCTGCTATGAGAGCGGCGCCAGCTACAAGCCCTCCGATCCCGACTGGGAGACCACCTTCTTCACCGCAAAGGTGGATCACGTGCCCGGCACCGTGTTCTCCTACTGCACCACCGCCACCACGATGCTCTGCATGATCATCAAGCGTGTCACCGGCAAGGAATTCACCGAGGTGCTGCGCCCCGTGTTCGACGAGCTGGGCATCTCCGAAGAGCTGTACTGCGTGGAGTCCCCCTGCGGTCATGAATGGGGCGGTTCCGGCGTGATGGCCACCACGAGGGAATTTGCCGCATTTGCCAACCTGTGCATGCACTACGGAAAGCACAACGGCAAACAGCTCCTGCCCGAAGCCTATCTGAGGGAAGCCACCGCCAAGCAGATCGACAACAGTCTGGATGAGGCCAACGGCGACGACGGTCAGGGCTACGGCTATCAGTTCTGGTGCGGCAGAGAAGGCAGCTTCGCCTTCCACGGCATGGGCGGCCAGTTCGCCATCTGCTACCCCAAGCAGGACCTCCTCGTCATCACCACCGGCTATGAGGAGATGAAAAAGCCCTCCCGCTATGCCCTGTTCGATTCGATCTATCAGTACCTGCTGCCCTCCCTGTCCGATGCGCCCCTGCCCGAGGACAAGACGACCGCCGAGCGTCTTGCAAAGAAGGCCGCAACCCTCACGCTGGTCATGCCCGACGGCGAGACCACTTCGCCCGTTGCCGCTCTGGTCAGCGGAAAAACGTACATCATGGACGAGGGCAACAAGATGGGCATGAAGTGGGTGCGCTTCGACTTTGAAGACGGCAAGGGCGTATGGAACTGGGAAAACGCCACCGGCGTCCATGCGCTGCCCTTCACCTTCGGTGCCACCTGCGAGACCGCTTTCCCCGAGACCCACTACAACGGACGGCGCATCGGCGTTCCCGCAAACCGGGAGCTCACCGCCTTCACCTCCGCCGCATGGATGCTGCCGCAGTCGCTGATGATCTTCTGCCATATCTCCGACATCAGCTTTGGCCAGTTCCGGGTCAATGTCGTGTTCAAGGATAACTACATCACCATCAACAGCCAGAAGCACGCAGAATTCTTCCTGCAGGAATACGAAGGCTTTGCCTCCGGCAAAGCCGAGTGAGCAGTTGGCAGTGTGCAGTTTTAGTTAGTCAATTATAAAAATGTCCTTCCCCACCTCAGTGGGGAAGGTGCCGAGCATGAGCGAGGCGGATAGGGCCGGATATGTAGCGAAAATGGTGTTCCGCCAACTGCATTACATTATCAGCCCTACCCACCGCCTACGGCGGTCCCCCCTTCCCAGTGAGCTGGGAAGGGACTTTAAATATTGTATAACAATTGCCGACAGCATACGCTGTCGGCTAGCTGCACACTGGTCACTGCACACTGCACACTTTTGTTTCTCACTCGTTCTCGAAGGCGATGACGGAAGCCAGTTCAACGCTTCTGTAGATACCGTTGGCGATCTGCTGTGCCGTGCCGGACGCTGCGGCGTCCTCGGCCATCATCAGTGCCAGCGTATCATCGATATAGCTCGTGTAGTATGCCGAATAGTCGCACTCATAGGCGATGATGCTGAGCATCTCGGCCATGCGGTAGGCGCCGTTGGCACTCTGCTCGGCGGCCTCATAGCAGTACAGGTCGTTGGCCTCGTAATCGGTGATGACGCCCTTGATGGCCTTCTTGTAGCTGTTGCCGGTATCCAGCTCCTTGGCGATCAGCTCCAGCATATCCACCGCCCGATACAGGCCGTTGGCGGTCTGCTGTGCGGTCTCGGTGCAGCCCAGGTCGATCTCGTCCATGTTCTTGATGACCTTGTTGATCTTGCTCTTGTAGCTGCCCTTGTAGTCCAGCTCGTGGGCGATGACCGCCAGCATTTCCACCGTGCGGTAGGCGCCGTTGGCGATCTTCTTCACGGTGCTTTTGCACTGAAGATCGATCTCGTCCAGATCGTACAGCACGGCATTGATCTCGTCCAGATAGATCGGATCGTTGTACGCCAGCTCGGTGGCAATGATAGAGAGCATATCCACCATGCTGTACAAGCCGTTGGCGGAGCGCTCCGGCGCTCTGCTGCAATAGGCATCGTTGTAGTACATGGTGTCCAGCACGTCATTCGCCATGCCGGAATAGGTCTTCTTTGCCGCAAAGGCAGGCATGGCCGCCAGAAGCAGCACCAGTACGAGGGCGGTCAATCGAACAAACTTTTTCATAAATAAACATCCTTTCGTCGTTCAGTTCCGTTTCAGTATAACACAATACCGTCGTCCTTGTCAAGCGCCGGATCAGCAGGAGCCGTCCATATAGACCCGCATTTTGGCCAGAAGCTCCGCCTTCGTCCCGCAGCCAGCCAGCTGCTCCAGCCTGCGGATATTATACTTCACGCTGCTGAGGGAAAGGTAACACTGTTCGGCGATGTCCTCCGCCGAGCCGCCGTCCAGCAGCAGATCCAGAATGTTCAGCTGTGTGTCGCTGCAGGACAGGAGCATGTTCTCCAGCGACAGCATGTTCTGCATGTCCACGTCTCCGTAGAAACGGGTATCCGCCGTTGACGGGTCCGCCGCAGCCGTGACTGCGGGATCGGTGTCCGCCGCCCCCAGATGGGAGGTATCCCAGCGGACATACACCAGCATCGCCTCCAGCGCCGGGTTCCTTGACAGCTGCTCGCAGATGGAGACGGCGGCCTTTCCGAACTCCTCATATCCGGCCGAAACGGTCAGAACATCGGGAGCGCAGCGCTGCAGCAGCCGGGCATCCCCGAAAGCCGCCGTCAGATGCCCGGTCCCCGCCGCCTTCAGCTTCTGGGTCAGATGCACAGCGGAATAGCTGTTGACGCAGATCACGCTGTCATATTCGGCGCTGCGGGCAAGGAAATCGGAAAAGCAGGCTGCCAGCGAGCCCCGGTTGGAAAATACGTCGTCCTCCGTCACGGGAAAAAGCGTATTCGACAGAAAGGACTGCTTCTTCCGCAGGTCGGAAAGGGAATCGGGATTGCAGCCGTAAAGCGCCGGATGTTTTCTGCCGCCGGCCTTCAGCACGTTCAGCAGCGCCGCCATCGCCTCGTCCGAGGAGGTGCATACGGAGCTCACCCCGAACGGCAGCCGGGTCTCGCTGCAGCTGATGACCACCGGATGCAGTCTGCGCCGCTTTCCCTCCGCAATGCAGGCGGCGACCCAGTCGGGATTGCAGCCTATCACGAGGACGAAGCCCGGCTCCGCTCCCGCAGATAAGGGCAGTTCACCGGCGGTCTCGAAAAACGAGGCCTCCGTCTTTTTGCTGCGCAGGACCTCATGCAGTCCGCTCACGATGCGCACGCACCACGGCGAGCTGCGGAAAAGCGGCTCCGTCAGTACAAACAGCTTCATGCCGTCCCCCTCCTGTCATGATATATCACACCATAATAGATTATACCACAAAAGCCCGGGCCGTCAAGACAAATTCCGTGTTCCGTTTCCGCACCTTTTTTCGCCTTTACAACCCCTGTGCCGCATGGTATACTGTAATAAAAAAAACGAGGTATCAGAATATGCAGCAGGTCAGCGTTAACGTATTCCGGCAGGTCATCCGTACCTACCCCCAGCCCGATGCCGAGGAGCTCCCGATCTATGCCGAGAACCGGGTGCATCAGCGCTCCACCGGCCGCCCGTACCCCAACAAGGTCGTGCTGGGCGTATGCCATGACAGAACCATCGACAGGGAGTACACCGTCGTCCGTCTGGAAAACGATCTGATCTCCGTCGACATCCTCCCGGAGATCGGCGGCAGAGTGTTCGCCGCCCGGGACAAGACCACCGGCTACGACTTCTTCTATCATCAGCATGTCATAAAGCCCGCCCTGATCGGCGTGCTCGGCTCGTGGATCTCCGGCGGCATCGAATTCAATTGGCCCTTCCATCACCGGGCCTCCGGCTTCATGCCCTGCGACTTTGCCACCGAAACCCTGCCGGACGGCTCTGCCCTGTGCCGCCTTTCGGAGCACGACCCCATCGACCGGATGAAGGGCATGGTCTCGATCGTCCTGCGGCCGGGCTGCACGTATCTGGAGACGAGGGTCGAGCTGTACAACCGCACGGAGCTGCCCAAGTCCTTCCTGTGGTGGGAGAACGCCGCCGTCCCCGTCAACGAGAACTACCGCATTTTCTTCCCCAAGGACGTCACCTATGTGAGCTTCCACTATCTCAAATCCAGAGCCGCCTTCCCCGTGGCCGACAACTGCGTCTATAACGGCATCGACATCCGCAAGCCCACGGATATCTCCCTGCACAAGAACACGAGGGACGCCACCTCTTATTTCTCCGCCGCCTCGAAGTACGACTTCTTCGGCGGCTATGACGACGGAAAGCAGTGCGGCGTCGTGCATATCGCCGACCATCACATTTCCCCCGGCAAGAAAATGTTCACCTGGGGCTACAACCAGCTCTCCCGCTCATGGGAGAATGCGCTGACCGATACCGACGGCGCCTATGCCGAGCTGATGGCGGGCAGCTATTCCGACAACCAGCCCAACTTCTCATGGCTGAAGCCCTACGAGACCAAGCGTTTCTCCCAGTACTGGTTCCCGATCTCGAAGATCGGTGCACCGGACTTTGCCAACCTGCACGGCGCCCTCTCCCTCCGCAAGGACGAAGGAAAGGCGTGTTTCCAGTTTACCGAGGCACACGACGATCTGAAGCTTGAGATCTCCTGCGGAAATGCACACACCGCAAGCACCGCCGCCCACACAGAGCCCGGCGAAGTCCTCTGCGTGGAAACCGCCCTTTCCTTCCCCGTATCGGTAAAGGTATTTTCCGGAAACCGGCTGCTGATGGACTACACGGAAGAGGAGCCGGACCGCTTCGCCATGCCCGACCCCATTGAGGACACGCCGCAGGCGGACAGCCTCAGCGATGTCCGCTCGCTGTATCTGGCGGGTCTGCATGTCGATCAGTACCGTGACCCGGCGGTCTATCCGGATGTCTACTGGGAAAAGGCGCTGCAAATCGACCCCAAGCACATCCCCTCACTGACGGCAATGGCCGCCTTCCGCTACCGTTATTGCCGTTTTGACGAGGCACTTGCCTATATTGACCGGGCATGGGAGGCACAAACGCTGTTCAATGCCCGTCCGATGAACGGCGAGATCCCGTATCTGCGGGGTCTGATCTGTGAAGCCCTGCACGAATACGGCAAGGCCTACGACAGCTATGCTGCCGCCGCATGGGACGGAGACAGTGTCGGCCGGGCAATGACGAGAATGGCCGTGCTGGATCTGCGGACAAACGATGCGGACAAGGCGCTGGAACACAGCGAAAACGCCCTGCGCCACGGCTCGGACAATGTCCTTGCCCAGGCGGTCCGGCTGTTCGCCCTGCGGGAGACCGGAGCCGAACCCGGCAGCCCCGTCGTCGACCCGTTTGCCTATATCGCCCGTCTGGCGATGGGCGAGGCTCCCGAAGCGCTCTTCGGCAGAATGAACTCCGATCCCGCCCAGACCACGCTGGACACGGTTTGGGAGCTGGCCGCCATGGGCATGGAGGAAAAGGCGCTGGAGCTTTTGGAGCGTCTGACGGCCTGCCGTCCCGAGGCCGAAAACTGCATCGTCTGCTTTACCGCCGCCTATCTCAAAAAGAAGCTGGGCAGAAATGCGGACGATTCCCTTGCCGCAGCGGAAAAGGCACCTGTCGGCGCCGCCTTCCCGAACCGCCGGGAGGAGCTGGACGTACTGCGCACATTTGCTCCCGTCTCCGAACAAGCCGCCTATCTGCTGGGCTGTCTGTGCTATTCCAAAAAGCTGTTTGACGAGGCAAGAAGCGTCTGGAACAGCATCGGCAGCGGCTTTGCCTCCTACGGTGCCGTGCGCCGCTGTCTTGCCATGCTGGAGTTCAACCACGGCGACCGAAGCAAGGCGCTGCCGCTCATGGAGGAGGCGCTGGCCGCCGCTCCCACGGCGCAGATGCTGTACGAAAGCGTCATCCTGCTGGATAAGCTGAATGCGCCCGCCGGGGACAAGCTTGCCCTGCTGACGGAGCACAAGGCGCTGATCTGCCGGGACGACCTGTTCACCGAGCTGGCCAAGGCGTACAACCAGCACCACGAGCCGCAGGCTGCGCTGAAGGTGCTCGAAGGCCATGACTTCGTCCCCTGCGAGGGCGGCGAACACGCCATCGCCGACCAGTACATGCTCGCATACTTCCGTATCGGCAGACAGCTGCTGAAAGAAAATCAAGTTGATAAGGCGCTGGAGGCCTTCCGCAGTGCACAGATACTGCCCCAGCACCTGGGCGCAGGTATATGGAACCGCTGCCGTCTCGTGCCGCACCGCTTCTTTGAGGCCGTATGCCTGGACAGGCTGGGACAGCGGACACAAGCAGAGGATATCCTCACTGACATCATCGGCATCAAGATCGACTATTTCAGCAACATGCACCTGAAGGAGCTCCCCTTCTATCAGGCCTGCGCCTGTCGGATGCTCGGAAAGCCCATGCCCGGCACACAGCTGATGACCGAATACCGCAGAAAGTGGACGAGCGCCCTCTCGGTCAGGGACAGCGGCTATTTTGCCACCACGCCCTTCTTCCTGCCGTTTACCGAAAGACCGGAAGACCTGCGCACCGCCCAGTTCTCCTATCTGCTGGGTCTCAATGCCCTGTACCGGGGCGAGACTGCCGAGGCGAAGGCGCTGCTGGATAAGGCGTACTCGCTCAACAATGAGCTGTACTACGCCGACATCTTCGCCGAATTCTGCGAATAAGCCGCACAATAAAACACAAGCCCCATCGGAAAACGGGGCTTGTGTTTCGTTATTTCAGGAGACAGTATCAGCAGTCAAACTCCAGCAGCCATACCGCCGAACCGCCTCGGGTCAGCTTCAGCATGGCGCTGCCGTTCTCCACGGGCAGGTCGACGGCGTTCTCCGGCGTATACTGTGCATACTCGTCGCAGACACCCTTGATCGTGCAGCTCTTGGCGCCCGGCACATTGACCTTCATGTCGAAGGCGGCGCCGCCGTAGCAGGAGACCAGCAGGCGGATCTTGCCTTCCTTGGTCTCGGCAGCCAGCACATCCACCTCGGGATCGGCGTCCTTGGTCACAGCCAGCCGCTTCTCGGCGCAGGCAAGATCGGTAAAATACTTCATGCCGTAGTAGCAGGGGATCGGGCGGTACATGCCGTCATACAAGGTAACGGTGCTCCAGCCGACGCACGCCCAGGCATAGAAGAAGGCAGCATCCACCGGCAGATCCATCAGGCGGATCAGCGTGGAAGAGGTATACGATGCATTCTGAGGCTTGTCAAAGTCGCATCCCGGAGAAAAAGGCAGGTATGCGCCTACCCACGACATCGGGCCCAGATGCCACTCGGAAATCGAGATGCCGGTATTCACGAAGCCGTATTCGTCCAGCTTGGAGCGGATGAAGCGCACGGTATCGGGAATGAAATCGATATCGGCGGTGTACACCGTGAAGGCAATGAAGCCGGGCTCAATACCGTTTTCCCTGCAGCGGTCAAGGAAGCGGATCAGGCGGTCGTCATAGATCGAACCGGTTCCGCAGTTCGGGCCGCCGATGCTCATCTTCGGGAATGCGGCATGCAGCACCTTGTAGGAGGCGATAAACAGGTCGATATACGCATCAAAGTCGCCGGTGAACAGTGCGGGCACGGTGTCCGGCTCTTCCCAGATGGCCAGACGTGTGATGTTCAGATGCATACCGTTTGCCCAGCCCTCGGCGTAGTGGCGGATGATGTTGGCGCAGATGCGGGCCCACTTTTCGGGATCGGCCGGCGGATCCACCCGGCGGTGAAAGCCGTTGTGGTCGATGGCCTCGCCCAGCCGGAACTCGATCTGGGCGTCGCTGTCCGCTTCAATGCTCAGATAGTCATCGGTCTGAATGAAATCATAGTTCCTGGGATCGTTCTCATCCAGATGGAACAGCGGGAAGATGCGGCTCACATCGATGATGTTCTGGCCCTTGTTTTCCAGCGATGCATCATGATGGCGGATGTAGGCGATATGAAGATCGTCATACAGCTTCTTCTGCGGACCGATCTTGCTCTTGGATACGGCAACGGGGCTGTTGTTCATGCCCAGAATGTTGCGCAGCTCGCCCTGATACTGACCGGGATTGACCTGCAGGGAATAATGACGCATGAGATGACCTCCTTTGTGTAAATCAAATCAGTTTCTTACCTCTTCTAACTTTTCGCCGCCGAACCAGATCTCCTTGATGATAAAGTCCCCGTCCGTCAGCAGGATGTCCGCCCGCTTTCCTTTTTCCAGCGAGCCCACCTGATCGAATATGCCGACAGACTTGGCTGGATTGGTCGAGGCGCACTTGAAGGCGACCCGGACGTCTGCGCCGGTGGCCTTCATGAAGTTGCGGCACGCCTTGTTCAGCGTGAGGCGGCTTCCGGAAAGCTGGCCCAGATCGTTGAAGTTGATATCGTCTGCGGCCATTCCCGCAAACGCCTCGTTCCTTGCATCGGAATCCTTATGCGCCGTGCTGTCGGTCACGAGGTTGATATAGTCCTCCCCTGCGCAGCGGTAGGCGAACCGCATGCTGTACGGGGTCACATGTGCGCCGAGAGAATCGCAGATCAGCTCGTAATGATAGCCCTCGATGCCCAGCGCCACCTGCGCCACGGTGTTCTGCACGTCGCCGGTCTTGCGCTCGCCGCCGCTCATCGCATCGAACAGATGCGTCACGATCCGTGCGCCGTTGGCAAACGCCCGCTCCACGTCGTGAGGCGCCGCCATCGTATGGCCGATGTCCAGCACCACGTTTTTGTCCCGGCAGAATGCCTCGATGGCTTCGCCGCAGGGCAGCTCCGGCGCATAGGTCATGTGCTTTACGTTCTTTCCCGCCAGTGAGAAGATCTCCTCCAGCGCCTCCACGGAAAACGGCCATGCCCTTTCGGAGTGGGCGCCGTGCCTAGGATTGATGAACGGGCCCTCGAAATGGATGCCCCGGATGGAGGAATCGCCCTTTTCGATGGCCGCATTGCACTGGGTGATCGCAGCCTTGAACTCGTCCCTCGTCAGGTTGTAGCCTGCGGTGGGCGTGATGCTGGTGGTGCCGTGCTTCAGATGGCAGGCCGCCATCTTTGCGGCGTCCTCGTTGGACTTGATGCGCTCGCCGTACTGCTTATAGCCGTGGCAGTGCTCGTCCACGAGGCCGGGGCCCGCATACATGCCGTGGGCATCGATGACCTCTGCGCCCTCCGGCACCCGCACGTTTCCGGCTGCCAGTATTCTTCCCTTGTCAAACAGGATGACACCGTCCCTTATGACGGTATCCGGAAGAACGACCTTTGCATTAATTATCGCCTTCATGCTGTTCCTCCCGGAGCCTGCGCTCCTCTTCCTTCTTATACCAGCGCTGCATATTGGTGTTGAATTTTTCCGTATACGCCTGTTTCAGTTCGTCCGTGGAAACGTCCATACACATCAGTATCTCGTTGTAGTACATCATCACGTCGCACATTTCCTCGATAAAGTGTGCACGAAGCTGCGGCGTATCTCTCGTTTCGAGCTCGCCGTTCTTTTTGATGATGTCACCGACCTCGCTCGCCTCGCCGATCATCCACAGGAGCTTATCCTTCACGACCTGCGGACAGAGCTTTCCCCAATAGCGGTCGTACTTTTTCCGGATCTGCTTCTGCATTTCCAGCATCTCGCCGAAAGAAAAATCCTCTGCCATTACAGCTCGCCTCTTCCCCGGAAGGAACGCATCAACGTCACCTCGTCGGTATATTCCAGTTCGGCGCCCACGGGAATGCCGGGAGCGATACGGGTCACCCGGATGTTCATGGGCTTCACCAGCTTGGCGATGTAGGCCGCCGTCGCCTCGCCCTCCACATCGGGATTCGTGGCGATGATGACCTCGTTGAACTCGCCGCTCTTCAGCCGCTCGATCAGCTCGCCGATGCGGATGTCCTGCGGCGTGATGCCCCTTACGGGGGAAATGACGCCGCCGAGCACGTGGTATTTGCCCTCGTACTCCCGCATCCGCTCCATCGCCGCCACGTCTCTGGGGTCACGCACCACGCAGAGCTGGCCGTTGCTGCGGGAATCGTCCCGGCAGATGACACAGGGGTCTTCGGTGGTGTAATCGCCGCAGACGGGGCAGTAATGGATCTGCTTCTTTCCGTTGAATATCGCCACCGCCAGCTCCCGCACCTTGTCCTCGGGCATACTGATGATGTGGAACGCCAGCCGCTGTGCCGATTTCTGGCCGATGCCCGGCAGCTTGCTCAGCTCATTCACCAGCTTGGCGATCGGCTCAAGCATGCCTGCCATATCAGAACAGTCCGCCCAGATTCATGCCGCCGGTGAGCTTGCCCATCTCGGCATCGGTGGTCTCGGAAGCGGTGCGCAGCGCCTCGTTGACGGCTGCCATCACGGTGTCCTCCAGCATCTCGACATCGTCGGGATCGACTGCTTCGGGCTTGATGGTGAGGGAGATGAGCTCCTTCTTGCCGCTGACCTTTGCGGTGACCATTCCGCCGCCGGCGCTTGCCTCATATTCACGCTCTTCCAGCTCTGCCTGAAGCTTGGTCATCTGCTGCTGGAGCTGCTGTGCCTGACGGGCCAGCTGCTGCATGTTTCCGCCCATACCCATTCCGGGGAATCCGCCGTGTCTTGCCATTGTAAAGTACCTCCGTTTTTTGATTCTTTTATTTGTTGTCTACGACCTCGATCACGTCTCTGGGGACCAGATCGAGCAGCAGGTTCATGTTGTCCCTGCTTTCCTTTGTCTGTTTCGGGGCCGCCTGCCCCTTGAGCACGATCCTGCCGTGCATGTCTTTGCCGAAAGCCTCGGTAAGGCAGCCGTCCAGCTGCTGCTTCTTTTCCGCATTGCCCAGTACCATGCCGGTCATCATCTTCTGCTGCTCCTCGCTGTCAACGGAAAGAAGCGCCTGATTGCCGTCCGTACCGGCGAATTTGACCTTGCTCATCATGATCGCCAGCCGGGGATTGCACTTGTTCAGCAGCGAGACCGCCTTTTTGTACGCCTCCGCCTCGTTCTCCGGCGGCTTCGGTACGGAAGCATGCTTCTCCTGCTTCGGTGCGGCGGTTTCGGCTGCCGCCGTGCTCTGTGCGGGGGCAAGCTTCACGCCCTCGGCGATCTGCTTTTCCAGCATGCTCAGCCGGTCCTCGATGGTCTCCTCGTCCTGCGGCTCTCTGTCGGGACGGCAGCTCCGCACGGCGCACATCTCCAGCACGATGCGCTGCTGGCTCGACCATTTCATGTCGTTTTCCGCCTGTATGAACAGCTCCATCGTCCGCATAAGCCTCGCCTGCGAGGTCTCGTCCGCCTGCTCCCGGAACCTTGCGGCGTCCTCCGCCGTGATCTCCAGCAGGTCCTCCAGTCCGTCTTTGCAGAGCTTGGCCATCAGAAGCCTGCGCATGTGCTCGGTGACTTCCCTGGTAAATACCGCCGGGTCACGTCCGTCCCGCATCAGCCGGTCGGTCAGCTCCAGCGCCTTTACCGTATCGCTTGCGATCAGCGCCTGCGCATATTCGAACATGAACTGCCGGTCGGTGGAGCCCAGTACCTCCCGCACGGTCTGTGCGGTCAGCACGTCGCCGGAATACGATATGCACATGTCCAGTATGCTCAGCGCATCACGCATGCCGCCCTCGGCAGCCCGTGCGATCAATGAAACGGCTTCCCTTTCGTAGTCCCTGCCTTCGGCGCTGAGCACCTTCAGCATCCGGCCCTCCAGAAGGTTTGCCGGGATCCGCTTGAAGTCGAACCGCTGGCATCGAGAAAGTATCGTGGCGGGCAGCTTCTGCGGCTCGGTGGTGGCCAGTATGAACACCACATGCGCCGGCGGCTCCTCCAGCGTCTTCAGCAGCGCATTGAAAGCGCCCGTCGAGAGCATGTGCACCTCGTCGATGATATAGACCTTGTATCTTCCCACGGTGGGCAGATACCGTATCTTCTCCCGCAGCTCACGGATCTCGTCCACGCCGTTGTTGGAGGCGGCGTCGATCTCCACCACGTCGAGACTGTTCTCGTTTTCCAGCGCCCGGCAGGCCTCACACTTTCCGCAGGGCTCGCCGTCCTCGGGAGAAAGGCAGTTGATCGCCCTCGCCAGCACCTTGGCGGTGGATGTCTTGCCGGTGCCCCGGCTGCCGCAGAAGAGGTAGGCGTGCGCCGTATGCGCCGTGACCAGCTGGTTTCTCAGCGTGGTGACGATCCGGTCCTGTCCCACCACGTCCCGGAAAAACGCAGGACGCCATGTCCTGTACAGTGCCTGATATGCCATAGACCGATGCCGTCCTTTCCGCCGGTTTGCTTTGCCCGAAGCTTCTCCATTTTGCTTATATCTGATTATACCACACTTTTCTCGGATTGTCACGCATATTTAATGTGAATTAGTGCCAACAGTGGTTGACTTAACAAGAAAAAAATAGTACAATACAAGGTAGCATAAGCTGAGATACGAATGCTTATTCACTAACACGGATTAATTTTTAAGGAGGAAGAACCATGGCAACACCAGTAATCATGCCCCGTCAGGGCAATTCGGTCGAAAGCTGCATTGTCACCAGCTGGGGTAAGAAGGTCGGAGATAAGGTCGCCATTGACGACGTACTGTTCTCCTACGAAACCGACAAGGCCGCCTTTGACGAGCTCGCAAAGGTCGAAGGCACCGTTCTGGCTATTTTCTTCAAAGAGGGCGACGATATCCCCTGCCTGACCAACGTTATGGTCATCGGCAACGAGGGCGAGTCCTTCGCTGAGTTCGATCCCAACGGCGCAGCCCCCGCAGCAGCAGAGGCAGCTCCCGCCGCCGCAGCAGAAGCAAAGGTCGAAGAGGCCAAGGCAGAAGCTGAGGAAATCGCAGCCGCTCCCATCGTGATGGGCGACCTGCACATCTCTCCCCGCGCAAAGGCTCTGGCCGCAAAGTCCGGCGCAGACCTTTCCAAGGTAGTTCCCACCGGTCCCGACGGCAGAGTCATCGAGCGTGACGTTCAGAAGCTGATCGACGCCGGCCTCGTCGTCTCCGCAGCAGCCCGTGACAGCTATCAGGGCGGCCTCGAAGGCACAGGCCTCGGCGGACGTGTCACCCTCGCCGACCTCAACAAGAAGGCCGAGCCCGCAGCAGAGGCAGCCGCTCCCGCAGCCGCCGCAGCAGCTCCCGTGGCTCTGGGCACTCCCGTGGACGACAGCTATACCGAGCCCATGACCAACATGCGCAAGGTCATTGCAAAGGCCATGATGTCCTCTCTGTCCGGCATGGCACAGCTGACCCACAACATCAGCTACGACGCCACCGAGGTACAGGCTGCCCGTGCAATGTTCAAGGCAAAGGGCGAGAAGTTCGGCATGGAGAAGATCTCCATCAACGACATCATCATGTTCGTTGTTGCCCGCACGCTGGCAATGCCCGAGCATAAGGCTCTGAACGCCAACCTCATCGATGACGGCAAGACCATGAAGTACTTCAAGGGTGTCCATCTGGGCATGGCCGTCGATACCGACAGAGGCCTAATGGTTCCCACCATCTTCAACGCCGACAAGATGACCCTGAAGGAGCTCTCCGCCACCGCCAAGAAGCTGGCCAAGGAGTGCAAGGAAGGCAAGATCAATCCCGACTACCTCAAGGGCGCTTCCTTCACCGTTTCCAACATCGGCTCTCTGGGCATTGAGTCCTTCACTCCCGTCATCAATCCTCCCCAGACCGGTATCCTCGGCGTCTGCGCCATCACCGACGGCTTCCGCAAGGTGAACGGCCAGATCGAGTGCTATCCCAAGATGGGCCTGTCCCTGTCCTATGACCACAGAGCTCTGGACGGCACCCCCGCCTCCAAGTTCCTGGTAGACCTCAAGAACAACCTCGAAGCCTTCACCCTCATGCTGGCTCAGGGCTGATCAAATTAGCAATGTGCAATGAGCAATCCGCAATTTTGTCCGGTTGCTCATTGCACGATATATCTTGCAAGAGGCAGTTTCAACAGAACAATATATAAATTGCTAATTGCCAACTGCTGATTGCACATTGAATTGGAGGTTTTTCCTATGTTTGATCTTATCGTTATCGGCGGCGGCCCTGCGGGTTATCTCGCAGCCGAGCGTGCAGGCAATGCAGGTCTCAAGGTCGCTCTGTTCGAGAAGAACTCTCTGGGCGGCGTGTGCCTGAACGAGGGCTGCATCCCCTCTAAGGCTCTGCTGAATTCCGCAAAGCTGTATGAGCATGCTCTGCATTCCGACAAGTACGGCGTGACCGTAGCCGATGTCAAGATCGACCAGCCCGCTGTCGTTGCCCGCAGAGGCAAGGTCGTAAAGACCCTCGTTTCCGGTGTCGGCGCCAAGATGAAGGCTGCCAAGGTCACCGTAGTCAAGGAAAACGCAGTCATTAAGGGACGTGTGGACGGTGGCTTCGCCGTTACCGCAGGCGGTCAGGACTATGAGGCAGCCAAGCTGCTCATCGCTTCCGGCTCCTCCGCAGTCGTTCCTCCCATCCCCGGCGTGAAGGAGAACCTGGGCAGCTTCGTGGTCACCAACCGTGAAGTGCTGGAGCTCCCCGAGGTACCCAAGCAGTTCGTCGTGATCGGCGGCGGCGTCATCGGCCTTGAGATGGTAGCTTACTATGCCACCGTCGGCGCAAAGGTCACCGTTGTCGAAATGCTCGACCATATCGCAGGCCCCACGGACCGTGAGATCAGCTCCATGCTCCAGAAGGAACTGGAGAAGAAGGGCGTCACCTTCCTGCTGAGCCACAAGTGCCTGGCTGTCGAGGCCGGCAAGGTCATCGCAGAAGCTCCCAACGGCGACAAGGTGGAGATCCCCGCCGACAAGGTGCTGCTGTCCATCGGCCGCCGCGCCAACATCCGTGACATCGGCCTGGAGAACATCGGCGTCGAGACCAACCGTGCCGGCATCATCGTGGACAACTGCGGCAGAACCAACATCGAAGGCGTATTCGCCGCCGGTGACTGCAACGGCCACGTCATGCTCGCTCACACCGCATACCGTGAGGCTGAGGTCTGCATCAATACCATCCTCGGCAAGAAGGACATCATGCGCTACAACGCCAATCCCTCTGTCATCTACACCCAGCCCGAGATCGCTTCCTGCGGCCTGACCGAGGAAGAGGCAAAGGCTCAGGGCGTTGACTACGAGGTCAAGAAGCTCTCCATGCGCTACTCCGGCCGCTTCATCGCCGAAAACGAAGGCGGCGACGGCATCTGCAAGATCCTCGTCAACAAGGAGCACCGCAACATCATCGGTATCCACATGATCGGCAATTACTCCTCCGAGATCATTTGGGGCGCCGCACAGATGATCGAGCTCGAGCTGCGTGTAAAGGATGCAAAGGAGATCATCTTCCCCCATCCCACCGTCAGCGAGATCATCAGAGAAACCCTCTGGGAGTTCAAGGACTAATCGGAAATTAGCAATTAGCAATGTGCAATTAGCAATTATTTGCGCTGATTGCACATTGCCTATGAGTTTGCAAATACATTGACAAATGTCAAAGAAGCCTCGAATGCACAAGAAATGCTTTCGTCAACTTCTGCGTCAACTGAAAATCTATCCGTATCCTCTCCTCAATCACCAAAACAGCAAAGCAATATGCACCCGGCAATTTATGATCTCAATCTACAATTGCTAATTGCTAATTGCACATTGCTAATTTTGTTTCGCCACTCATAAAAAGAAAGGATGATAACCAATGAGCAAGCAGCTTTACGTTGATCCTAACGTGGTACGTGCACCCGGTAAGATCACCTTCGAAGACATCCCCGTCAATACCTATCAGAAGAAGGTAAAGGACGAGCTCGGCAACTTCACCACCGAAGAGTTCAAGAACAT
>JAZLHZ010000286.1:0-17449 GCA_045617085.1 Clostridia bacterium
CATCACCGTCAGCACCTCTGTAACAGAAAACTACAATTCTGCGACGTTCTCTGATTGGCTCCAATCGGACTACATCGGCAATGATAATTATCGCAATCCTTCTGCCCCCACCACCATGGCGGAGCTGATGACGGCGTTTGACTACTTCTTCACGGGCAGAGTCGAACTGCCCAATGTCTGGTGCTATCACGAGGGTGAAACGGAGCCCTATGCGAAGCTCTATACCCTGTACGACGCCACCTCCGGCAATCCCGCACTGGACGATGGGGATATCATCGAGCTGCACGGAGATACCACGGAAACAAGGCAGTCCGTAATTCAGAAAAGTATCACTCTGAAATCGGCCGATGGTGAAAAGTATACGATCGACTATGCCCCGACGGGCGGTTATCTGGTTTACGGGCAAGTTTATTGTGATATTGACGCCAACGGCAACGCCACCACCAGCGATGGTGAATATGGCAAATGCTTTGATACCCGCGATTGTATCACGGTCTGTCCCGCCACTTTTGGCACGGAGCTGGAAGTCCTTTTTGAGAACGTGGTTCTGGACGGATTCGATGCGTATCACAAGCCGAGTGACAGCCTTCATGACTATCATATTCTGCAGACCATTCACAATGTAGAACTGACGCTTTCGGGCGTAACTATCCAGAATTACAGTATCCAGAGCGACCTGAATTCCAACGGTGCAATATCTCTCGACGGACGAAGCACCTATACTGCTCCCTCAGGTGATACTCCTGCGCAGTACGGCAACAAAATAATCCTGATAAACAATTCTGCAATCACAAACTGCAATTCCTATCGGGCTGAACCGTACAGCACCGGCGGCATCATGGTGAATTTCGCCTGCCTGGAGCTGACGGACACAACCATTGAAAACTGCTCCTCCCGCAATGGCCCGGCGATCGTCGTGGATGGAAACAGCACGGCATGGCTGCATGAGGATACCATTATTCAGAATTGCCACGGTCAGGAACAGGGCAATGCGATTCATAACAGCGGCATCCTCTATCTTGAGGAAGGCAGCGTGATCTCCAACTGTACGCCTCAGTCCAGCTATGCCGGAATGAAAGGCGGTGCCGTGTTCAACAACATGGGACAGGTGTATATCAAAGGCGGCATTATTGAAAACTGTTCCGGAAACAAGGGCGGTGCCATCTTTAACTTTGGAGGTACTATAGATATTAGCGGCGGAAGCATCACCGGATGCGAAGCTACGAACGATGGCGGTGCGATCTTTAATGACGTTGCACAGCTTACTCCTCCCCTTGTCGGTACAGTTACCATCAGCAACGGTGAAATCAGCAATTGTTCAGCCAGCAGGGGCGGCGGCATCTATAATGATGAAGGCACGGTTACTGTCAGCGGCGGCAGCATGACCGGCAATACTGCTTCCGTCGATCCCAAGGACTATGACGGTGTTTCCGCTACGCTGGGCTCCGGTGTGTATCAGGACGGTACCATGTACCTTTCCGGCGCACCGTCTTACGGCGCAGATCAGGATGTTTATCTGCCGGAAGGCCGTGTCATCACCAAGAATGGCGAAATTACGGCAGAGGTTAAGATACCCGTCGTACTGGAAGATGAGGTTCGCTTCCGCGATATTCTTATCTCACAGAACGAAGATGGAAAGATCGTCGACGAAAGCAACCTGCTGAAGCTGGATGTTAAGCTTTCAAAGAGTGCAATCGCTATGGTTGAAGGGAAAACTAAATCCCTTGCTGCTGTTTACAATGAAAATGGCCTTGGAGCTGATAACCCAGGTACAGGCGATGCACTGAATGTTGTAGAGTTGGACATCAGCGACATTCTTGTAGTGACTAAAGTCTGGTCCGGCGATGAAGAAGGAACAACTCACGACCCGATTACTGTGTTCCTTTATAGGAATGGCGAACAAGAACCGGTGGATCAGCTTACACTCAGTGATACCAACGGATGGAAGGGTATATTTGCCAACATCGAGGTCGATTCCGACGGCAAAGTTCCCTATCACGTCAGTGAAGTCGCAGTGGATGACTACATCACAACGATAAGCGAAATTGCCTATAATAACGGTTCTTTGGGCGGCAAATACTACGTGAAGGAATCCGACATCACCGGAAGCAACACCTTTTTTGCAGGCAAGGAGTATATGCTCTACGGCAACAGCCAGGCGATTTCTCGCAACAGCGGCAGTTTTGCTGTTGTTAATCCCACGAAAGCAAGTGCAAGCAACCCGATCACGGTTGACGGAAAAACCTGTACCGATTACTTCTCGGCCAGCGGTACGGGTGCGGTTCCTGATACTGCCAGATGGCTCTATTCCGGAAACAAGCTGAGCAATGGAGGTTATTATTTCAGATACTATAATAGCAATCTATCTCTGGTGAATAGCAGCAGTAACGGATGGACAGCAAGCATGTCCGGCAACAAACTGAAAATTGTTTCTGGTAGCACTACACGGTATATCACAGTGAGTAGCAACAGTGTTAGCACAAGCAGTAGTTCCGGTACAGATATTACTCTTTACCGTTATGTAGAAACCGATCCGTCAGCTGGTCACTATGCAGTGACCATTACCAACACCAAGATCGAGTACACCAGTCTGACGGTGAACAAGACCTGGTCTGACGGCAATACAAGTCACGATCCTGTTACAGTAAGTCTGTATGATAAAAGCACAAATACAAAGATCGGTGAAGCAGAACTCAACAGCACAAACGAGTGGAAGTGTACTTTTGAGCATCTTCTGAAGCCGGCGGCAGGTGAACCACTCGGTTACTATGTGATAGAGGATTTTGTTCCCGGTTATGTTTCGATGTCTGGTGAGATTATCGAGAGCCTGGCAAACCAGACGTACTGGGTGCCGGCTGCAACGAATCAGTTCTCTGCGGGAACGGATTACCTGCTGTACAGTAACGGATATGTGATCGAGAGAAACGGCACGGCAATCAAGGCAACTTCTGTTACCCGGGGCATGACCGTAGGCGGAGTGGAGTATCCGAATTACATTTCCGGCGATAAAGTATCCGGTATTGAAGGTACTGCCGTCTGGTCTGCCGAAAGAATGGGTACTTCTGGCAGTAGAATTGCGATCAAGAATGGGGGTTATTACCTCAGATATAAGAGCGATAATCCTGGATATCAGCTTTCTGGCAATGCCGGAACGGTCACAATGTACAGCAACAGGAAATTGAATCTATATACCGGAAGTGGTGAGGATAGAAGTAACAGATATATAACAATAAGCACGAGCGGCACTGTGTCATATACCAGTAAAAACAGTAGTGCAAGTGATTTCACACTGTATGTTAAAAAGACAGTCGCTGTCGATGCATCCGGTTATGAGATGACCATTGAGAACATTGAGGTCATTACTCCCGATCTCCCCGGTCACGAACATGAGAAGCCGGTAATGTCCAAAAAGATCGACTATCTCGGGGACGGTGGGTCAAATCCCGATACCGATCTCACAGGAGAAGATCAGTACAGACTGTATATGGATATTGATAACATCGGTATGGAAACCTACCCCAATGGTGTTGACCTGCTTCTTATTCTTGACGGTACATCATCCATGACTACCACTGCCAAAACAGACGGAGATTATCCGATTACTCACATGGATGAGATCGTGAACGGCTCCTACGGTCCCGGTGTTACAAGGCGCACCGATGGCCTCACAGGAAACCAGCCCAATGCTAATACCTATGCAAGAAAAACGGATGGCCTGGTGTATCAGTTCCTGAACAAGAATCCGAATAACCGTGTCGGTGTGGTGGAGTTTTCTTCCTGGAAAGATGATGATGGTAAAGATGCAACGTTTATACGCCAAAGCTGGGTGACCAAAGCTCAGCTTTTGGGTAGCAAGGCTGATGATCCCAAGAATTACTATATCAATGTTACCATGGCGGGTTCGGGAACAAACTACGAAGCCGGATATCGAAAAGCGGGAGAACTTCTTGCACAAAGGAACAGCACCCATCCCGTTATCATGGTTTTCATGACGGACGGAAGACCTAACAGCTATATGAATGATAATAATCAGGATGTTGAATACAAAGCTAATGATGATCAGCGAGAGTATTGCAATCAGCAGGGATGGATGTATGGTCTGCAACTGATAAATGATCCATCAAACAACATTATCTCAACGGCTGTGGTTGCAATCGGCGAAGGAACGCTTGAAAATGCGCAGGATATGCTTAACGAGCATGCAAGAGAGATAGGCGGCCCGCTGCTTCTCGGTGATGCTGCTGACTCCATGCGAGAGGCAATGTTCCAGGCAGTTGGTCTGATTGGTTATGCTCCGATGAAAATCACAGATGAGCTTTCTGATCATGTTACCTTTGCAGAAGATCTTGATCTGAAGATCACTATGGAAGAGGTCGGTTCAGAAAGCAAGGTAATCTGGGATGACAACGGTGCAACCACAGATAATATGGATGGCGAAAATCCCCTTGTTACCGGCGTCATACGAACTGAAGACAGGATAGAGGTCAGCTTTAATCCGTCCATGAATCTGCTGCCGCTGAAACGGGTCACGGTTTCGTATAATGTCACTGTATCGGATAAAGCGCAGGAATATTATGCAGAACACGGCTACAAGACAGAAAACGGAACAGCGATAGTCGGTGATGACGGTACAGACTATCCGAACAACGAAACCAGCTCGGGAAAACCGGGTTTGCATTCGAACGAACGGGCGCAGGTGGTTTACAGGGATGCCTTTGATCAGTATTCTGAAACCTATAAGCATCCTGTTGTGCAGCTGAGTACAGTCAAGCTGACGGTAAGTAAGGTGGTGGAAGGCACTGAGACGGAATCTTCTTTCCCGTTCGTTATGAACGTAACGGATGCGGACGGTAATCCGATAGTCATGACAGGTGCATTGCCCGAGGGCTGTACAACGGATGAGACAAAGCCCGGTGAAGTCAGCTTTAATCTGGCACACGAGCAGAGTATCACGTTTGCGGTTCCTGTAGGTGCAAAGGTGACGATTGCGGAAACGCAGAATTCGGAATACCGTACGTATTTTGTCAATGATGAGAGCGAACAGCGCGGTGTTTCTTACACAATCGACAGCATTGAAGAAGATACAAGTGTTGTAGTTCGCAATGTGAAGATTATCGTGCCTGTTGAACCGCCGGAGATTACACATAAGCAGTACGGAGGTGATGGAGTAGATATCTTCAAGAAGATCGACTATCTGGGCAATAATGAAGGCATGACAGGAATGGACGATCTGTACCGCCTGTATCTGAGCCTTGAAGCCGAGGAGCAGCCCATAGATCTGCTGCTGGTGCTCGACCAGTCGGGATCCATGGCGAAAAATCTGTCGGGAGGAACAGCGAATGATACGGATGGTGACAAGACGAACGATTCCCGTCAGAAGATCATGCTGGACTTCCTGAACGGAACTGAGCAGTCAGACGGCAGCTATAACGGCTTCATTGCCGGCTTCCTTGCTGCCAATGATAAGAACGATCTGGCGATCTTGACATTTGACAGAGATTCCAGCCTCGATAAGGCAAAGCGCTACATCCACGAGTGGGGCGATAAAACGGATCACATCACCAAGACGCTTACCCCGGGCGGCGCCACGAACTACACTGCAGCACTTTGGGCAGCGAATGAGATATGGAAGTCTAAGGCAAGCAGCAAAAATAAGAAGATCATGATCTTCCTGTCCGACGGCGAGCCGACGTTCGCATACTCCGACGGAAAGCTGCAGAACGGTCTTACCGCTGGGAATGTTGTCGGCTATGGTGATACTCCTAAAGAGCAATATGTATATATAGAGGATGCTCTGGCATATTTTATTGACACTATGAAAAGCGATGCAGCAGCTGGAGGAGATGACAATCGCCAGTTGTTCCTGACAAACTCTCAACCGGTCAAAGATGATACGGGTGCTTCCTATGGCGCACGGTATGATTACATAACCAGTATAGCGGATGAAAGACTAAACTATCCGGTATTTTGCCGGATAACGGGCATGGATGTCAGTATCCCCGGGTTATCAGAATGGCCCCTTGGAAGTATAGACAAAACCCTATTTGATTCGTGGTATAAAGACGTTTTTAGAATGCGTTTGGCGGCGGATAATACAGCCTGGAGAGAATGGGCAAAGGAAGGGATCAAGTCTATAGGCGACACCTACGATATCTTCTGGCTCAGCGAGTGGGCATACTCCGTGTTTGCCGCAGAAAATGGCGACGTGATTACCTACACGGTCGGCTTCTCCCAGGAGACTGACGGAGTATACACCAACAATCGAGAGAGGGCAGAAGTGCTCAAGTACATGTCGGGTGATGACCAATTCTTCCAGTGCAACAGCGCTGACGAGCTTACCAAAGCGATTAACAGTGTTGTCCTGATGTCTGTCTCTATGAAGGATAAGCTGAGTGAGTATGTGGAATTTGCTCAGAAACCGGATCTTGCGATCACTCTGTCAGATGCAAAGTATGAAGACTACTACGAAGAAGGAAAAGACTTTGCATACCTCTATAAGGTAGATGAGACCACCGGTATAGGCAGCTTCACCGAACTGGGCGAAATGCTTCTTGATACGGATGACACAAAGATAGACCTAAGTGCGAAAACCGTAAACGTGGTGTTTAAGCCGGGTGTGCCCTTCAACGAGCAGCTGAATGTTGAAGCAGCTTTTACCGTACAGCTTACGGAAAAAGCCTACGATGATAAGGATAAAACTGGCTATACTGATACCGGTGATCTTTTGACCGACTATGACACGGCGAATCCGACATCCTCCGAACAGGATGGCTTCTACTCCAATGACGAAGCAGGGGCTACATGGACCCGCGGCGGAGAGCATGAGGACGACTTCACGAAGCCTGTAGTGCAGGTACCGGATCTGGTAGAAATCTATCTGAGAAAGGTAGATGCTACCGCTGCGGGTACCGGAAGTCCTTTGCTGCTGCCGGGTGCTGAGTTTGATCTCTATCGTGAGCTAACGCAGGAGCAGACGGACTGCATCACCTATACGGATGCAGCAGACACCGATCATTACCTGTTGAAGATCAACGATGATCCGCTGACATCCGATAAGGATAATCCCATAGAAGTTGAGAAGCTGCGTATCGGCACGTATTACCTGTTCGAAACGAAAGCACCCAACGGCTATCTCTGTCTGGAAGAACCGGTTGTTTTCAGCCTGAGCCTTACGGCAATCACAACCGAGGATGAAAACGCAGAGGCAGATGAGACCGATCCTCTGATTCTGGAGGTTAAGAATCACAGCGGCTACGTGCTGCCCGAGACCGGCGGTCCCGGAACAACTATGTTTACATTAATGGGCCTGGCCCTGATGACCGGTGCCATGATGTATGGTTATATGACGAGGCGTAGACGGAAAGGCAGGGAAGATTAGGGAACAACCTCCTTGCGGCGAATCCATTCTCACGCCTCATGTATAACCGAACTCACAACGATACAATATTGGAAGGAGACACACACACAATGAAGAAAGTATTCGCATTACTTCTGACTCTCGCTCTGATCTTTTCTCTGAGCGTTCCCGCATTTGCGGTCAACAGCGACGGAGAATCGTATGTCAAGGGCAGCATCACCATCAAGAATCCCCAGGAAGGTGCTACCTACAAGGCCTACAAGATATTCGACGTGACCTATGATCTCGGCAATGAGGGAGCCACCGATGACAAGTACGCCTATACCATCGCCTCCGAATGGGTCAATGATGTTGTGGCGTATGCAACGCCCGCTAATACCACCCTTGCTGCTGATTGGACGGATACGACTGCCAATGGCATGACCGTTACCAAGGTTCTTAACAGCGCAGGTACTATTACCGCATACAATGTAACAATCAATAAAGATACTTTCAGTGCTGCCGATTTCGGCGAGAAGATGTCAAATGCTCGCAGCGGCAAGAACGGGATTGCTTTTAGTGGCGCCAAAATTGAGAACCTTGATCTCGGTTACTACATGGTAGAGCCTACCAGTGGTCCTGCCCTGGTCAGCCTGACCACTACCGATAAGGACGTGACCGTTTCCGATAAGAACGAGATGCCCGTTGTGGACAAGAAACTTGACGGTGAAGAGCGTGCTCTGGTCTGCAAGAAACAGTCTACCGATTCAACTGCTGAGAACTATGAGGAAGGTCATGAACATAGTGAAGCGAACGGTTGCTATGCAGAGAAGAATTACACCACCAAGTCGGTCGGCGACAAGGTCGATTTTGAACTGGACACCAAGGTTCCCGATATGACCGGTTATGAGACCTACTTCTTCGTCATGAACGATACCATGACTGCCGGTCTTACCTTCAATAATGATGTCGTAATCACTCTTGACGGTACTACGCTTGGTTCGGACAAATATACTGTAAAGGTCACCGGAGGCGGTGATGCAGATACCAATATCCGCATCGTCTTCAACAACATGAAGCAGTGGTGGAGCAATGATGACAGCCTGGACAAGGCGGGCAAGCCCATCGTGATCAAATACTCTGCCACCGTGGACGAGGATGCCGTTATGGGCACCAGCGGCAACACCAACACCGCTAAGATCGAGTATTCCAACAACCCCAACATCGTTCCCCAGTGGACTGATCCCGAAGAACCCGATCCCGAGAATCCCGGTGATAAAAACGATCCTTTGGATCCCAATTATAAGCACAATGGTACAGACACGACCACAGACGATCCCACTGGTGTAAGCGCAGAAGACAGCGTTAAAGTATACACTGTTGAGCTGGACATCACCAAGGTCGATGCCGCCAGCCCCACTACTCTTCTGAAAGGTGCCAAGTTCAAAATCGAAGGCGAGAAGCTGAATGTATCCATCGTCAACAAGACCATCTTTGAAGAAGACAATACCAATGGCACATGGTATCGCCTGAAGGACGGTACTTACACCGAAGAGTCTCCCGATAAGAACGGAGAAAACAAGACAACCTATACTAAAATGGGTGCGGATTTCAAACCGGTTACTTTTGAAGAAGTAACCGAAGGGGACCCCGCTCAAAACCCTAATCTTTATTATTCCATTGATGGTATAACGTACTATATTAATTCTGCGGGCATGCCTTTGTCCTCAAGTGTAAAGTTTTATCGGCCTACATACCACACTGTTGGATTCTACTACGATGAGGGAGAGGGAGACTACACAGAGATCACAGAAAGCAATGCAGCAAGTAATGAAGTAATTGTCAATATCAATAACTATCGTCAGTACTATAAGGCAACTGTCTGGAAGCAGTCCGACCTGTACGAAGACACTACGAAGAAGTACACGAAGGTAGAAGTCATCACCAAGGAAAACACCGGTGCGGGTAAGTATACCGCCGAAGGCTTTGTTGATGAGAATGGTAAGATCACCTTTGCAGGTCTGGCAGAAGGCACTTACAAGCTCACCGAGCTTATCGCTCCCGACGGCTACAACATCCTGAAGGCTCCCGTAGAGGTCGTTATTGCATTGGTTGCTGATGATGCAGGTTCTTATGCATTCCAGGCAATCGTTGATGGTGCGGAAACGCCTGTTTCCGAAACCAATGGAGTACTGTCCTTCAACATTGCCAACAGTCAGGGCGTTGAGCTGCCCGAGACCGGCGGCATTGGTACCACGCTGTTCTACGTACTGGGCACTCTGCTGGTTCTCGGTGCAGGCATCCTGCTGGTCGCCAAGAAGCGCATGGGCAACGACTGACAGCCGGATACGCTGAACGGATCATCATTCCGAATCATACATAAGTGATTCATCTCCCGGGAGTGAGTTCCCGCTCCCGGGAGAGGCTGCAACATCAAGGAGAAATCGACAAATGAAGAAGAAAAAATCAAATGCCTGGCTGCTGATACTGATATTTGCTGCCGGTTTGTCCTTGCTGCTGTATCCGAGTATTGCAAACTATGTCAATGAGCTGCACGGGTCAAAAGCGATAAGCGATTATTCCGCATCTGTCTCCAACCTGAATCAGGAGCAATACGAAAAAATGATTCAGGATGCCCATGATTACAATCTTTCCCTGTATCAGAGAACCAACGCATACCTGCTGGACGACGAGCAGAAGCTGGCATATCAGGAGCTGCTGAATCTGGGCGGCAACGGGATCATGGGATATACCGAGATACCGTCGATAGCGGTATCATTGCCGGTCTATCACGGAACGGATGATGCAGTACTCCAAACGGCAGTAGGACATCTGGAATGGACATCGCTGCCTGTGGGCGGGGTAAACACGCACTGTGTGCTGTCCGGCCACAGAGGTCTGCCCAGCGCAAAGCTGTTTACCAATCTGGACAAGCTGGTCGAGGGCGATATATTCCTGCTGCGCATACTCAATGAGGTGCTGACCTATGAAGTCGATCAGATATTGACCGTGCTTCCCGAGGACAGCTCGGCGCTGCAGATCGAGGAAGGTATGGATTACTGTACGCTGGTGACCTGCACGCCTTACGGAATCAATTCGCACCGGCTGCTGGTTCGGGGACACCGCATAGAGAATACGGAAGCAGCTGTGGCTGTTCACATTACCGGTGAAGCCCTGCAGATCGAGCCGCTGATCGTTGCATCTGCGATAGGTGTTCCGATGCTGCTTCTGCTGATGATCATCGTATTGCTGAGCGGCGGCAAAAAGAAAAAAAGACACTGACCGGGAAGGGAAAAAGAATGAAAGACAAACAAAAGAGACTGTGCGCTCTGCTGATGAGCATTCTGCTCGTTGTATTGGCGCTGCCGACGGCTGCGCTTGCGGCGGGGAAGATCATGACAGATCAGCCGGTCAGTCTGACAATTACATACAGTGACGGTGCAAAGCCGATTCCCAATGCCCGCTTCAGTGTTTTCAGGGTTGCAGACATTGATGAATACGGCGAACTGACGCTGACGGCGGCGTGTGATAAGTACAGGAATTCCGTCAGCGGCCTCGCAGCTCCGGAGAATCTGACAGATGAGCAGTGGCGCAGCCTTGCATCCACGCTTCGGGGCTATGTGCTGGAAGACGGAGGGTTTCCCGTGAAGGAAGGAAAAACGGACAACGGCGGCGTACTGTTGTTTGCGGAGCTGCCGGTCGGTTTGTATCTGGTGCTGGGAAATCGTGCAACGACCGATGACTTCTATACGTACACACCCGTTCCGTTTATGGTCCTTTTGCCGGGCAGAAACCCGGCAGCCAATGACTGGAACTATGAAATAACGGCCAGTCCCAAGTACACAAAGGATTACAATCCGCCGGAAAAGGTCGATGACTATATCACGAGGAAGGTACTGAAGGTTTGGAATGACAGCGGTTACGAATCAATCCGGCCTGCGGATGTGACGGTGCATCTGCTCAGAGACGGGGCTGTATTTGATACACAGACGCTGAATAAGGACAACAACTGGCGCTATGCCTGGGATAATCTTGATGCGCATTATGAATGGGATCTTACAGAGAATCCCGTTCCCGACTATGCCGTTTCCATCGAGCGTACAGGCATCACCTATACCGTTTCCAACAAGTATATCGTTCCGGTAAAACCGATGGACCCACCGGTCCAGAAGCGAATCGTCGGTGATGCGCCGCAGTCAGACAGCACTTTCACTTTTGTAATGACTGCCGCAGACGCTTCCTGCCCTATGCCGGAAGGCAGCAGCGGAACGGTGAAGGAGATCACGATAACGGGTGCAGGCGCAGAAGAATTCGGGGAGATCGTCTTTACAAAGCTGGGAACATATGCGTATTCGATCAGCGAAAAGAATACCGGAATAGAGGGTTATACCTATGACAGCGCAGTGTATACCGTGACATATGATGTTACCGAGAAAGACGGCGAACTGTGTATCGAACAAACGATCAGGAACAGTGACGGTGAAGAGACTTCTGCCGTAGAGTTTACAAACAAGTACCAGACGCCGGGAGAAAAGCTTCCCCAGACAGGTGTTCTGTGGTGGCCTGTGCCGCTGCTTGTTTGCGCCGGATTGATGCTCATCATCATCGGGATTATCTGCCGCCGGAGATACAGCTGAAAACCATGCGAAAAGGAAATGTCTTTATCATAACGGGGATACTGCTGATCATTGCAGGGCTCGCATTGACAAGCTATAACTTCTGGGATAACTACAGAGCCGGAAAAGAAGCAAACGGCATTTTAGAGCAGCTTGTTTCGATGGTGCGGGATGATCCGGTTCCGAGACAGGGAAAGATCATCAGAAGAGAGTATGATCCTGCGAAGAGAACAGGCAGTATACTTTCGGATGAAATCGAATATCCGGATTATGTGCTGAATCCCTATATGGATATGCCTGTGGCTGTAATTGACGGGAATGAATATATCGGTTTTATCTCCATACCGGCAATACAGCTGGAGCTTCCGGTTTTCGGCGAATGGAACTATGTAAATCTGAAAAAAGCACCGTGCAGATATGCGGGTTCTGTCTATCTGGATAACATGGTCATTTGTGCACATAACTATGACATCCATTTCGGTTACCTGAAGAATCTGAGTTATGGTGACACGGTGACATTCACAGACATGGACGGGAATGTGTTCGCTTACAGGGTGAAGGAAATTGAAATCCTGCAGCCGAGGGCAATAGAAGAAATGAAGAACGGCGAATGGGATCTGACGCTGTTTACCTGCACGATCGGAGGAGCTTCGAGAATTACGGTGAGATGCGAAAGATCGGATTTATGAAGAATGATTCCGCAGGGCATCGCCGTTGAGATGAGCTTGTGAAAGAGAGAGAACATATGAAAGTATTCAGAAAGATATGGAACTTTATTACCAGCGTTCTGGTCACGGTCATAGTGATACTGGCCATTGCACTGGTGGGCGTGCGGCTGATCGGGCTGACGCCGCTGACGGTGTTGTCCGGATCAATGGAGCCAACCTATCATGTGGGTTCGCTGGTATACGTCAAGGACATTGCCCCCGAGGAAATCACAGTAGGCATGCCGATCACGTTTGTGGTGAATGAGGATTTGGTAGTCGCAACACACCGTGTTGTGGATATCGAAAAGCACGAGACGAAGACGACAGAGATTACCGACGAAGACGGGAATACATTAATGGGAGAGGACGGAAAGCCTCTCACCGAGGAAGTACCGCTGGAAGAGCCTTCCTACTACTTCACGACAAAAGGCGATGCCAATGAAGTGGAGGATGGCAGCAAGGTCTATTACAAGAATGTGGTAGGCACTCCGGTCTTCACGATCCCGTATCTGGGGTATCTGTCCAGCTGGCTGCAGACGAAGAAGGGCATGATCATGGGCATTACCATTGCCCTGGCACTGATCCTGCTGATGTTCATACCGGATATCCTGCGGGCGGTGGATGACGAGCCGAAACAGAAGAAGCATAAGAAGAAAAAGTCGGCGAAGAGAAAAAGTGCGGAGTGATCCGCTGTAAGGTTTGATGTAACAGGCGATACGCCTTTACATATAATACTTGCCCTATATGGGCAATACAATAAGGAGGTCTTTCCCCATGAAGAAAGCCAAGAAGATCCTGACCCTGGCGCTGAGCGCCTGCCTGCTGGTGGCTATCACCATCGGTGCGACCGTTGCTTACCTGACCGATGAGCAGAGTGTGACCAACACGTTCACTATCGGCAATGTCGAGATTATTCTGGACGAAGCAGATGTGTATGAGTTTGGTGATGTCATCCCCGAGCCTGAAGAGGGTGAGGAGCCTCTTACCTTTGGTGATCCCATTGAAGGTGCTCCTCGTGTTGATAAGAATAGCTACAAGCTGTTTCCCGGTCACGAGTACACGAAGGACCCGACTACCCACGTTGTTGCCGGTTCTGAGGAGTGCTATGTTCGTAATCTTGTAACAGTATCTTTTGATAACGCTCTGTCTGAGGATATACTCAAGACCAGCCTCGATGGTATTGTGATCGGTTACAGCGCTACGGATTGGCCCCGCAACAGCATGACCATCAGTACTGACGGCAAGAGCATCGTGTACGAGTATCGGTATAAGGAGACTGTGGATGCTTCTGCGGCGTCGGCAAATGTTGATCTGCCTGCTCTGTTTACTGCAATCAAGGTTCCCGATGACTTTGACGGCAATGATCTTGCTGCCATTGCGGGTATGAAGATCGAAGTCGTTGCTCAGGCTATCCAGGCAGATGGCTTTGACGATGCTGACGAGGCATGGAAAGCTTTCTCTGCAACTCCTGCTGAGCCTGTAGCTCCCGCAGACGAAGAAGAAGAGGATGAACTTGAAGACCAGCCCCCGTCCTGATTATTTCATATGAGTTATCTGAGGTGATCAAGGTACCTTGCAGGAATGTCTTGATGGAGACCCCAAGGTGTGAACATGACTCTCTACCATCCACCTCTCCGGATGAACAAGCAGAAGATTTCGCACGAGAGTGAGCTATGCGGAAGTGTAGCGCAGCGGAATCGGAAAGGAGGAGACACATGAAAAAAGGAGAACGTGCAAGAATTCGCAGAAGGCGCACACTTCGTCGTGTTGTTCTGACTGCTTCGTTGCTGGTACTGGTTGCAGCTCTTTCCATCGGAGGAACGATCGCATGGCTGACTGCCACTTCCGAAGAAGTGGCGAACACCTTTACTCCCAGTGATATCAACATCGAATTGACTGAATCGGAAAAGCTTGACCTGAAGATGGTTCCCGGCAAGGTGATTGCCAAAGACCCGAAGGTTACGGTCGAAGCCGGTTCTGAAGCTTGCTGGTTGTTCGTGAAGGTTGATAAGTCGAGTAACTTTGATAACTTCATGACCTGCGCTGTGGCTTCTGGTTGGACACCGGGAGATGGCACCGGAGAAGGAAAGAACGGTGTACCGGTAGGCGTGTACTTCAGAGAGGTTGGAGCAACGTCGGCGGATACATCATTCCAGGTTTTAGCCGGTGATACTGACCATGCAGATGGTATAGTAACTGTTAAAGAAGAAGTTACCAAGGCAATGATGGATGACCTCACGACCAATCCGACTCTGACCTTCACTGCTTATGCCTGCCAAAAGGATGGCATCAGCAGTGCTGCTGATGCCTGGGCGAAGGTAAGTACCTGAGCCTGAATCACTGCTGTTTAACGAAACAGCACCCCATTACTCTGACCAATATGGCAATGACGCCATTTGGAATACATTACAACATACTTAGGAGGTATGTATCATGAACAAGAAGAAGATCCTGTCCCTCGCTCTCGTCGTCTGTGTCGCAGCCATCCTGGCTATCGGCGGCACCTTGGCCTACTTCACTGATACCGATTCCAAGACCAATACCTTCACTGTTGGTAACGTTGAAATCACCCTGAATGAAAAAGATGCTGAAGGCAACGATTTTGTTCAGGATCAGAAGCTCTATCCCGGCACCAAGACCCAGAACAACATTGCCAAGGTTGTTACTGTAACGAACAACGAAGACTCTGAAGATGCATATCTTTGGGTTGAGATCTGGATTCCTTCCGCACTGGATGACGGTGATGACAATTCGCCTTCTGCTCCCGGACTTGGAAACAGCCTGCACTTCAACTATCCCGCAGGTGTTGTAGAAACCAAGGCTACCTTCCTTGGCAGCAAGACGATTGATGGCGTAGCCTATAACGGCTATGTCCACTACATCAAGGACGATAAGGCATATGCAGCCGAAGAGACCACCACTGCTCTGCTGGACCAGGTTTACATGGATAAGGGTGTTGTCCAGGGCGAAGAAGGCTATCTGCTGATCGACGGTGAGACCGATTATACCGGTCCTTGGGATATCGTTGTGAATGCTGTTGGTATTCAGGCTGCCGGTATTGATTCTATTACCGCTGCAATTACTACGTACTATGAGAAGGACGTAACTGCTCATATCTGGTAATGTTTGAGGTGTGGTCTGCCCTTCGGGGCAGGCCATGCAGAGTATACGCAGGCATGGCCTGAGTATATTCTGCATGGCCTGCACATACAGGTACATGGAGAAATGATAATATTAAAGGAGGCTACTCATATGGAACATGGAACGCTCAAAACAAGGATACTCGGGAACAGACATCGTGTAATGGTCATTGCACTGGTTGTGCTGGTGGCTGCACTGATCGCCGGTGGCACCCTCGCATACTTCACAGACGAGGAAACCGCATACAATGTGATCACAACCGGAAACCTGGACATGATGTTGCATGAGGAGACCACGGGCAGCAAGCCGTTCCCTAAGGAGGGAATCAGCGGTGTCATGCCCGGCGATGTAGTCGACAAGAAGGTTTATCTGAGCAATGATGGCAATGTCGACATGTATGTGCGTATCGGCGTGGAGACGGCTGTTGACCCCGAGGCGCTCAGTCCTGAATACATCAGCCTCGACATCAACACCGCAGACTGGACGGAGAAGGACGGCTACTATTATTACAACAAGGCGTTGAAGCCCGGTGAAGCTACACCTGCTCTGTTCAACACCGTGACCTTCAGCAAGGACATGGGCAAGGATTATCAGAAATGTACCGTGAAGGTAGATGTGAAGGCACAGGCTGTACAGGCGAAGAACAATACCGACAGTGCTCTGACCGCAGGCGGCTGGGCTGAATAAGGAGGAAACAAACGATGAAGAAAAGGATCGCAGCGCTCGGACTGGCAGTATGCCTCCTGCTGACCTTTGCCTTCTCCAACGTGCTTTCTCTGGCTGATGAGCTCGATGAAGCTCAGACAGCCGAGGTGGAGAACAATGAGGAAATCGCAGAGGAGACTCCGGTCACAGAAGAAGCAACAGATGCTTTGACCGAGACGAATAACGAGGAATCTGTTGAAGAGATCAAAGCGGAACAAAACGAAGAAGCTGTATCTGAATCCGACAACGATTCTGCTGAAGAACAGACTGTGGAACTTTCTGAGGAACCTACGGAAGAGCCTTCTGTAGAACTCGCAGACGAGCCTTCTGAAGAACCCATTGAAGAGGTTTCCGAAGAACCCATTGAGGAGTCTTCCGAAGATCCCACGACAGAACCTTCTGAGAATCCAACAGTAGAGCCTTCTGAGGATCCTACGGCAGACCCCTCTGAAGAACCGACGGTAGAGCCTTCTGAGGAACCCGTTGCAGAGCCTTCTGAGGAACCCGTTGCAGAACCTTCAGAAGAGCCCACGGCAGAGCCTTCGGAGGAGCCGACTGCAGAACCTGCAGTGGAACCCACCGCAGAGCCCGAACAGCTGAAGGCAGAGCTGACCGGAATCCCGGCATATACCGTAGTGGGAAAGACGGTGACCTTTGCAGTACAGGTAGAGGGTGGCGTTGCTCCCTATACCGTATATTTTGACGGTGATGCTTACGAGATGACGGAAAACGGAAGTCTGGAACTGATCGCCGTTGCCGAACATACCGGTACCATGGAAGGTTCGGTTTCCGTAAAGGATGCGATCGGCGGCAGTGCGGATTGTGCCTTCTCGGTACCGGTAGCCTCAAGGGATACGTCCGAGTCAGCAAAATGGATTCAGGCTGCCAAGGCTGTAAAGGGTATGCTGACAGGAGGCTGGCATGAGGATATCCTGATGGGTGCC
>JAZLHZ010000287.1:0-3058 GCA_045617085.1 Clostridia bacterium
TTTATACATGGCCTCACCATTATCCTTCCAGCGGCCGCTGGTTCCGCTGAAGGCAACGACCATATTGGGGTTGCCCTGCTTATCATTGCCGCACTGGACACAGATAGCAGTGCCCAGCATATTATTGCCGCTGCCCTCTATCGTATAACTATGCCCGTTGGGAGCAAAAGGATCAAACTTCGGGGTACAGACCGGATTGGAACTCTCCTTGATGTTTCCCGTATAGTCCAGCCGGCAAGCATCGCACTTAATGGTATATCCCATCGCCTCCGAGTGACTTTGATCCTTGCAGTAATCGGAGATAATGTCCATGTTGTTGTCATGATAGCCGCTCTTTTCATAGACATAGATGAGCTCATCCAACGTGATATCACTCGTGTCCGAAGTATTGCCGTTCTGACTGCGGTAGTCCCTGATCCATTCATTGACAGCGTTGTCACAGGAGCGGTTACCGTAGACCAGCCTGGCAAACTTGCTCTCGGTCAACGCCTGGATGACGGCAGCCTGTGTTGCATCGTTTTCAACATCCTGATATGACATACGCTGCCCTCCTCTCAAAACTGATCCGCAAGCTTCTTCACGGCCTTCTCGTTGTTCTCATAGTTTACCGAGGATACATTGCCGAGGAATTCTGCGATAAACCGGTGCTTTTCTGCGAGATTCTTGTACCGCACAGCGATATTGGCATACACGCTTTTCGCCGTCTCACCGCCTGAGCCCTGCCAGCGAAGTGCATTCACCATACTCGTAATATCGGCAACATGCTGCTGCATCTCCGTATTCGAGCCTTCGATCGCTTTGCCGACGCTGCGGACATTCTCTGTATTGATCTTAATGCCCATCAGAATTCATCCGCCAGCTTCTTATTTTTCTTTTCAACTTCGGAATAGTTGGCTACTGCTGCCTCGTTAAGGAACTTTACATAGTTGTCGATCAATTCCTTGTAGGTCGAAAAATACTTGCTGCTGAATGCGTTGTAGGATGCGATGGTCGTCTCCGAAGCCTCGCCCGTCCAAATACCGGACAGGGCATTTACTTCGCTCTGCGTAGTCTTGAGGATATCCTGAAGCTCGGTATTGAGCCTGCTCATCGTTGCTGCTGCGTCCGCGATAACTTTAGAGTTAATGGAAATTGCCATAATCTTACCTCCTTATCAGTTGTGCAGTCTCTTTGCCTGACCCATGTTGTGCTCTTCTGCCTTGCGGTAGCCCTCTGCCTGCTTGCTGAGGATGACGGAAGCGTTGTACAGATGCTGGATCATTTTGCTCAAGTCCTTGGCACACGCTTCGATCTGTACGGTGAATTCCCGGTTATCCGCCGAATCATATGCCTTGCCCATACCGGTTGCGACACCTGTCAGCTGACGGCAGATGGCGCTGAACTCATCTGCATTCTTCTCCAGCTTCTTTGCCGTGTTCTCCATTGCCTCATAGTCTGCTGTAAATACTGTCATAGTAAAGACCTCCTACTATTATTCTTCTTCCTGCTCATCGTGCAGGAGCTTTGCATAATTACCTTTTCCGTTGTCGATCACATATCCCATCGGATAGGCAAACGAGCTGGAATGATACATCGGTGTTTCAGTCGTCTTGAAGAACGATTGGTTCATGTAACTGCCGCCGAGATAAATACCGTATTCGCCGTCGTGTCCGCTGTCACCGTACTGAGCTTCATTGACCATGTCGTTTAACTCATCGGAAGTAGCACCGATCAGGAAATGCAGTTTGTATTGCGGCGCATTCCTGCTGATCAATGCCAATATCAGCTCGCCCGGTTCATCCGCATCCGGATTTGCTTTGCGCTGCTCAGGCGTCAGGGCCATCATTCGCATCATCTCATAGAGATCCGGGATGACAATCAGCCTGTCCCTCACATTCAGCGGCTGCTTGTTCATGTACTTCTTTTTCATCTGCCGCCGCATTTCAATGAAAAGACGGCTCCATTCGCCGAGCATTCCTGCGCCGATGCTGTAGCAACCGTCAAGCTGTCCGAACTCGTTTCCTGTATCGAGGATCTCCGGCTTTATGCCATTTTGCACTGCCAAGGGCATCAGCTGCATCAGGAAAGCCGACCTATCCTGTTTTCTGCCGGAGATAAACTGTACACTGCAGCGCTCAAGATCCATGTAATACGGTGTGAGTTTGACGTTATCCAATGCGACCGGTAAACGCAGCGGCTTGTTCTTGTCGATGAATCGAAGCATATAATCTGCTGTAATGGCATCCGGCATGATCGGCACATGCATAGCCTCCAACCCCGGATACATTTTTCTCAGTTTTTCCATCAGCGTGATTCGGTCAAATATGCAGTGTGCCGTTTGGAATTCCAGCACCGACATTTCTTTGCGCACGAGACCCCTGCCCCGGATCTGGGGAGGTATCATACCTCTGGGGGCGGAAATCAGACTGCCGTAGTCGTCGTCCGTATTCATCTGAAGCACGAGCTTTTGACGGAAGAAGGAATCCTGACTCCAGCGGACGGCTCCGGTATCGGAAGCGGTGATCAGGAAATGAATGCCATAGCGGGGACCGTCGGTAAACAGCGGGATGAATTCTTCCTCTTTATTCAAGCCATCCATACCGACCTTATTGTTGAAAACCGTGAACTGATGAATGATGACCAGCAGCTTCGGCAGACCGTTTTTCTCAAGCCGCTCATTCAGGGAACCTATCGCTTTTGCACCGCCGATGAGCTTTCTTCTCCTGGCCAGTTCATTTCTTAGGAAGCGAATGGTGTAAAACAGCTTTTTGTCCTCATCCAGTGCAATGACGTCGCACATATGGGGAATCGCCATAAGCATGTTATATCCGTCATCCGCAAAGTCCATCATCAGGATATTGACTTCTTTCGGGGAATGATTCAACGTAATCTCCTCGATCAGTGTATCCAGCAGCATGGATTTTCCGCTGCCGAGCGCACCGTAGATCACGGTATTGAGGTTTTCATCGAGAACGATGCGCAGCAGATGCTTGCTCTGTGTCGCCGGGTCATCTATCTCGCCGATGGCGGGCTGCAGTGAATATTTCGTTTCAGAAACGGTGTATCGTGTTTTGATATC
>JAZLHZ010000288.1:0-6848 GCA_045617085.1 Clostridia bacterium
GATGATGTCAATGTTAAGGCAGAGGATTCCTCCTACACCCGTCCGGAAGAAGTCGAGGAGTTTGTTTCCAAGACCGGCGTTGATTCCCTTGCAATAGCGATCGGAACATCCCACGGCGCATATAAGTTCAAGCCCGAGCAGTGCACCCGTAACGAGAAGGGCATCCTGGTTCCCCCGGCACTCCGCTTCGACATCCTCGAAGAGGTTTCCCGTCGTCTGCCCGGCTTCCCCATCGTTCTGCACGGTTCTTCTTCCGTTCCCCAGGATTATGTTAAGATGATCAATGAAAACAGCGGCAACATGCCCGCTGCAGTTGGGGTACCCGGGGAGCAGCTCCGCAAGGCAGCATCCCTGTCCGTTTGCAAGATCAACATCGACTCTGACCTGCGCCTTGCCATGACCGGCACAGTTCGCAAGTTCTTCAACGACAATCCCTCCAAGTTTGATCCTCGTGAGTACCTGAAGCCCGCACGTGCTAACATCAAGGAGCTCGTAAGACATAAGCTCGTTGACGTTCTCGGCTGCTCCGGCAAGGCCTGATCATCGCATTAAATTTAGACGGCTGCAGAACATGCAGTCGTCTTTTTCAAAGAGGTTCAGAGATGAAAAGAATAGC
The DNA here is from genome assembly GCA_045617085.1 of Clostridia bacterium. Taxonomy (GTDB): domain Bacteria; phylum Bacillota; class Clostridia; order Christensenellales; family Aristaeellaceae; genus Firm-10. The sequence goes on from JAZLHZ010000288.1 coordinate 617, forward strand.
TGTTTTGACATCCGGTGGTGATGCACCCGGTATGAATGCCGCAATCCGTGCTGTTGTTCGTACTGCTGGAGCAAATGATATGTCTGTTGTGGGCTTCAAAAGAGGCTATAACGGCGTATTAATGCGTAATCTGAACCCGGATGATGACTATGAACTGATGACCCATCGGAAGGTTTCAGGCATCGTACACAGAGGCGGTACGGTGCTGATGACGGCTCGCTGTAAGGAATTTGTGGAAGAGGAATACCAGAAGCTTGCCATACGGAATATGCGCTCTTTGGGCGTAGAAGGGCTTGTTGTGATTGGCGGAGATGGCTCCTTCCGAGGCGCCAATTCTCTCAGCGAACTTGGCTTTCCTGTTGTAGGAGTGCCAGCCACGATCGATAATGATTTGGCATACACCGACTTCACTATCGGTTTTGATACAGCCGTGAATACCGCCTGTGAATGTGTTAACCATATCAGAGAATCCAGTGAATCTCATGAACGTGCCAGTCTGATCACTGTTATGGGCAGAGACTGCGGCGATATCGCCATTCATACAGCAGTGGCTTGCGGTGCAGAATTTGCTCTGGTACCTGAAGAGCCTTGGTCTATTGAAGACATTTCAGCAAAGATAAAATGGGGCGTTGTAAATGGCAAACGCAGTACCATCATCATATTTGCCGAAGGCGCATTTAATTCTTGTACATCCGATATACATGCCTTGTGCAGCGGTAATGAGAAGCTCAGAACTATCATGGATGATAAATTGACCTCCTCGAAGTTAGCAGCTATCATTGAAGGCCTGACCGGTCATGAGACCAGAGCCAGCGTACTTGGTTATGTCCAGCGAGGCGGAATCCCGTCTTCTTCTGATAGAATCCTTGCCGCTCGCCTCGGAAACAGGGCGGTTGAATTACTGAAAAATGACCAGAGCGGTGTTGTAGTCGGTATTCGAGATAATAAGATCATTGACTTCCCGATATGCGAAGTCGACAAGACGAAGAGACCTTTGAATAAAGAACTGAAAGACCTTGTTGATACATTGATGAAATAATACGATAGAGTAAACAGCAGCGCTGCTCCAAGATGAAGTGCGCTGCTGTTTATTAGTTTATTTCGGAATAGTATACTTTGACTACTTTTGAGCGGAATAAGCAGAACTCAGTTCCGAAGCTGTGATAGTAGGAAATCAAAAATCCATCATTTACAGGGAAAACAGCGGGATAACAATAGCTGTCATTGAGATTATCCTCGACATAATATGTATTATCATAGAAATCCCTTAATGTATTGCGGTTAAGACCGAGATTCGTACTATCAAAGGATTTGGTATCATCCCGGCTGATGGCACAGATAAGAGGCGTGCGCTTTCCGGCTCCCCATACTTCAGTTGACTGATGGATACAGTTCAACGGATTCGGATTATAGACGGCAACTGCATATTTTCCACATTTCTTTACCCGCATAGGGGAGTCAGGTGAGGAGAAACACAAGTTGGGTTCACATGCGGACCAGTTTTTTCCGCCATCAACAGAAAATGCTTGATATTGATAACCGTAGCAGGTACGCATCCAGCACCAAAGCCTACCGTTTTCTTGTTCATAAATACCGGGTTCCTGAAGACCTGCGGAATCATGAAGCGGTGAATCAATAACTCCTTCAAGTTTGAACCAGGTTTTGCCATTGTCGTCAGAACAGAAGTTATGAACGTGTCCACCGTCTTTTGAACCACAAAACTCGTTATAAGAAGCTGTAACAAGAATTCTGCCGCTATTCAATACAATGGCACAATCATTGACTGCACAATAGTAAGCGGGCAGATCAGCAATAACTACAGGCGTACTCCACGTTTTTCCATTGTCATAGGACGACATAAACCAAGGCATACAATAGATGACATTATCAGAACCAAGTTCCTTACGCAGGAATACAACTCCACTGCCGCCATCCTGCATAGAGACGCAGCTGACAGACATGATATTTATTGCCTTTTCGTCTTTCTCATAAAATACAGACGGATTGGACCATGTTTCGCCTTCATCGTTTGAATGTATAGCAGACAATCGGGCGGTTCCGTGGTCGTCACCGTCACCTGCATAGTATTCAGTGTAGATGTAGGCAATGGTGTTATCTGAGAATCGAAGGAAGGAACCTTCACCGTTTCTCGGGTTTTGTATTGTTGTTCCGATAAAGGCTACTTGTTTTCCTATTTTCTTCATAAATGATCTCCTATAAAAACAGAAGAAGCCAACAGAGACTTCTTCTGTTTTTGTTATATTAGAACAGGCTGATGCCGGTCATCTCAGCGGGCTGAGACATACCCATCAACTTAAGAAGTGTGGGGCAGAGGTCACAAAGCTTGCCGTCTGTCCGGAGCTCTTTCTTGGGAGCAGTGGGATCGATGATGATGGCAGGAACAGGATTGGTGCTGTGAGGAGTAAAGGGCACACCGTTCTCATCAATCATCTGGTCTGCATTGCCGTGATCAGCAGTGATGATGGCTTTGCCGCCCTTGGATACCAGCAGATCAACAACCTTTCCGACACACTCGTCAACTGCCTTTACAGCCTTGACTGCTGCATCCATAATGCCGGTATGACCGACCATGTCGCAGTTTGCATAGTTGAGGATAATACAGTCATACTTGTCGGATTTGATTGCCTCTATAACAGCATCGGTAACCTCGTATGCGCTCATCTCGGGCTTGAGGTCGAAGGTAGCAACATCAGGGGAAGGGATCAGGATCCTGTCTTCGCCGTCAAAAGTCTTTTCCTCGCCGCCGTTGAAGAAGAAGGTGACATGAGCATACTTCTGAGTTTCAGCGATACGGAGCTGCTTCTTGCCATTGATTGCGAGATACTCGCCCATGGTCATGGTCAGCTGCTCCGGAGGATAGGCTACATCGACATTGGGCATAGAAGCATCATACTGTGCCATGCAGACATACTTAACAGGGAAGAAGCCGTTCTTACGCTCGAAACCGTTGAAATCGGGATCGACGAAGGTACGGGTGATCTGGCGGGCTCTGTCGGGTCTGAAGTTGAAGCAGACGATAGAGTCATTGGCTTTGATCATACCTTCCTTGCAAATTACGGTAGGAACAACGAACTCGTCGGTAACACCGGCTGCATAGGAATCCTCAATAGCCTTGACGGCATCATCAGCCTGATTGCCTTCGCCGTATACCATTGCAGCGTAACCCTTTTCAACTCTGTCCCAAGCCTTGTCTCTGTCCATGGCATAGTATCTGCCGCCGACAGAAGCAACCTTGCCAACACCGAGTTCACTCATTTTATCACAGACAGTTTTGACGAAACCTGCACCGGAAGTCACGGAAACGTCTCTGCCATCCAGAAGAGCGTGGAGATATACCTTTTTGAGGCCATTGCGCTTGGCCATTTCGATGATGCCCAGCAGGTGAGTGAGATGACTGTGCACACCGCCATCGGAAACGAGGCCGATCAGCTGGAGAGCAGAGTCATTCTTCTTGCAGTTCTCAATGGCGGAAAGGAGAGCCTTGTTGTTAAAGAATATACCGTCCTGAATATCTTTGGTGATCTTGACGAGCATCTGGTATACAACACGACCGGCACCGATATTGGTGTGACCGACTTCGCTGTTGCCCATCTGTCCATCGGGCAGACCTACGTTGAGACCGGATGCACCAATTGCAGTATAGCAGTAATCATTCTTGAAACGGTCGATGTTCGGAGTACCTGCAGCTATGATAGCATTGCTCTTTGGGTCATTTTTGCCGTTGCCGAAACCGTCCAGAATGATGAGCGCAGAGGTCATCAGTAGTTCACCACCTTGGAGAAATCCTCAGCCTTGAGGGAAGCGCCGCCGATGAGGCCGCCGTCAATTTCGGGCTGAGCCATCAGACCGGCTGCGTTGGCGGGCTTCATGGATCCGCCGTACTGGATGCGAACCTTCTGAGCGGTCTCATCGCCGTACTTGTCGGCAATAGCCTTGCGGATAACACCGATAGTCTCGTTTGCCTGCTCATTGGTAGCAGTGAGGCCGGTGCCGATGGCCCATACGGGCTCGTAAGCGATAACAACGCCTCCGACCTCTTCAGCAGTCAGGCCGCACAGCGCCATCTGAGTCTGGTAGGTGACGATGATATCGGTGTAGCCGCTTTCACGCTCTTCCTTTACTTCACCGACACATACGATGGGTTTCAGACCTGCCTTTACAGCAGCCAAGGTACGCAGGTTGACGGTCTTGTCGGTTTCGCCGAAATACTGGCGACGCTCGCTGTGGCCGATGATGACGTACTCAACGCCGGAAGCCTTCAGCATATCAGCAGACAGCTCGCCGGTGTAGGCGCCGCTCTCTTTGAAGTGGACGTTCTGTGCGCCCAGCTTGACATTGGTGCCTTCTACGATGGGAGCAACAGCGGCGAAGCAGACGGCAGGAGTGCATACGACAACGTCGCACTGTGCATCTTTTACGAGGGGAAGCAGATCCTTTACCAGCTGAGCAGCCTCAGCAGGGGTCTTGTTCATTTTCCAGTTACCGGCAATGATAGGCTTACGCATAGTGTTTATTCTCCTTCATAAAACATATATTTGCGGTCGGCGAAACACCGACCGCATTTGAATGGGTAACGATATTATTTATCGAGCAGGCATGCAACACCGGGAAGCTCTTTGCCCTCAAGGAATTCGAGGGAAGCGCCGCCGCCGGTAGAGATGTGGCTCATCTTATCAGCCAGACCCATCTGGGTAACAGCAGCTGCGGAATCACCACCGCCGATGATGGTCACTGCATCGGATTCTGCCATTGCAGTTGCAACAGCCAGCGTGCCGTTGGCGAAGTTGGACATTTCAAAGCAGCCCATAGGTCCGTTCCAGACGATGGTCTTCGCATTCTTTACTTCGGCAGCGAACTTCTCGATGGTCTTAGGTCCGATATCCATGCCTTCGAAACCATCGGGGATGTTCTTGGAGTGAGCGGTGATGCGCTCACAATCGTTGTCAAATTTGTCGCCGCACTCATTATCTTCGGGCAGGAGCAGCTTAACGCCACGCTCTTCTGCTTCTTTCAGCAGTTCCTTAGCCAGATCGATGCGCTCGTTATCAACGAGGGAGTTACCGACTCGACCACCCAGTGCTACCTGGAAGGTGTAAGCCATGCCGCCGCCGATGATCAGGGTATCAACCTTGGTCAGCAGGTTCTTGATAACACCGATCTTGTCCTTAACCTTTGCACCGCCCAAGATGGCGAGGAAGGGACGAACAGGATTCTCAACTGCGTTGCCGAGGAAATCCAGTTCCTTGCCGATCAGGAAGCCGGCTACTGCAGGCAGATAAGCGGCAACTCCGGCAGTGGAAGCATGGGCACGATGAACGGCACCGAATGCATCGGAAACATAGATTTCAGCCATGGAAGCCAGAGCCTTTGCAAACTCGGGATCATTGGCTTCTTCTTCTGCATGGAAACGGGTGTTCTCAAGAAGGATTGCCTTGCCGAACTCGACTTCGGAAGCCAGTTTCTTGGCATCTTCACCGATAACGTCCTTTGCGAGCTTTACTTCGAAGCCCAACTTTTCGGAGAGGCGCTTTGCAACAGGAGCCAGGGAGAACTCAGGGTTGAATTTTCCCTTCGGACGACCCAGATGAGAGCAGAGGATAACTGCAGCACCCTGCTCAAGCAGGTAATTGATGGTGGGCAGTGCGGCGTTGATACGGGTCTCGTCGGTGATGTTCTTGTCTGCGTCCAGCGGTACGTTGAAGTCGCAGCGTACAAGCACCTTCTTGCCTTTGACGTCGATGTCCTTTACTGTCTTCTTGTTCATAGGGAATCCTCCTTAATAAAATATGCATATTCATCAAGCAGTGTGTATTAATACACACACATACTATACCACATTTTCACGGATAAAGCAACACTTTTTCGGATTATTTTTTCTTTGATTATTCAAATAATCTCAAGTATTCGTTTGGCTGTTGCTTCATCGGTGATAAGCAGCTCGTGATGGTGATGCCGCATGACGGCAACAACGGCTTCCGCCTTGGCAGGTCCTGCGGCAATTGCCACTACATGTGGAACCTGTCGCAGTTCATCCGCTCTCAAGCCGACTTCGGAAGCTTGATAAACCAGTCTGCCGCTTGCATCAAAGTAGCTTCCGACTGCTTCACCGACGGCTCCGAGCTTCATGATAGATTGAACCTCAGCTTCGGGAAGGTATCTGGATTTTGACATCACATCGACTCTTCCGATACCATATAGCAAAACATCAGTG
>JAZLHZ010000289.1:0-4777 GCA_045617085.1 Clostridia bacterium
AGCGGTCGAAGTCATAGACGAAGGTGGCCGCGCCGCACATCCACTGGCCGTAGAGCTTGCCCCAGAGCGCCTTGCCCCAACCGGTGTCGGAGATGGTGAAGTGCAGGCCGTCCCGCTCCACGCCGTGCCAGTATTTGGCGGTAATGTAGTGACCCAGCGGATACTTATAGCTGTGTGCGGCGATCTTGGGATAGCCGGTGGTGCCGGAGGTAAAGAACATCAGCATGGTGTCCGAGCCGCAGGCCGCGTCGGCGGGACGGTCGAACTTGCGCATGAACAGGGGGCATTCGCTGTTGTAGTCGTGCCAGCCCTCTCTTGCGCCGTTGACGGAGATCTTTACCCGCAGCGTGGGGCATCTGTCCGCAACGATGTCCACCTGATTGGCGGTGTCGCCGTCATTAGTGCAGACGATGGCGTTTACACCGGCGGCATTGAAGCGGTATTCAAAATCGTGCGCCTGCAGCTGGTTCGTGGCGGGAATGACGATGGCGCCTAACTTGTGCAGACCGATGATGGCCGTCCAGAACTGGTAATGGCGCTTCATGACCAGCATGACCCGGTCGCCCTTTTTGATGCCCAGAGATTTGAAGTAGTTTGCCGCCTGTGCGGAAAGTCTCTTCATATCGTAGAAGGTGAAGCGGCGCTCCTCCTTGTCCCGGCTGATGTGCAGCAAAGCCAGCTTGTCGGGGTGCTTGTCGGCAATGGCATCCACGATATCAAAGCCGAAGTTGAACTTCTCCTCATCCACGAAGTCGATCTTTTCCAGTGCACCGGAAGCATTCTCCGTCGCCTTGATGAACTTTTCGCAGACCAACGCCTCGCTGGTGCCTGCGGTGACAATGGATTCGGTGATCTCCTGCTCCTGTACGGAATCGCCGGGCATGACGAAGGCGAGGAATTCGCAGTCGTTTCCGTCTACGGCGATCATGCCGTGGGGCGTAGTGGAATTGTAGAAAATACTGTCGCCCTCATTGAGGATCTCCACATGGTCGCCGACCTGCACCTTCAGCGTGCCCTTCACGACGAGGTCGAACTCCTGACCGGAGTGGGTCGTCATGTGGATGGGACGATGCTGCTGCTCGGCGCTGTAATCATAGCGCACCCAATAAGGCTCCGCCTTTTTCTGGCGGAACATGGGAGCAAGATTTTCGATGCGGATACCCTTCTCCTTTGCGGTGACCATGCCCTTGCCTTTTCTGGTAAGCGCATAGCTGGACAGATGGGCGGAATGGCCCTCCAGCAAATCGGTGATTTCAATACCGAATTTCTTTGAGCACTTGTGAATAAAGGTAAAAGGAAGATCGACGCAGCCGGACTCATAATCCAGATACGTCTCGACGGAAAGGTCGGTGCTCTGCGCCATCTCCTCCACGGAGCAGTCCATGATAAGGCGCATTTCCTTTATTCTCAGTGCGATCTCGCGAATCGTATTATCCATACTTATTCCTCCATCGGAGCAATATACATCCATATTGCTTGATTATACCACGAAAACAGCATCTGTCAAGCATTTTTTCGTTCCGTATGGTGGTTTGATAATGTAAATTTATACAATCGATTGTATAGTACTTGACAGTAAACCGGGTTTTGTGCTAAAATACAAGGAAATGTTATATTGAGTAATTATTCGTTTTCGGAGGGAAACCATCATGAAGCGCATATCGATCAGTGATACCACAATGAAGGGAGCAAGCCTTACCTTCCGTGAAAAGCTGGAGCTTGCCAAGCTGCTGGACAGGCTCGGCGTATCCGTCATCGAAACAGAAGCCATTGAAAATCTCAGAGCGGATTCCCTGCTGATCAAGTCCGTTGCCTCCGCCGTAAAGCAGAGCACCGTCGCCGTTCCCGTAAAGCTGAACAGCGAGTCTGTTGGCGTTACGTGGAATGCGCTGAAGGAGGCAAAGAGCGCCCGTCTTCAGGTATTCGCCTCGGTATCTCCGGTACAGATGGAATACCTGTTCCATAAAAAGCCCGCCGCCATGCTCGCCCTGATCCGCGATACCGTCGCCGAGTGCAAAAAATACACCGCCGATGTCGAGTTCATCGCAGGCGACGCCACCAGAAGCGATCTCCCCTTCCTCACCGGCGCCATGAAAGCCGCCATCGAGGCCGGTGCCTCCGTCGTCACCCTGTGCGACGATGCGGGCAACATGCTGCCCTCGGAGTTCTGCGACTTTATCGATTCGCTGTATGCCGCCGTTCCGGAGCTCAAGGACATCACGCTGGGCATCTCCTGCTGCGACATGCTGGCAATGGCAAACGCCTGCTCCGTGGCGGCCATCGCTCACGGCGTGGGAGAGATCAAGGCCAAGTCCTACGGCACAGGCTCTGCGGCGCTGGCGGATATCGCAAAGGTGCTTTCCGTCAAGAGCGACGTGTTCGGTGCAGCCGCAGACATCCATATGACCGAGCTGAAGCGCATCATGGGCAAGATCGCCGCCATCTGCGACAACGGAAAGAACGGCAATTCTCCCTTTGACGACGGCGTCAGAGAGGACGACAATGCAGTCCTCTATACCCACAGAGACGACAAGTCCGCCGTGCTGAAGGCCGCCGAAAAGCTGGGCTATGAGCTTTCCGAGGAGGACGGCGAAAAGGTATATGCCGCCTTCCGCAGGATCGCCGAGCGCAAGGATCAGATCAGCATGAAGGAGCTGGACGCCATCGTCGCCGCCGAGGCGATGCAGGTGCCGCCTGCCTACACGCTGGAAAGCTACGTCATCAATACGGGCAACGTGATCTCCGCCACGGCGCATATCCGCCTCAGGAGAAACGGCGTCGTGATCGACGGACTGATGTCCGGCGACGGCGCCATCGATGCTGCCTTCCTCGCCATTGAAAAAATCGCGGGAAAGCACTATGAGCTGGACGATTTCCAGATCCAGGCCGTGACCGAGGGCCGTGAGGCAGTCGGTCAGACCGTGGTCAAGCTGCGCTCCAACGGCAGGCTGTTCTCCGGACGGGGAATTTCCACCGACATCGTCGGCGCCGGCATCATGGCGTATGTAAACGCCCTCAACAAGATCGTATATGAGGAGGAAGATGCATGAGACTTTCCTTTTCCACCCGAGGCTGGAGTGCGCTGAGCTGGGACGAGCTCATGGACACCGCCTCCGAAATGCGCTTCGGCGGCATTGAGATATACAATCTTCACAAGCAGCCCACGCTGACAGACAAGGGCGCCGCCTTTGATAAATACAACCTCAACGCCACCGCAAGACAGCTGAAAGAAAAAAAGCTGGTCATCCCCTGCTTTGATACCTACTGTGACCTGACGGTGGAGGAGGACTGCACCTCCGTCCTGCTCTCCGTGATCGAGACCGCAGGCATCATGCAGGTGGAATACGTATCCTGCGCCGCCCTGTTCGACAACGAAGCGCTGGTCTGCGAGCGGCTCCCCAAGCTTCTTGACGCTGCGGAAAAGAACAACGTGACGCTGCTGATCAAGACCTGCGGCATCTATGCGGACACCAAGCGTCTGCGCTCGCTGATGGATTCCTTCGCCTGCGATCAGCTGGGCGCCCTGTGGGATATGCATCATCCGTACCGGGACTATCACGAGAGCGCCGACACCACTATCCGCAACCTCGGCGCCTACGTGCGCCATGTGCACCTTCGTGACTCCAACGACGACGGCAGCTACAACATCATCGGCGAGGGCACGCTGCCCGTGGCCGACATGATCGGGGCGCTGTACTCCATCGACTACAACGGCTTCATCTCGCTGGAATGGAAGACCGAGTGGATGGATGACCTGCCCGAGATCGACATCATATTCCCCCACTTCGTCAACTATATGAACCGCTTCGACAGCCCCCACGGCCAGAAGAAGCAGCTCTACTACAACCATGACGGCAGCGGCCAGTTTGTATGGAAAAAGGACGAGCTGATCGACTGCACCTTCTCTCAGGTGCTGGACCGCATGGTCGAGGAATTCCCGGATCAGTACTGCTTCAAGTACACCACGCTGGACTATACCAGAACGTATGAGGAATTCCGTGAGGATGTGGACGATTTTGCAAGGGCACTGATCTCCCTCGGCGTCAAAGCCGGAAGCAAGGTAGCCGTATGGGCAACCAATATCCCCGCCTGGTATATCAGCTTCTGGGCCTGCGCCAAGATCGGCGCCGTGCTGGTCACGGTCAATACCGCCTACAAAATCCACGAGGCGGACTATCTGCTGCGCCAGAGCGATACGCACACCCTCATCATGATCGAGAACTGCCTCGATTCCGACTATAAGGCCATCATCAACGAGCTGTGCCCCGAGATCGCCTCCTCCAAGGCAGGCGATCCCCTGCACTGCAAGCGCCTGCCCTTCCTGCGCAACGTCATCACCGTGGGCTTCCGTCAGAGCGGCTGCCTTACCTTTGACGAGGCAATGGAGCGCAGCGAGCTGGTTCCCTATGAGAAGCTTTCCGCCATGGCCGCCAAGGTCAAGCCGAATGATGTCTGCAACATGCAGTACACCTCCGGCACCACCGGTTTCCCCAAGGGTGTCATGCTGACCCACTACAACGTCGTCAACGACGGCAAGTGCATCGGCGACCGCATGGATCTGTCCACTGCCGACCGCATGATGATCCAGGTGCCCATGTTCCACTGCTTCGGCATGGTGCTTTCGATGACCTCCTGTATGACGCACGGCGCAACGCTGTGTCCCATGCCCTATTTCTCCGCCAAGTCCTCGCTGGCCTGCATCAATCAGGAGCGCATCACCTGCTTCAACGGCGTTCCCACGATGTTCATCGCCATGTTCAACCATGAGGATTATAAA
>JAZLHZ010000290.1:0-4553 GCA_045617085.1 Clostridia bacterium
ATCATGCTTGCCTCCGAACCGGATCTGCTGCAATACATGTTTACAGGCGCTCAGAAGCCCTCGGAGCTTCGGGATGGCATAGAGGACGTCAAAGAAAAACTGGGCGATACGGGTGCTGTATTGACCGTATATACGGATATTCCCGGGATGAGCCTGTCTGCCGAAAACGATGCTTCCGCAGGGGATATCGAGTTGTATATGGTCGGAGAGCGTTACAACGAGGTCTTTTCTCCGAAATTGATAAAAGGTGATTTCCTGTCCTATGATGATATTCAAAGCGGGAAACGGAATATTGTGATTTCTGAGAAAGCAGCCTTTGCATTGTTTGGTGACGAAGAATCTCTGCAACGGAAGGTACAGCTGAACGGCAAAGCGTATACGGTTGTTGGTATTGTGTCTCACTCAAAGAGATTGGGAGAAACGGGATCGGACGTAGCCTATATTCCTCTGGGCTGTGATGATGAGTTAGTGTATACTCTTTGTGTTCTGGCTGCAATGAAAAGCAACGGCATAGAGCAGTTCTTCTCGGAATCGGCAGAAGATGTTTACGGTGCAGGCGAGCTCATTGACCTCGGGAAAGAGAAAATGCGTGGGTTTATTCTGATTCGCTGGATTTTGTTGGTGCTGTTTATCAGATTGGCTGTGTTGTTCTTCCGTTATTTCTTGCAGCTTGTCCGAAACAGAATCCGAATAATGAAGGATAAACTCGAAAGAGAATATTTCAAAAAACTGATTATCCGCTGTATGCTTGAGGTATTGACAGGTTGTATTATTTTGGCAACGGCACTGCTGATCTGTTATTTTGCCATGAGTTTCTTCATTCGCCCGTTGACGGTGTTTACCGAATGGGTGCCGGACAACCTGGTGTCTTTCGCATCTATCCGCAACAGGTTCTATGAATTGTGCGCTGTCAATGCAAAGCCGGTAAGGTATACAAGCCGGGAATTGGCAGAGATCCGTTTGTGGTCAAACCTGTTGCGCTGGGGCATATTGTCCTGTCTGACAGGGCTTCTGATGACATTTTGCTCTGCAATACGCAATAAACATATTGATAAATGATGCTTTTTTCGGGCAGAGGCTATTTACAAAACAGAGAAAAAAGTGTATAATACAGACAAATCTATTTTATAGGGGGTATTTACCATGTTTCCCAGAAATATACCTGAGCACAACTACATCCGTGTGATCGATCCCTTCCGTATCATCGGCAATGTGTATTTCGTAGGCACATATACTGCATCTTCTCACCTGATCGACACCGGCGATGGCCTCATCCTGATCGATGTCGGCTATATGGAGACCGCAGGTCTTGTCATTGACGGTATCCACAGGCTGGGCTTTGATCCCAAGGATGTCAAGTACATCATCCAGACCCACTGGCATGGCGATCATACCTGGGGCACTCCAGTCATCAAGGCTCTCAGTGGTGCCAAGAGTACCATCGGCAAGGACGATGCAGAGAAGGTCCTTCAGTATGATACTCCCGATATTATCGTGAATGATGGTGATGTACTTACCCTGGGCAATACCAGCATCCGTTTTATCCATACGCCCGGTCATACCAAGGGCACTATGTCCTTTGTATTTGACACCGAGGACAACGGCAAGGTCTATCATGTGGGCATGTTCGGCGGCGCAGGTGCCAATACGCTGGTAGCCGGACATTATGATTTCGATGGTGCAAGAGAGGCTTACAGAGCTTCCCTGAACCGTCTGCGTCAGGAAAAGGTCGATGTATTTATCGGCAACCATACCTGGAACAATGACACTGCTGTCAAGGCAGAGATCCTGAAGAAGACCGGAGAGAACCAGTTCATTGATGACAAGCTGTTCTATCAGTTCCTCGATCATTGCGAAGCCAGACTGGACAGGTACATTGCAAAGGAGAAGGAAGATGCAAAAAATTAAGGTAGCTGTCATCGCCGGTGACGGTATCGGTCCCGAAGTGCTTGCGGAAGGCATTAAGGTGTTGAATGCGGCTGCCCAAAAGGATGGAAGCTTCGAGTTTGAATTCACACATTTTGACTGGGGCTGCAACTACTATCTGCGTACCGGCAAAATGATGCCTGATGACGGCATTGAGATCCTCTCCAAGTATGATGCTATCTATCTCGGTGCTGTCGGAACTCCCGGTGTGCCGGATCATATCTCGCTGTGGGGACTGCTGCTGAAGATCCGTCATTCCTTTGACCAGTATGTCAACCTGCGTCCGGTCAAGCTGTTGAAGGGTGCGCCTTGTCCGTTGAAGGATGCCAAGTGCGAGGATATCGATATGATCGTTGTTCGTGAGAACAGCGAAGGCGAATATGCCGGAGCCGGTGACTGGCTGTATAAAGGCCAGCCCAATGAAGTCGTACTTCAGACCGGTGTGTTCTCCAGAAAGGGTACCGAACGCATCATCCGCTATGCATTTGATCTTGCCCGTAAGGAAAAGAAGAGCCTTACCAGTATCAGCAAAGGCAATGCATTGAATTACAGCATGGTATTCTGGGACAGCATTTTTGCCGAAGTCAAGAAAGACTATCCGGATGTGGAGACTCATTCTCTGTTGGTTGATGCGGCAAGTATGTTCTTCGTAAAGGATCCCAAGCGCTTCGGTGTTGTTGTTACGTCCAACCTGTTCGGCGATATCATTACTGATCTCGGTGCAGCGATTTCCGGAGGCATGGGTTTGGCAGCAGGTGCCAACATCAATCCCGAACGGAAGTATCCCTCCATGTTTGAACCCATTCATGGCTCGGCTCCCGACATTGCCGGAAAGGGTATTGCGAATCCGCTGGCTTCCATTTGGTCTGCTTCTCAGCTGTTGGATCATTTTGGCTACAACGATGCTGCAAAGCAGGTCATTGATGCCATTGAGATTGCTCTGGTAGAAAAGAAGGCGTTGACTCCCGATATGGGCGGTACGGCTTCCACTTCTGAAGTAGGAGACTATGTTACGAAAATATTTGCTGAAATGTAAATAGAATACAGACGATCACACGATAACTGTGGTCGTCTGTATTATTAGGAAGAACTATGAGAATCAAGGTATCACCTCTCAAATGCGTGCTCGGCGGTGAAGGAAAAGGCTATCATTTTCCGGGGGCTGAAGTGTTGTCGGACGGTTCTGTCTATGTGGTTGCCCGCAGGGATAAGGGAATGAACGATCCCTATGGTGTGACGGATGCCGTAAAGTATATTCCGTCGGAGGACAGAATTATACAAATGCCTGCCCCGGATGCGGAAGACCTGAAGCGTGACGGAAAGTATGCCTACGGATGCTATGTAACTGAGTTGAAACCGAATGAATTGATTGCCGTATACGGATTACTGACGCCCGAAGGACATCAGGTGATGTTTGATGAAAAGTGGGAAGGTATCTGTCTGTTGGAGCTTAGGATCACGCGATCACATGATGGCGGAATGACTTGGGATGCGCCGGAAAATGTGGCGTACAAGGCCAATGACTATATGGTTCCGGCAAAAATCATAAAGACAAAAAACGGCATTGTTGGTTTTCATGTGGAGATGCACAACCACTGGGAAGAGGATTACCATGACCCCGTTCAGGCACGATTTATATATTCCACGGATGGCGGCAAGAGCTTTGACAAAGCCGGACTGATTCCACATGATGACGGATTTCTCGCCGGAGATGCCAGAGATACTGTGGATGACGATGGGAATATCTGTACATTCTTCTGGGGTTTTGATTTGAAAGAAAAGCGGGATATGGCTATTTATCGCTCTTTCTCCGAGGACGGTGGAAAAACATTTACCCATGTTGAACCGATCAATCTGAAGAAACAAATCACATCACCCTTCAAATTGAAGAATGATGTGATGATGTGTATCTATCAGGAGCGTTTTTCCGAGCATCCTGGTCTTTATGCCGCATTGAGTTATGACGGCGGTATGAATTGGGATGAGCAGAATGCTGTCGGTATTTTTGTCAAGGGTAGCTCTCCGAAATCACTCAATGCTTTTGACAGCGGAAATGATGAAGCATACAAGTTTGGTTATTCGACGCTGACAAAACTATCGGAGAACAGCGCACTGGTGACATTCTGGCATTCATTGGGTGATTCTACCGGTGTTTCTATTTGCACGCTTTCTGTGGAAGATTAATAATCCTCGGTATGCCAGGTGTTTCGTTTGACAAACAGCTTTCTCAGTGCATCTTCATTTCCCAATAATGTTACATCATTTCTGAGAACGATGGTGTCAAATTCCATGGCACCGATCACCAGCTGGAACAGCGCCTGGATGCTGACTTCGATATCGGGTTCTGCGGTATTGTCCAAACGGACGGTGCCGTTTTCGATAACATAGACGCCGGTGTTTTCGGAAATGAAATCATCATTGACTTTGATTGCGCACTTTAGGCAGGAGCAGGGAATGATGCAGGCGAGTGCTTTTTCTGCATTGATAACTCTTCCCATCGGCGTACGCCACTTTTTCGGTGTGACAATGTGGGGCTCGTCTACGAGAGATTCAAAAAGAATGCTGTCCGGAAGATGCAAAACGATCTGGCGAGACATGCAGCCGAGGAAACCGAATACCTGCTTCAG
>JAZLHZ010000291.1:0-2210 GCA_045617085.1 Clostridia bacterium
GAAGGCGCAGGGGCCCGGTGCAGGGCGACGATCTGCGCTATGACCTGACGCTGACGTTCGTGGAGGCGGCCAAGGGCTGCAGCAAGGACATCAACATCACCCATGACGAGAACTGCCCGACCTGCAACGGCACCGGCGCAAAGCCAGGAACGAACCCGACGACCTGTCCCACCTGTCACGGCACCGGCCAGACCGTGGTGACCCAGCAGACGATGATGGGCGCCATGCGCATGCAGCGGGTATGTCCCAACTGCCGTGGCGAGGGCAAGATCATCAAGGAGTTCTGCCCCAAGTGCTCGGGCCGGAAGAAGATCCGTGCACAGAAGCGCATCACCATCAAGGTGCCCGCCGGTGTGGACAACGGCACGCAGATGACCCTGAGAGGATTGGGAAATCCCGGCGAGATGGGCGGCCCCGCAGGAGATCTGCTGGTGGTATTCGGCGTCCGTCCGCACAGGCTGTTCAAGCGCAACGGCATGAACCTGTACTGCGAGATCCCGATCAACTTCTCTCTGGCGGCGCTGGGCGGCGAGATCGAGCTGCCGACGCTGGACGAGCCGGTGAAGTATCAGGTTCCCGAAGGCACGCAGCCCGGCACGGTATTCACCGTCAAGGGCGCAGGCCTGCCCGATCCCAGAACCGGAGCCGACGGCAGAAAGGGCGACTTGTATGTTACCTGCGAGGTGGAAGTGCCCCGCAAGCTCACCGAAAAGCAGAAGGAGCTGCTGCGCCAGTTCGACGAGAGCCTGACCGGCAAGCAGTACGAAAAGAGCAAGTCCTTCTGGGACAAGATCAAGAGTCAGTTCAATCAGTAAACACCGAGGCGGGGGCATGCTCCCGCCGGTTTTGCGTATTGACAAAATAACCTGCCGTATGATAAAATACGGTATCAGACAAAAAAAGGGGAGTGCAGCGCATGATTCGTATGCTCTTTATCGGCAACAGCTTTGTATATTATAATGACCTGCCGCAGCTGATGCGGGACGAAGCCGCAAAGCGGGGCGATGACCTGTTTGTGGATTCCGTCACCAAGGGCGGATACTTCCTGCATTGTTATACCGATCCGGAGGACGAATACGGCAGGCAGGTGCTGGAAAAGGCCAAGGAGCAGTGGGACGTGGTCGTGCTGCAGGATCAGAGCTTCAATCCCGCCGCCAATAAGGAGGATACCATCTGCAACGCCAGGAAGCTGGCAGAGATGTTCAGGGGTGCAAAGATCCTGATGTACCAGACCTGGGCTTACCGGGACGGCTCCGAAAAGCTGAATTCCACCGGAATGAGCTATGACGAGCTGTACGGGAAGCTGAAAGAGGCATATATTGAAGCTGCCGCAGCCGTCAACGGCACGGTGGTCCCCGTGGGCGACGCCTTCAAGAAGATCCACGATGAGGGCAGCCAAATCGACGTTTATAAAGAGGACAACTATCATCCGTCTCTTGCAGGCAGCCTCATCATCAGAGACCTGTTCTACAAGGCCGTTGAGGATATGCTGAAATGAGAGCGATCGACCTTTCCGGCGAGTGGCGTTTTTCGTATGCAGCGGAATACAGTGCGGCAGCGCCATCGGGAAAAGCGGAACACACGATCCGGGTCCCGGGCTTCTGGGACGATCAGAAGGATGCTTTTTCGGGGCTGACATTGCGGACGAATCCCGAATATGAGCCGGTCTCCTATCCGATGGCGGACGACTGCGACGCATCGCTGCCGTATATCGTCGGTACGGTGTTTTATGAGCGGGAGATCGGGCTGGAGGAGGATGCGCCGTTTGCCTCTCTGCTGCTGAAAGGTGTATGGACAGAGGCGAGAGTTTGGGTAAACGGCAATTATGTCGGTCAGGCTTTCGGCTATTCCACGCCGCATGCGTTCTGTCTGGACGGATGTCTGAAAAAGGGCAAAAACGTCATTCTGATCGCCGTGGACAACGACCCCAAGGGGCATCTGGGCTGCATCACGAGAGGCTGGAAGGGCTTCACGGGCGGCCTGTGCCGGGGTGTTGAGCTGCGTTTGACCGGGGAATGCCGGATAAAGGATGCCGCTGCCTTTGCCGAGAATGAACGATCGTTCCTGATCGATGTCCTGACCGAAGGCGACACGGAGAACGCCGTGTTGTCGTATGTGCTGGTCGACGGAGAGAAGACCGTTTTGTCCGGAGAATGTGCCGCCGATGCGGTCAATATCCGGAAAGAAGTCGGAGGCCAAGCGGTCTTAGG
>JAZLHZ010000292.1:0-25041 GCA_045617085.1 Clostridia bacterium
ATCTCCAAGCCCATCGAGGGCAAGCAGGCCATTGCACAGGTCGCCTCCATTTCCTCCGGTGACGAGGAGATCGGCAGCCTGGTCGCCGACGCCATGGAAAAGGTCGGCAAGGACGGCGTCATCACCGTGGAAGAAAGCAAGACCATGAAGACCGAGCTGGATATCGTAGAAGGTATGCAGTTTGACCGCGGCTATGCTTCCGCTTACATGGTAACCGATTCCGACAAGATGGAAGCGGTTCTGGACGATCCCTGCATCCTCATCACCGACAAAAAGATCTCCAACATTCAGGAGATCCTCTCCCTCCTCGAGGCCGTTGTACAGCAGGGCAAAAAGCTGCTCATCATCGCCGAGGACGTGGAAGGCGAAGCGCTGGCCACTCTGGTTCTCAACAAGCTCCGCGGCACCTTCACCTGCGTCGCCGTCAAGGCCCCCGGCTTCGGCGCCAGACGTAAGGCCATGCTGCAGGATATCGCCATCCTGACCGGCGGCCAGGTCGTTACCAGCGAGCTGGGCATCGAGCTGAAGGACGCCACTGTCGATATGCTCGGTACCGCACGCCAGGTCAAGGTCGACAAGGGCAACACCGTTATCGTCGAAGGCAAGGGCGATCCCGACGACATCAAGGCCCGCATCACCTCCATCCGCAGCCAGATCGCAGAGACCACCAGCGATTACGACCGTGAGAAGCTGCAGGAGCGCCTCGCCAAGCTGGCCGGCGGCGTAGCAGTCATCAACGTCGGTGCAGCCACCGAGGTCGAGATGAAGGAGCGCAAGATGCGCATCGAAGACGCACTGGCAGCCACCCGTGCCGCAGTTGAGGAAGGCATCGTTCCCGGCGGCGGAAGCGCACTCATCGGCGCCTACAAGAGCGTTGCCAAGCAGGTCGCAAAGACCGCAGGCGACACCCGCACCGGCTTTAACATCGTGCTTCGTGCCCTCGAAGAGCCCGTCCGCCAGATCGCAAAGAACGCCGGCGTAGAAGGCTCCGTCATCGTTGAGAAGATCAAGGCTTCCTCCAAGGTCGGCTACGGCTACGACGCTTCCAAGGAAGAGTACTGCGACATGATCGAGCGCGGCATCATCGACCCCACCAAGGTCACCCGTTCCGCACTCCAGAACGCCGCATCCGTTGCCGGCATGGTCCTGACCACCGAGTCCCTCGTGACCGACCTGCCCGACAAGAATCCTCCCGCACCCGCAGCTCCCGCAGGCGGCATGGGCGGCATGTATTAATCGACAAATAAACACAAGGCTGTCACTTTTCCCGGTGACAGCCTTCTTTGAAAAAAGGAGAGAAACATCATGATCAAGCATATCGTCATGTTCAAGATCAAGCCCGAATTCAAGGACGAGCTCCCGCAGATCGTCAATAACTTCCTCGGCATGAAGGGCAGGATCGAAGGCCTCGTGGATCTCGAATCCGGCGCCGACTTCCTGCACAGCGAGCGCTCCTACGATGTAGCGCTCATCTGCACCTTCACCGACAGGGCCGCTTTTGACGCCTATCAGACCCATCCCGTTCATATGCCCGTAAAGAAGCGCATGCATGAGGTGAGAGAAACCTCCGTCGCCTGCGACTTCGAATTCTGATCCGTCATATAAAAACTGCCGCAGCTTTGATTCTGCGGCAGTTTTTATTTGAAATCGTTTCTCATCTTCTGACGAAGATCATGTCACTCTGAACCGGTGCGTAGCAGACAACGGTTCCTTCCTTGTATGCATGGATCATTATCCCTTTTCCGACATATATCCCGCAATGTGTGTTGCTGGTGCAGATATCCCCCGGCTGAGGATCGGATACTCTCGTCCATCCCATAAAGGTTTGCGTTGTACCGACATAGCTGTGTATTCCCGTCAGGCAATAGGATACCAGACCGCTGCAATCATAAGCAGCCGGACCTGCTGAAGCCCACCGATAAGGCTTTCCGAGCTCCTGCTCTGCCCGATTAACGATTGCCTGTGCATCATACGGCGGCAAGTCATTTCCTCCGGCGACCTTCTCCAGCCTGTCCTCCGTGACATCGATTCTTTTGTTTTCTCTGTTGTTGTCTAAATTATTCATGTGTTTGTTCCTCCGTTCTTTTGTTCACCTGTTTATACGAATAAACGGTGAAAACGGCTACCGTGATTGTCTTATTTACGCCCGTTCCCAGCCTTCGGTCAGGCGCAATGCCACATCGGCGACGTTCTTCGCCATGTCGTACTCGGAAGAATCCTGCGGCATATCGGCGATACGGCGGATGAGTGCATCGTCATCAAAGGCTTTATGGAAAGCCGCCCTGATCGCCGGTCTTCTCTCCGGATCTGCCTCGCCGATGCGGATCAGCGCCATCACCGATTCGCTGACGGTCTGGAACAGCTCATTGTCAAAGCCCCTGACCTTATAGCGGATGCTGCTGCCGTTGTCAACGGCGTCCCGGTTCAGCTCCACATCCGCATTCAGGAAGGCGGTCAGTTCATCCGTAAGCTCACCGAGACCCAGCCGACCCGCATGGTAGATGGCCATAAACAGGCGGCGCTGGTTGTTCTTTCGGCAGTCCTTGAGCAGCGTGCAATCCCGCTCCCGAATGACGGCGGCCAGCTCGTCCTTGCCGGGCGTGCTGCCGCACAACGCCAGAGCAAACGCCGAATGGCGGCGGAGGTTGCCATCGCTGCTGCGCAGGTTTTCGGTCAGCACCTTTTCACATTTTTCAAGTCCCATACGGCGGCAGGACCATATCGCCACACCGGGTGTCAATGTGGAAAGGCTCTCATTGAGCTTTTCCGGCTCCTCGATCCAGTGCACCGGTGTGGGCTCGATCAGACGGAAATTCTCATCCCGCCAGCCAGCGTTCCATGTGCCGAGATCCCGGTCATAGCCGAGACATCCGCTCTTTCTGAGCATTTCAGCCAGCTCGGCATAGGGAATATCCTTCAGACGGCAGCCGTGTTTTTTTGCCAGATATGCTATATATGAGGCGGCTTCGGCGGCCTTCTTGACATCGGGACTCATTCGCACGGCGCCGGCGACCTCGTTATCCATGCCGAAGCACCGTGAACAGATCAGCAGTCCCTCCACGTCCTTCGGGATCAATGCGCCGAAAGGCACCGGGATCGTCAGATTCAATGCGCCGAGGTTGGCGCCTACGGCCCAGTCGCCGCGGACCTCTCCGTCAAAGGCATTGTCCCAGCCGTGCTTGTCCAGGTCTGCCCATGAATAGAAGGCGGGCGTAGCGGTGAACCGGCCCTCGAGGATGTCGGAGGCCTTCATCATTTCGACGGTATCGACCCGGCGGCCCTCCCGCATGCCGAGCATCGTGCCCTGATACAGGAGCTTGCCCCATCGGGCGGCCTCGTATAATTCAAAGGAACGGGAGAACACGATCGCCTTGGAGATCGCCTCGTCCGAGCGCTGATCCACCCGGCCGAAGTCGAAGTTGGCATTGACAAAGCTGCCGTCGGCGGAATCCCGGATGCCGCACATCGTATACGGCATGGCCTTGCCGTCGATGTCTCTGCCAAACTTGCTGCTGCAGCCCGCCAGTTCGCAGATGAGTCCGTCGGAGGTGCCGTCCATCAGCACCCGGCAGGCATACCGTCTTACGCCCTTCGGGGTGAGCACCTTGACGCCGGTCACGTGACCCGCATCGGTAAACACCTCGCAGACGGAGCTGTCATACAGGAAAGCTGCGCCGCTCTCTCTCGCTTTTTTCTCGCAGACCAGCTTTCTCGCCTGTGTGGAGAAGCCGGTCTTCTTTGCCATCTCATCGATCTCACGGTCGATGTTCTCGTAATAACCGCCGTCGATGCCGAAATAGTGGCTGGGGATCTCGCCGGAGGATGCCATGCCGCCCATGCAGTCGGTGGCCTCTATGCCCAGTGTCTTCAGACCAAGCTCGCTGCACAGGCTGAGAGCGATGCTGCCGCCGGTACCGAGGCCTGCAATGATCACGTCATATTCCCCGTCAAACGCCGGTTCGGCAGCGGTCTGCATATACTTTTTGCCCGCCTCAAAGGCACGCATCGGCTCGCCATAGGACACGGACGGAAAGCACTCGACGCCGTTCCGCACCGCACAGATGTCCGGCTCGGTCACAACATCCGGCTCGTCTGCGATATAGCGGATGCCCATCAGTCCCTCGGCAGCCTCGATCTTTTCCCGAAGCTTGTTCCTGCCGTCCTCCATATCCCGTATATGTTCAATGCGTCCGAGATGCGCACTGCCGGACACGCCCTTCGTGACAGCGATATAATTTAGGCTCCGGTCAATGATCCATTCGTCCCGGACCTCGGTATCGATGACCCGTTCCGCCTCAATGAAATACCTGCCGGACACGCCGTACGCCGTGATCTCAAAGCCATTGTCCCTGCGCACGATGCTTTCCACCGTGATGCCGAAGAGGATGTTCTTCCCCTTGGCCTGCTCGTACAGCCACGGCGTTTTTTCAAGGGTCTCAAAGCTCTTCAGCGAGTACAGGAAGTCACTGCCTGCCACCTTGCGCCGCTCCAGCAGGATACAGCTTTCGTCTGCTGCGCTGAGCATGCCGATACCGGCGTAGGTTGCGCCGAGGATCACCGTGCGGTATTTCATATTGCTTTCCCCCTTATTCGATGACCTTATGGGTAAGCCACTTTCCCCTCTTATAATGCAGCGGGTATACCACCGCTCTCACGACCCAGTCGATCAGCAGTGCCGACCATACGCCGATGACGCCGAAGCCCATCCAGCTGCCGATGACCAGCGAACCGAATATCCGCACGCCCCACATGATGATCAGGCTGGCGATGGTGCAATAGTTGCCGTCGCCTGCGGCACGGAATACGTACGCCAGCATGAAGCCCAGGTTGTGAATGAGCGGTTGCGCCAGCGTCGTGGTAAAGGCGCAGATCCAGATATCGTGAATGATCTCCTGCGTGGGATGATACAGGGAGACCAAGGGATTAAAGTACAGCGGGAAGAACGCCAGCATCAGGGCATACAGCACCGTGTTGACCCAGAAATAGGTCTTTGTCAGATCCTTGACATCCTGCTTGCGTTTTGCGCCGAAGCAAATGCCGACGATGGTGTACAGTGCCGTACTGACAGCGCCGACGAAGGTCTGCGTCAGCTGCATGATGGCATAGCCCACATTGTAGATGACGGTGGCGTTGGTGCCCATCGGCACGATGATGACCGAGGTCACCAGCCGTCCGCCCTGGAAAAACATGTTCTCTATCGCCACCGGCATACCCATCTTCAATATGCTGCCGAATATGCCCTTGTCCACATGCGTCAGCTCCTTCATCTTAAAGCGGAAGGTGCTGTGCGTTACTTTTTTGATCAGCTTGACAGTCAGCAGGTTCACCAGCCTCGATACGCCCAGCGACAGCACCAGACCGGTGATCTCCAGGTTGAGGATATTCAGGAAGATGACGTTCGTCAGCATATACGTGACTGCGGAACAGATGGAGAAGAACAGCGAGTTCTTGCCCTCGCCGATGCCCCGCCATACGCCGCAGGTCGCCGCCGTGATGCCGATGACCGGGAACGTGACCGCACCACCCAGCAGGTACATCGTGGCCTTTTCCATGACGTCCTGCTCCGCCTGTCCGAACAGGAGCATCAGTATCTGTTTATGGAACAGTATGATCAGCAGCGCCGTGCCGGTCGTGAACAGCGTGACCGCCGTCACCGCCTGCACGCAGGATTCATGCAGCTTTTTCATGTCACCCATGCCCCGGTAATTGGCGACGACGATGCTGGCACCGACGGAAATGCCCAGATAGAACACATTCAAAAACGCATTCAGCGTGTCCACCAGCGTCACCGCCGCCAGCGAGGTAACTCCCGAGGCGCTGATCATCGCCGAATTGATCAGCGTGGTCATTTGCGCCACGACATTCTCGGCGATCAGCGGCAAAATGATCGCAAAGGACTCCCGCCACGTGATGGACGGTCTCGTAAAATGCTTCGTAAGGAATCTGTCACATGAAGTCATAACTCTTTGCATAGTCTGTCATTCTCCTGCATACTTTATCAAAATAAAGTATACCCCAAATCATCATCGAGGTCAAGTCCCAATCTGAGTATAACGCAAATTTTAATATGTGTCCCTTTTCCGTCCAATGTTGGAAAAGCGGACAAAACAGCCCGAAAAAATGTTGGAAAAACGGACAAAATAAGCCTGAAAAGTATTGGAAAAACGGACAAAATGTGCTATAATATACTTGGAAAAACGGACAAAGGAGAATAGAACATGCTGAACCGAAATATCGAGCAGGTGCTGGAGCATTTTCGGATAACTCACGAAAGAAAAGCATTGCTGGTCACCGGTGCCAGACAGGTAGGAAAGACCTTCATCATCCGGGAGCTCGGCAGGAAATATGAATCATTTATCGAAATCAACCTTTTGGAAAATGCAGACGCCCGCAATCTGTTTGAGAATGCCCGCAACAGCAATGACCTGTTACTGCGCCTGTCTGTCCTGACACACAAACCGCTGATAAAGGGTAAAACGCTGGTGTTTCTTGACGAAGTACAGGAATGCCGGGAGATCATTACCGCAGTCAAGTTTCTTGTAGAAGAAGGCAGCTATCAGTACATTCTGAGCGGTTCGCTGTTAGGTGTAGACCTGAAGGATATACGCTCGATCCCGGTCGGATATATGGATATTATTCAAATGTATCCCCTCGATTTTGAAGAATTCGCCCGTGCAAACGGCGTTTCCGAAAACATACTGTCCTCCCTGCATGATTCATTTACGACAATAAAAGAAGTTGACCCATTCGTTCATGAAAAGATGATGGAGCTGTTCCGGCTGTACCTGATCGTCGGCGGAATGCCAGCTGCGGTCATGAGCTATCTGAAGACCAACAATATCCGGGAGGTACTCCGGGAACAAAAATCGATCATTGCCATGTACAAACGGGACATTGCCAAATATGACCCGGAAGAAAAACTGTATCTCGAAGACATTTTCGACATGATCCCCGCAGAGCTGAACAGCAAAAACAAACGGTTTATACTGAAAAACCTGAATGAGAACCTGAAATTCTCCCGTTTCAGCAACAGCTTTCTATGGCTCAAGGATGCAGGCGTTGCGCTCCCCACATATTGTGCCAATGAACCGACGATCCCGCTTCAGCTTTCCAAAGCAACCAATCTCTTCAAACTGTTCCTCGCCGATGTCGGTCTGCTGTCATCGATGTACATGGACGACATACAGCTCCGCATTCTGAGACAGGAACAGGATATCAATTTCGGCTCGGTCTATGAAAACGTTGCGGCACAGGAGCTGAAAGCCCATGGATTCGATCTGTACTATTTCAACAGCAAAAAGCAGGGCGAGCTGGACTTCCTGATCGAACAAAACGGCAAAGTGCTCCCCATTGAGATCAAATCCGGCAAGGACTATACCAAACATGCCGCTCTGAACAATGTATTGAACAACGAAGATTATGCCATCCCGAAGGCCTATGTATTTCACAACGGAAATGTATCACAGAAGGATAAGGTCGTCTATTTCCCGATATATATGCTCATGTTCATAAAAAAAACAGATGCCGATACCGAACTGATATACAAGCCGGATTTCAGCATTCTCCAAAAATAATGGGTCATCACGTTTCTTGAATTCGTGAAAGGGGCGGAGGATCACTCCTCCGCCCCTTTTCAGAGCCTATGAATATTAGTGGGTACGATCGTAGACGTTCTGAGCAAGTGCGACGTAATCTTCCAGACCGATGGAATTCAGAGCATTGACATACTCATCCCAGTCATTCACGGGATCCTTTGCGCCGGTGGCAAAGTTTGCAATGTACTCCTTAACGGTGGTCTTGATATCAGTCATAGAGCTGTTATACTGGTCCAGTTCATCTGCAGAGTAAACGGGATTTGCATAAACGTCAGCAGGCTGATGCTCCTTGGTGGTCAGGTTGATGGCAACATTCTGAGCGCTCAGGTATGCCTTCAGACCGGTAAGATCCTGCTTCTCCCAAGCTTCGTCCCAGCTCTCGATGAAGTCGCCGGAGGTAGCACCGGAAGCCATATTGCCGAAGGTCAGCATGCAGCAGAAGTGCATATGCCAGATGAAGTTGTTCTCTTCGCTCCAGATGTTGTGGCCGCCTTCATCGGTATTGTAAACCATGTAGGGAGCAATGCCGAGGCTGGTGTAGGTCTGGTTTGCGTTGGGATACTTGGCATCGAAGGCAGCGGGATCGTCATCGCGGCAGAGCCAGTTCTCGCCGACAGGGCCATAGAAGGTGACAGCAGAGTTCTTCTTCTCAGTCCAGAAGTCGAGGAAGCGGAAGGCGATCTCGGGCTTCTCGCAATCGGTGGTAATGAAAGCGATGGGGTTCAGACGCATTGCTCTGATGGGAGCATAGGAAGCGCCTTCGGGACCGGTCAGGATGGGCATGTAGTCATATGCCAGAGCGCTGGAGTAGTTGGGCATGGAGTGAACCATTGCACCGTACAGAACGCCGACCTGAGCATGCTCGGGATCCACGGAGTCGGTGATGGTTGCCAGCTCTTCACGGGTGATGGTGAAGTTGATGGCAGGAAGCAGATTCTCGGAAACCATCTTGTTCATGTAGATCATGGCCTTCTGCCACTCTTCGGTGACGAAGGGAGCATAGACGGTGCCGTCCTTGACAGCCATGAACTCATCTTCGTTGTAGTAGGTGAACTGGTTGATGATCAGCTCTTCGATATTGCCGTTCCAGGCTCCCAGAGAGCTGAGCATGGGGATCTCGTTGGTGGGATCGCCGTCGCCGTCCATATCGTTGTCACGGAAGGCAACGAGGACATCATACAGCTCATCCAGGGTAGTGGGCTTCTCAAGGCCCAGCTTGTCCAGCCACAGTCTGTTAATGAAGCCGGTCAGCTTGGGGGTGTCGCCTGCGGAATCAACGAAGGAGCTAAATACATAGATCTCGCCGTCGGGAGAAGTGCTGAAGGTGAGGTAATCAGCAATGTTCTTCTCGGACAGAGTATCATTGTTGTAGAAGTTGTAAGCCAGGCCGTTCTCTGCATCGAAGTACTTGGTCAGAGGAGCCAGATAGCCCTGAGCACCGTAGGTGGTGGCAAAGGACATGTTGGTGCCGTATGCAAGGATATCAGGCAGGTCATTGCCGGATGCGAACATCAAGTCAATGTAGGTTGCGGTCTCAGCGCCGGGATACAGATCGAACTCGATGTCGATGCCGGTCAGTTCCTCAGCGTACTTGGTCATGTAGTTGTCGTCATAATCGGTAACCAGAACGTTCTGGGGAGTACCGATCTTCAGGGTGGTGGGCTCGGTAACAATGGGGAGCACACCGGGGGCGGTCATGCCGGGTACATCGCTCATCTGCAGCTCGTCTGCGGATGCGAAAGCGAAGACCATTGCCAGCATGGCAAGCACCAGTACGAGGGACATGGTTCTCTTCATGGGGAAAGTCCTCCTATGAAATATTTGTTGCACCTGCAACGCTTTTATTTTACATCCGCTTCTGTTTTCTGTCAATACCATTGTGTCAAAAAAAAAAAAAAAAAAACGATATTTTGTTAGTATCATACAACACTGTTTTCCATTTGTTAATGTTTTTTTGAAAGCAAAAAACTCCCTCCGCAACGGAAAGGAGTTTTGTCTGTCATGAATGCATCTAACCCGGTATACTGTATTTGTCATAAGGCAGTATACTCAACACAGAAACCGGTTGTAGCCATCCATCCCGAAAAATCGTATATACAGATGTAAGACAAATACACAGCACAAGGAGGAAAAGAACATGAATAGAAAGAACATCAATCACGAAGGAAAAGCGCTTGTCGCTGAAGCATTGGAAAAGGTCAACGGCGGACATTGGGTTCCCCCCGGAACAGACAAAGATGACGACCAGCACCTGCCCCCCTTTACTCCCACCGACGGCATCAACGATAACGGCGTATATATCGGTGTAAACATCCCTCATGATGAATACGTCGGTGTATGCCTCAATCACGGATGAAAATGCTGCTATCTCCTCATAACAAAAAACCCCGGAGCACGCTTGAACGTGTTGCGGGGCTTTTGACAATGCCTCTTGCGAGAAAATTATCTCTTGGAGAACTGGGGTGCGCGACGGGCTGCCTTCAGACCGTACTTCTTGCGCTCCTTCATTCTG
This sequence comes from Clostridia bacterium, assembly GCA_045617085.1. Classification (GTDB taxonomy): domain Bacteria; phylum Bacillota; class Clostridia; order Christensenellales; family Aristaeellaceae; genus Firm-10. The sequence continues at coordinate 10,108 of JAZLHZ010000292.1, forward strand.
GGGTCACGGGTCAGGAAGCCGGCCTTCTTGATAGCGGGCTTGAGATCTGCATCGGCCTTCACGAGGGCACGAGCGATGCCGTGACGGATAGCACCGGCCTGGCCGGTATAGCCGCCGCCGTGCACGTTAACGATGATGTCGAAACGGCCGGTGGTCTCGGTTACGGTCAGGGGCTGACGGACGACCATCTTCAGGGTCTCAAGACCGAAGTAGTTGTCCAGTTCACGCTTGTTGATGATGATGTTGCCTTCGCCGGGCATCAGACGAACGCGAGCGATTGCCTTCTTCCTTCTGCCTACTGCATTGAAATTTACATCTGCCATTGTATTCGTCCTCCTCCCTTACTTGTTAAGAGTCTTCAGATCAAAAGCAACGGGCTTCTGGGCCTGATGCTCATGCTCTGCGCCTGCGTATACGTGAAGCTTCTTGATCATGGCATAGCCCATGGGTCCCTTGGGCAGCATGCCCTTCACAGCGTGCTCCAGCACGAAAGCGGGCTTCTCAGCCATCAGCTTGCGATACTTGATCTCCTTCAGGCCGCCGGCGTAACCGGTATGGTATGCGTACACCTTTTCATCCAGCTTCTTGCCGGTGAGCACCATCTTGTCGGCATTGATGACGATCACGTTGTCACCGGTGTCAACATGAGGAGTGAAGGTGGCCTTATGCTTGCCGCGAAGGATCATAGCGATCTGTGATGCGAGGCGTCCGAGTACCAGACCTTCTGCATCGATGACGTACCACTGGCGTTCTACGTTAGAAGCCTTTGCCATAAATGTACTCAAGGTAATTCCCCTCCAAATTCAGGACATGACGCTCTGTCATATCTCATATATAGTGGCTGCTCGGCGGTGGTCGGTCGCTTTGCGCAATCGTCAATCGGACTCGGGGCTAATGAGCCTCATGACACAGCTGACATTTTATCAAATATCCTATATAATGTCAAGCGGAAATTCTAACTTTAACATGATATTATCCGGTAATCAATATCATTCCGCCAGCCTGCTCAGTTCCCTCGCCACGGTCGCCGCAAAGCGGTAAAATGCGGGCGTTACGGAGGCGGGCATGCAGCCTGTACCGATCTCCATATTATATGCGCCCCGATAGCCGACCTCTTTCAGCGCTGCCGAAACTTCCGTCCAGCGGATGCCGTCGCCCATCATACAGGGCAGCACGTGGTTGTCGGTAAGGCGGCTGTTGCTGTTGGCATTGGCATGCAGAGCGAACAGGCGCCGGCCGTAGGTGCGGACGGCCTGCACATTGTCGATATTGAACACGTTGGCATGACCCGTATCGAGGCAGGCGCCCACCAGCGGATGATCGAGCTTTTCCAGCACCGCCATGATCTGTTCCGGATAGCTCATGTTGGACTTCTCGTACTGGTGGCAGTAGATATTTTCCAGCGCCAGCTTGATATTATACTTTTCCAGCGTCGGGATCAGCTTGCCGACCATGTGGATATTGCCCTCGATGCAGTTCTTTTCGTCCAGATCGTCATAATAGGGATGCAGCACCGCCACGGGACAGCCGACCTGATGACACAGCTCCAGTCCTTTGAAGACGCCGGGCAGGCAGAACGCCTCGTAGTCGAGGTAGCCGCCGTCGCCGGGCTTCGTTATATGGCCGGGGAAAAAGGGCAAATGGCACTGACAGACCTCAAGACCCGCCTGCACGGCAGCGTTGGCCTCCCGGAGGATGTTTTCGCTCCACTCGGGCTGAGCCTGCTTTTCCGGTTCGGTCTGGAACTCACACATGGAAAGGTCGATGCCGTCAAAGCCGGCTTCCTTCATCAGCTTTGCCGCATCTTCCGGGGAAACGGACATTCGGGTCTCGGCGATCTCCATGGACATGGATATCTTCATGATCTGACACCTCTCTTTGCACAAAGATATTATACACCCTCCGAAAAGAATTTTCAAGTATCTTGACGAATCACACCGAATGTTTTATAATATAGGTAATAAAGAACCATCGGAGGTATGAATCAAATGAGCATTTCCATTCCCACTCCCCACATTACCGCAAAGAAAGACGACTTCGCCAAGACCGTGCTGATGCCCGGCGACCCCAAGCGCGCGAAGTTCGTTGCCGATACCTATCTTTCCGACATCGTGCTGGTGAACGACGTCCGCGGCGTTCAGGGCTATACCGGAACCTACAAGGGCAAGCGTGTCTCCGTCATGGCGTCCGGCATGGGCATGCCCTCCATCGGCATCTACTCCTATGAGCTGTTCAACGGCTATGACGTGGACAACATCATCCGCATCGGCACCGCCGGACAGATCGATCAGGAAAAGCTGCATCTGCGGGACATCGTCTGCGCCATGAGCGCCTATACCGATTCCCGTTATCTCGACCAGTTCGGCTTTGTCGGCCACTGCGCCCCCTGCTGCTCCTACGAGCTGCTGGCCAAGGCGATGGAGGCAGGAAAGAAGCTGGGACAGGTGCCTGTCGCCGGACCCGTGTACTCCTCCGACTGCTTCTATGACCAGCGTGGTCAGGCAGGCAAGTTGGGCGCTCTGGGCGTGCTGGCTGTGGAAATGGAGACGGCTGCCCTGTATGCCAACGCTGCCTTCGCAAAGAAGAATGCCCTCACCCTGCTCACCATCTCCGACAATATCATCACCGGCGAGGGACTGGACGCCTATCAGCGGCAGACCAGCTTCACCAAAATGATGGAGATCGCACTGGAGATCGCATAAGCCATGAAATTCAATACCTGTATCTGGGACTTTGACGGCATGCTTTTCAACACATATCCGAGGATGTGTGATGCGTTCCTCAAGGCGCTGGCCGAGAACGGCATCGGCGAGAGCAAAGCCTGTGCAATGAATGCCATCAAGAAGTCCGTCCGCTCGGCGGTAAAGGGGTATGCCGCAAAATTCGGCAGAGACCCGCAGAAGCTCAGCAGCGACTATCACCGCATCGAGGACGGCATGGATTCCTCTACGATCGTCCCCTATCCCGATTCCTACGGATTCCTGAGCGCAGTGAAGGCGCAGGGCGGCAGGCATTTCCTGTATACCCACCGCAACCGGGTCGCCATCGAGGCGCTGAAGCGCTATGACATGTACCACATGTTTGACGGCTTTATCACGGCGGACGATCCCTTTCCGGTAAAGCCCGCACCCGATGCGCTGCTGTATCTGATCCGCCGCTACGAGATCGATCCCAAGACCGCCCTCATGCTGGGCGACAGGGACATCGACATTCTGGCGGCGAAAAATGCGGGCATAGCAGGCTGCCTCGTCGACCCCGAGCATTTTTATGACGGCTTCGACACGCCGCTCAAATGCAGCGGCATCCGGGAGCTGTATGCGCTGCTGGACGTGAAAAAACCGCAATAAACAAAAGCAATAAAACACACCGTCGTCTTCGAAAACCGAAAACGGCGGTGTTGTATTTTTTGTTTTTTACTGAGCTGCCGGAGCCACCTTGACATTTACGCTGAGAAGGTCTGTCCAGTCGTTCCCGTCAAAGGATGCCTTAAAGTACATCGTTCTGTTTCCGGCGCCCGAAAAGGTATAGGACACGTTCCAAACGCCGTCAAGGCTCTCGCTCGTCCAGGTCTTGTAGACCGTTTTGCCGGTGGAATCGCACATGGCGAGGTATTTCATGCCCTTCGTGGTGGCGGCGGTGATGTTCACGGGAGTACCGACAGCCGCAGCGCCGCCGAATTCGACACGGATCATGGCAGGCAGCATGATCGGTATCTTGTTCTCGATGCAGAAATCGTAGGCATAGCTGCCGGCATGAGCAACCACAGCCACATCGGGACAGGAATCGAAGGTGTCATCGCCGATCCACGTCACACCGGAGGGCATCACCGCACACATCAGACTGTCGCAGTGATAGAATGCACTGAACCCGATGCTCGTGACATCGGCCGGAAGCAGGATGGTTTTCAGACTGCTGCACTGCGAGAAGGCATAGTTCCCGATGCTCGTAATACCCGACGGCAGCGTGATATCCGTCAGACTGCTGCACAGGCTGAACGTGCCTTCGCCGATACTCGTGACCCCCGACGGGATCTCGATACTTGTCAGACTGCTGCAGCAGTTGAATGCGGAATCGCCGATGCTCGTCAGCTCGGACGAAAGCGTGATCTCCTTCAGGCTCCGGCAGCAGCCGAACACGTAATCACCGATGCTTGTGACACCCGACGGAAGCGTCAAGGATGTCAGACTGCTGCATTCATAAAAGGCATAATCATCGATACTTGTGACGCTCAATGGGATCGTAACGTCCTTCAGGCTTCGGCAGCCGTGGAATGCGGAATCGCCGATGCTCGTCACATTTTCCGGAAGGCTGATCTCCCTCAGGCTGCCGCACTCGGAAAAGGCGGATTTCCCGATGATCGTCACGCTTTCCGGAAGGTCGATCTCCGTCAGACTGCTGCAGTCGGAAAAAGCGGAGTTGCCGATGCGTGTCACGCCCGACGGGAGCTCGACAGCCGTCAGACTGCTGCATCCTAAAAAGGCATAATCGCCGACAGCCGTCACACCGGAGGGAATGACCACTTCTCCGCCGGGTCCGGTATATTCCGTCAGCACACCGTTTTCGATCTTGAAGTCATCCGCAAGCGCACACCCCGCCGTCAGCACTGCCGCCGTGAGACATACCAGCAACACAAGGAATACCTTCTTCTTCATACTCGACCCCTCCTTTGTGTATCGTCCGTCTCGGAAAGCTTTACGGCTCGTTCATCATTTCCTCAACTGTCGTGAGGCGCATTCTTTCCTTTATTGTGGTCCTGTACAGTCTCGTGCCGTCTCCGTCGCCGTATCCGAAGGGGAACACTTCCTTTGTTGTCGCTGCGCCGAAGCGTCCGTCCGGCGCCAGTGCGATCAGGCTCATCTTTGCGCTGCCGTCGCCGAGGATCTGCCTCCGCTTCTGCAGCTGCTCCACGGCCTCCCGGCAGGCGTCCTCGGGCGAAGCGCCCCTGCGCATCAGCGAGACGGCTTCATAGCTGAGGCATCCCCGCATGATCTCCTCGCCTTCGCCGGTAGCCGCTGCGCCGCCGTAGCGGGAATCGCAGTAGAAGCCGCTGCCGATAATGGGCGTATCGCCGACACGGCCCGGCTTTTTCATGAACAGGCCGGAGGTGGAGGTACCCACGATCATGTGGCCGCCCTCGTCCACGGCAATGATGCAGACGGTGTCATGGTTGAAATCGTCGGCAGTAAATACCTGTCCGGAGGCCTCCGCTTCTTTGAACATCTTCTGTTCGGTATCGGTATGCAGATCGGCAAATTCCAGCCCGTTCTCTCTTGCGAAAAGCTCTGCGCCCTTGCCGCACAGCAGGCAGTCCCTCGTCCGATTGCTCAGCAGGCGGGAAGCAAGGATCGGGTTCTTGACGTTTTCCACATTGATGACACCGCCGTAACGCAGGGTGTCGCCGTTCATGTAGCCCGAATCCAGCGTGATTTTTCCGGTGGCATCCGGCAGACCGCCGCAGCCGACGGAATTGACCGTGGGATCATCCTCCACGCCCATGACCGCCGCTACCACCGCATCTGAGGCGGATGCGCCATTTGCCAGCAGATCTCTGCCCCTGCACACATAGGGAAAGCTCATTCTCCAGGTACCGATTATCGCATACATTCTTATTCACGCTCCGTTCATCTTTATACAGTTATTATACCACCCGAGGCCGTCTGCGTCAATCCCGTTATACATAAAAAAACACAGAACAAAATACCTTTGAGAGGGTTCTGCCGGTATGCCGGATAATCCAAAGAATTAACATCTGTTTTCCTGTTTTCCTATTGACATTCTACGCATAAATATGTATAATACGTGCATATTTATTCCAAAAAGGAGCGATACCAACATGAAGAAGATCATTTCCGTCATTCTTACCCTGTCTCTCGTCTGCCTGTGCCTTGCAAGCTGCGGCAGCGATGCCCTCACCGTCAAGGCGCTGCAGAAGAACGGCGTGCTGACCGTCGGCACCAGCCCCGACTTCCCTCCCTTTGAATCCCTCGACGGCGACGGCAACGTATTCGGCATCGAGATCGACATTCTGAACGCCATCTGCGAAAAGCTGGGCGTGACCCTGAAGATCGAGCAGATGGACTTTGACTCCGTACTGCCCGGCGTGCAAGCCGGCCGCATCAACTGCGGTTCCTCCGGCATCACCGTGACCGATGGCCGCAAGAAGAACTCCCTGTTCACCGATCCCTACTGCCTCGCTGCACAGGCTATCGTCGTGACCAAGGACAGCCCCATCACCTGCAAGGCTGATCTGGAAGGCAAGAGCGTTTCCGTACAGACCGGCACCACCGCCGAGGAGTTCTGTATGGCCAGCGGCTACACCGTCAGCGCCTTCGTTGCCAACAACGATGCCGAGTCAGCACTGGTACAGGGCAAGGTCGATGCATGGGTCATCGATGACCTGACCGCTGCCGACATGGTAAAGGCCTACAACGCAGAGAACGGCGAAGAGCTGATCATCCTCGACGAGGCCATGACCACCGAGCCCTACGCCTTCGCTTTCAAGCTGGGCAACGATGAGCTGGTCAAGGAGATCAACGGCATTCTGAAGACCATGCTGGACGACGGCACCATCGCAGAGATCTTTGCGAAGTACGATGCCCCCTACACCGCCCCCAACGCCTGATCCACAATAACATTTAACCGGAGAACAACAGAATATGGAACAGTGGCTGCACAAGCTTTATGAGACGTTTATCGAAACGGGCTTCTATAAGTTGATGCTTGACGGCCTCGGAAACACAGCGATAATCACGCTCGGTGCCCTGTGCATCGGCGTGGTTATCGGCACTTTAATAGCAGTTGCAAAATACTTTTCCGAGGACGTTCCCGCACTCAAACCTCTCTCTGTCTTTTGTGACCTTTATGTCACGGTCATCCGGGGAATCCCCATGGTGGTTCTCCTGCTGATCTTCTTCTTTATCGTGCTGACCAGCCTGGACGGCATCGCCGTGGCGATCATCACCTTCGGCATCAATTCCGGCGCCTACATGGCAGAGCTCATCCGCAGCGGCATCAACGCCGTGGATAAGGGGCAGATGGAAGCCGGACGGAGCCTGGGTATGTCCAAGCTTCAGGCCATGCGGGTCGTTATCTTCCCGCAGGCTATTCGCTATATCCTGCCTGCCATCGGCAACGAGCTGATCGCCCTGCTGAAGGAGACCTCCGTTGCTGGCTATGTCGCCGTGGTCGACCTGACCCGTGCGGGCAACCTGGTAAGAAACAACACCTATGATGCAGTCAACTCCCTGCTGGCCGTAGCACTGGTCTACCTGGCACTGGTCGTTCTGCTCACTCAGCTTCTGGGCAAATTCGAAAGGAGGCTCAACAAGAGTGATAAGCGTTAAGGGCCTCAAGAAGAATTTCGGAAGCGTCGAGGTGCTCAAGGGCATCGACGTGGAGATCAACAAGGGCGACGTCATCTGCGTCATCGGCCCTTCCGGCTCGGGCAAGTCCACCTTTCTGCGCTGCCTGAACCTTTTGGAAAAGCCCAACGGCGGACAGATCATCTTTGAGGGCAATGAACTCACCGGAAAGAAGATCGATCTGGACAAGCACCGCCAGAAGATGGGCATGGTTTTCCAGCAGTTCAACCTTTTCCCGCATATGACCGTACTGAAGAACCTCACCTGCTCGCCGATGATGCTCAAGGGCGTCTCGCAGGAAGCCGCCGAAAGGAAAGCGCTGGAGCTGCTGAGCAGAGTCGGTCTGGCAGACCGGGCCGATTCGTATCCCGCCCAGCTTTCCGGTGGACAGAAGCAGCGTGTCGCCATTGTGCGGGCGCTGTGCATGGAGCCGGACGTCATGCTGTTTGACGAACCCACCTCCGCCCTTGACCCCGAAATGGTCGGCGAGGTGCTGGATGTTATGAAGCAGCTGGCTGCCGAGGGCATGACCATGGTGGTCGTCACCCATGAAATGGGATTTGCCCGGGAGGTATCCAACCGGGTGCTGTTCCTGGACGGCGGCGTCATTATGGAGGAAGGCACGCCCCAGCAGATATTCACCGCTCCCAAGTGCGAGCGTCTGCAGTCGTTCCTTGCCAAGGTTCTGTAATTCAGATAAACTATACTTCAAAAAAGAAGATGAAAATTCATGATCGATAAGAATATCAAAAAAGTACTCGTGATCGGCAGCGGCCCCATCGTGATCGGACAGGCAGCGGAATTCGACTATGCCGGAACGCAGGCCTGCAAAATTCTGAAGGCCAGCGGCGTGGAAGTGGTGCTGGTCAACTCCAACCCCGCCACCATCATGACGGACCATTCGATGGCGGACGAGATCTATCTTGAGCCGCTCACCCTTGAAACCGTAGAGCGCATCATCGAGACCGAAAAGCCCGACTCCATTCTCGCAGGTCTCGGCGGACAGACCGGCCTGACCCTCGCCATGGAGCTGGACAAGTGCGGCTTCCTGACCGAGCACAACGTGCGGCTGCTGGGCACCAATGCAAAGAGTATTTCCCGGGCGGAAGACCGCCAGCTCTTCAAGGATGCCATGCAGAACATCAACGTGCCCACCATCGCCTCCGACACGGCGGAAAACCTCGACGACGCCGTTGCCATCGGCGACAGGATCGGCTATCCCGTCATCATCCGTCCCGCCTTCACACTGGGCGGCGGCGGCGGCGGCGTGGCATACAGCCATGAGGAAATGCTGTCGGTGGCCCGCAACGGTCTGGACGCCTCCCCCATCAGCCAGATCCTGGTAGAAAAATATATCGTCGGCTGGGAAGAGATCGAGTTTGAAGCCGTGCGTGACGCCGACGGCAACTCCATCATCGTCTGCAGCATGGAAAACATCGACCCCGTGGGCGTGCATACCGGCGACTCCATCGTGGTGGCCCCGGCACTCACCCTCTGCGACAAGGATCTCAAGATGCTGGAGGATGCATCCCTGCGCATCGTGGAGGAGCTGAAGATCGAGGGCGGCTGCAACTGCCAGTTCGCCTATGACCCCAAGACCTCCGCCTATTACGTCATTGAGGTCAACCCCCGTGTTTCCCGTTCCTCCGCCCTCGCCAGCAAGGCGACCGGCTACCCCATTGCCAAGGTCAACACGCTGATCTCGCTGGGCTGCCGCCTGCATGAGATCAAGTTCGATGCGGATGCCGAGGGCACTGCCGCCACCGAACCCAACGTGGACTATATCGTATTGAAGTACCCCCGCTGGCCCTTCGACAAGTTCACCGACACCAGCCGCAAGCTGGGCACGCAGATGAAGGCCACCGGCGAGGTCATGGCCATCGGCACCTGTGTGGAAGAGGCGCTGATGAAGGCCATTCAGGGCGCCGAGATCAAACAGGAGACCCTGAACCGCAAGCCGCTGAGCAACGAATCCCTCGATGTGCGGCTGCATCAGGTCAATGATGTGCGCATTTTCACCATCTTTGAGGCGCTCAAGAGCGGCGTTTCCGTCGCAGACATCTGCGCCGTCACGATGATGAACCCCTTCTTCATTGAGTGCGTCAAGCACCTGGCAGACTATGAAAAGAGCATCGAAGGCGGCCTCACAAAGGAAGCCTACATTCAGGGCAAGAAGTACGGCTATACCGACAAGGCGCTGAAGGCACTTTCCGGCAGCGAGCTCCCGATGCACCTCGATGCGCATTACCGTGCCGTTGACACCTGCAAGGGTGCCTTCGGAAAGAGCGCCTACTACTATTCCTACTATGACGAGACCATCCCCGCCGCAGTACTCCCGCAGAGCGACAAGAAGCGCATCATGGTGCTGGGTTCCGGCCCCATCCGCATCGGACAGGGCATCGAATTTGCCTACAGCTCCGTCAAGTGCGTTGAAGTGCTGCGCAAGCTGGGCTATGAGGTCATCATCATCAACAACAATCCCGAGACCGTTTCCACCGACTATGACACGGCAGACCGTCTGTACTTCGAGCCCGTGACTGCGGAAAACGTACTGGATGTCATCCGTCACGAGCAGCCCATCGGCGTGGTCGTCGCCTTCGGCGGCCAGACCGCCATCAAGCTGGCGGAGTATCTGGACAGCCACGGCATCACCATTCTGGGCACCTCCGCCCACGGTATCGACCTGGCCGAGGACAGAGAGAAGTTCGATGCATTCCTCGAATCCATCGGCATGAAGCGCCCGAAGGCTACTTCCGTCAACACCGTACCCGAAGCACTGATCGCCGCCAAGATCCTCGGCTATCCCGTGCTGCTGCGTCCCTCCTACGTCATCGGCGGTCAGGGAATGAGCGTTGTCCGCACGAGTGAAGACGTCAAGACCTATATGGAGGCTATTCTCGCCGGCGGCATCACCAACTCCGTGCTGGTGGACAAGTACATGCCCGGCACCGAGCTGGAGGTGGACTGCATCTCCGACGGCAACACCGTATTGATCCCCGGCATCATGGAGCATATCGAGCGGGCAGGCATCCACTCCGGCGACTCCATTGCCGTATATCCGCCCTACAATCTCTCCGAAGCCATGACGAAGAAGATCTGCGACATCTCCATCCGCATGGCCAAGGGTCTGGGTACCAAGGGCATCGTCAATATCCAGTACCTCGTCTATGACAACGAACTGTATGTCATCGAGGTCAATCCCCGTGCCAGCCGCACGGTCCCCTACATCAGCAAGGTCACCGGCATCCCGATGGTGGAGCTTGCCAGCCGGGTCATGCTGGGAGAAACGCTGAAAGACATGGGCTACACTGACGGACTTGCACCCGCCGCAAAGTACTATGCGGTCAAGGTCCCTGTATTCAGCTTTGAAAAGATCACCGACGCCAACTCCATCATGGGTCCCGAGATGAAGTCCACCGGCGAAGTGCTGGGCGTGGGCCGTACCGAGACCGAAGCCCTGTATAAGGGACTGGCAGCCAGCGGCATCGATGTCCACGGCGAAAGAGAATACAAGAAGGGCATCCTGATCTCCGTCGAGGATTACGACTATACCGATGCCATCAAGCTCGCCGAGAAGTTCACCGACTTGGGCATGAAGCTGTACGCCACCCCCGACACCGCCAAGGCTATCCGTGCCCGGGGCATGGAGGTCACCACCGCCCGCAACGTTTGGGAGAACAATGACATCTATGACCTGCTGAACAACGGCAAGGTGGGTTACATCGTCTATACCGGCGCCGTGATGGACAGCTCTGTCGGCGATTTCCGCAAGCTGCATCACCGTGCGATGAACCTGCGCATCTCCTGCATGACCAGCATCGACACCGCCATGGCGCTGGCAGACGTCATCAGCGCCTGCTACACCCTGCGCAACACCTGTCTTATCGACATCAACAAGTTCTGATCGGAGGCACTTATCATGGATCTCAAAGGACGCAGTTTTCTCAAGCTTCTCGATTTCACCCCCGAGGAGATCACCTCCCTTATCGACCTTGCAGCTGAGCTGAAGGACAAAAAGAAGAAGGGCATCCCCCACCGCATGTGCGAAGGGAAAAACGTCGCCCTGATATTTGAAAAGACCAGCACCCGCACCCGCTGCGCCTTTGAAGTGGCGGCAGCAGACCTGGGTATGCATCCCACCTATCTCGATCCCAGCGGTTCCCAGATCGGCAAGAAGGAAAGCATCGCCGACACCGCAAGGGTGCTCGGCCGCATGTATGACGGCATCGAGTACCGGGGCTACGGTCAGGAGCTGGTGGAAGCACTGGCCAAGTATTCCGGCGTACCCGCATGGAACGGACTCACCAACGAATTCCATCCCACCCAGATCCTCGCCGACTTCCTCACCATCCGTGAGCATTTCGGTTCGCTGAAGGGCAGAAAGCTGGTCTATATGGGCGATGCCCGCTACAACATGGGCAACTCGCTGATGGTCGGCTCCGCCAAGCTGGGTCTGCATTTCGTGGCCTGCTCGCCGAAGAAGTATTTCCCCTCTCAGGCTCTGATCGACGAGTGCCAGGCCATCGCCAAGGACACCGGCGCCATGCTGGAATTCATCGAGGATCCGCTGAACGCCGTCAAGGGCGCCGACGTCATCTATACCGATGTCTGGGTCTCCATGGGCGAGCCAGACGAGGTTTGGAGCGAGCGCATCGCCGACCTGACCCCCTACCGTGTCACGGCCGAGCTGATGAAGGCAGCAGGCGCGCAGTGCCGCTTCATGCTCTGCCTGCCCGCCTTCCACGATCTCAACACCGCCATCGGCAAGCAGATCCACGACAAGTTCGGCATCGACTGCATGGAAGTCACAGATGAGGTCTTCGAGAGCGAACAGTCCATCGTGTTCGACGAGGCAGAGAACCGCATGCACACCATCAAGGCCGTCATGGCAGCCACGATGAAGTAAGCAGTTTCAATTTGTTATCAATAAAAGCTTCTCCTTCGCAGAGAGGCTTTTATTGTTCGTGATTTTTATCTCATCTCCGTGGCATACGAATCTTCACATCTAATTAGCATCATAAATCTTGACGTTTTCGTGGTATTATTGTAGAATGTTCGTGCATTTCGCCAATCAAGGCGAAAAATATGTTTTCCGGAGGTTTTCTGCATGGAAGTACTTGCTTTCATCATGGCTGTGATCGCCGTCATCATCAACGGCGTTCCCCAGCTGCTGTATGCGCAGTCCCGCGGTTTCGCTCTGAAGCCTGCCGGCTTTGCATACCTCGTCGGCGCTTTCGGCAACCTGTTCACCGGTTCCGTAACGCCCATCTCCTCTCAGGCTGAGACCATCACTGTCGCCAGCGTTGAGAAGGACCTCAGACGGAATGTCAGCTCCATTCTGCTGGCTGCCGTCATCATGATCGTGCTCGGCCTGTTCGGCGGCGTCAACATGATCGCCGACTTCGCCGGTGTCGCCATTCTGAACGGCATGATGGCCGGTGTCGGCCTGATGCTGGCCGGTGTGGCATGGGACATGTACGGTCAGGAGAAGCGTGTGACCCTCGTCTCCATCGTTTCCGCCATCATCGCCTATGCGATCTTCTTCAAGGTCGACAACGGCAACAAGCTGATCTGGACCATCTTCATCTCCGTCGTCGTCTCCACCCTGGACTTCCTCTTCCTTCAGAAGAGGCGTGTCGATCTCTCCACCATCGTTGAGGATGGCCGTGAGATCGTCGAGTCCGGCAGCGAGTGGCGCTTCTGGAAGAAGGACTACTGGTCTGACTTCAAGTTCATCAAGCCCATCATGAACCTGGGTGTGGTGTTCGGCGCTCTGAGCCTGGTCACCATGAACATCGGTGCCAACATCTCCTTCGGCGGCATCACTGCCTCCATCGCCGGCACCACGCAGAACTTCGACCATCTGTCCATCGTCAACTCCCTGGCAGACATTCCCTCCGCACTGTTCGGCGGCCCGCCCATCGAGGCCATCATCTCCGGTACCGCAGCTGCTCCCGCTCCCGTTGTTTGCGGCATCGTATTCATGTTTGCCATGGCTATCCTCATCCTTGTCGGTCTGGTCGGCAAGCTCGGTAAGTACCTGCCCTCCCAGAGCATCGCAGGCTTCCTGTTCATCATCGGTCTCGTGATCACCTTCGTTCCCAGCCTGCAGACTGTTGTCGGCGAGAGCGACGGCACCGTGAGCGGCATGGTAGCCCTCGGCGTTACCGCACTGTTCAAGAATCCCTTCCTCGGCCTCGTAGCCGGCCTGCTCGTCAGATATCTCGGCGCCTTCGTCGGCCTCGTCTGAGTGAGGGTTTGAGCAATGGAATGGGATAAGACGTATACCGTTCACCTTTCCGATACCTGCGCCCCCGTACTGCCCCTGATGGACATCGGCGGCGGATTCCACATCTACTCCTTCGATATGACCGGCGAAAGCGCCTGGAACCGGGCCGCTGCAAAGAGCCTGGCACAGAAGCTGAAGGATTATGAGTTTGACGGCATCGTGACCGTCCAGACCAAGAGCTGCGGTCTCGCTCAGGCGCTGACCACCGAGCTGGGCTTGGACGATTACCTTGAACTGCGCAAGAGCCGCAAGAGCTTCATGCAGGAGCCCAAGGGCATCAGCGTGCAGTCCATCACCACCGCCGCCAAGCAGGAGCTGTGGATCGGCAAGGAGAAGTATTCCCGCTTCGTCGGCAAGAAGCTCTGCTTCCTCGATGATGTCGTCTCCACCGGCGGCACCATCGATGCCGTGCTTCAGCTGGCCAAGGAGATCGGCGTGGAGATCGTGGTCGCTGCCTGCGCCCTCGTCGAGGGTGACGACAGAACCGAGAGCCACGGCATCCCGCTGGTATATCTCGACAGGATCCCCCTGCCCGGCATCATCAAGTGATCAATAAACGGAGAAAGGATTTTTCCTCTCTCCGTTTTTCTTTTAGTGCATTTCCGGATGTCCTTATCTGCACTTGCAATCCGCACAGCCGCATGGTATAATGAGGGCAAATCCATCAAGGAGGTACTAAACATGACAGTACGCCCGTTCTTTACCCCGAACGATCCCGAGGCCATGGGCCGGAATGACAGCGCATCCATCAACAACGCCATTCGGCTGGCGATCGCCGACGGCTGCAACACCGTATTGATCCCCCGTCAGAACGAACGGGCCGGAAGCTATCAATGGGTGATCGGCGAATCCGTACTGCTGCCCGACAACATCACTGTCATACTGGACGGATGCTGTATGGTGCAGGAAACAGGCTGCTACTGCAACATGTTCCGCACCGCCTCGGCCTTTGACGACGGCCCCCGGACAGCGGAGAATGAACAGAAAAACATCCGCCTGCTGGGCAGAAACGGCGCCGTACTGGACGGCGGCGAATACAACGGCTTCTCCGAATGGACAGCCAAGGACGGATCGCTGATCAACAACACTACACTGCTCTTTGTCCATGTTCGAGACTTTACGGTAGAGGGCTTCAAGGTCCGCCATCAGCGGTGGTGGGGCATGACGTATTTCGGCTGCTGTCACGGCACCATCCGCAATATCGAATTTGAAGCCGATTTCGCCTCCGTAGGCCCGAACGGAGAACGGCTGGATAAAGAGCCCGAGACGTATACGGATATCTAC
>JAZLHZ010000293.1:0-3345 GCA_045617085.1 Clostridia bacterium
AGGCTGCCATCGCAGACGAGCAGGGTGACGACACTACCGAGAACGTTGCGAAGGCCGCCGAAGATGCGGTTGTCGCCATCGAAGCCGCAGCTACCATTGATGAGGTCAATGAGGCAAAGGAAGAAGCCATCGAGGAAATCCGAAAAACTAAGGCTGAAAATGAGCTGAATGCTGCAAAGGAAGAAGCAAAGACCGCTATCGCCGAGGAACAGGGCGACGACACCGCTGAGAACGTGGTGAAGGCCGTTGAAGCCGCCAATGCTGCCATCGAAGCAGCAGCCACCGTTGATGAAGTAAATGAGGCAAAGGACGAAGGTATTGAAGAGATCCGAAAGATCAAGGCTGAGAATGAGCTGAACGCAGCAAAGGAAGAAGCGAAGACCGCTATCGCAGACGAGCAGGGCGACGATACCGCTGAGAACGTTGTGAAGGCCGCCGAAGATGCCCGAGCCGCCATCGAAACTGCAACCACGGTTGATGAAGTGAATGAGGCAAAGGAAGAAGGCATCGAGGAGATCCGCAAGATCAAGGCCGAGAACGAACTGAACGCAGCAAAGGACGAGGCCAAGGCTGCTATCATTGCCGAACAGGGCGATGATACTACAGAGAATGTGGTAAAGGCTGCCGAAGATGCGATTGCAGCCATAGAAGCAGCAACAACCGTTGACGAAGTCAATGCGGCAAAGGATGAAGGCATCGCAGCGATCAGAGCAGGAAAGACTGATAATGTTGTTCCTGACAAGATAGAGGAAACGGTAAAGAATGTTCGTGTCTTCCCCTATACTGATGTCAAGAAGACCGATGACAGCTATGAAGATATCTATTACGTTTGGGAAATGGATCTGATGCCCGGTATCTCCGATACGATCTTCGACCCGCAGTTTGAAACGACCAGAGCCATGCTCGTGGAGATCCTGTGGTATATCGAGAAAGAACCGGTGGTCAACTATGCAATGACATTTACAGACGTTGAGGCTGATGCAAAATATGCAGAAGCGATCCGCTGGGCACAGTCTGTCGGTTTGATTAAGGATAACGGCAGCGAGTTATTTGATCCCGAGAAACCCGTTACCCGTGAGCTGGCAGCCCAGATCCTCTATAGGTATGCTGAATTAAAGGGCTTTGATGTGACTGCAAGAGCCGATCTGAGCAAGATCGCAGATGTTGAGAAGCTTGCTTCCGAGACAGCAGAGGCTATGTCCTGGGCAGTCGCTGAGAATTTCGTGGAGCTCAATGATAATGCAGAGCTTGATCCGCAGGGAACCGTGAAGAGAGAAGCGGTTGCTGAGATACTGCATCGATTCTTCAAGAAATACGTGAAGTAAAACGCACGCAGACCGGCTGCCGTTAAATGACGGCCGGTCTTTTGTCTTTATGATGGATATAAAGGAGCAGAAATATGGCGAATACAGCGGCATTGACCGAAGCAGCACTGAAAATTGGATTTTCGGCGGCAGCGGTGATGGAGACGAAGGAGCTTATCATCGTTCCCGAATACCGCAAATACTGCGAGCAGAACCTATGCGGGCGATATGGCGTCCTTTCCGTATGCCCGCCGAAATGCGGAACAGTGGATGATATGGTCGGCAAACTGAAAAACTACCGATATGCTTTCATATTGCAGACAACGGTTTCTGCATCTGAAATGGAACAGAGGAAAGGACAGCCGAATCATAATGAAATGGCGGAAAAGCTGATGGGACGACTGAGTGATTTCGGTATCGGCGAGTATTTGTTCCTCAGTGCAGGGCCATGGAAAAATTGGTCCTGTATGTCGGCGTATTGCATCGATGCGCAGAAAATGGCGGATCATGTCGGCATGTTGTGTTGGGCTAAAGACGGTCTGTATCGTTTCTTTTCTCTGATTCTGTATAATTGATGAAGAGGGAGAAGAAACGGATTATCAGAAGAGTATGCAGATACCGCATTGACAGTGTCGAACTTTTCTGTTATACTACATACGATAGAAAACGGAATAATAATCTGGAGTACTTACAGATATATGAACGGAGGATGTTTCTCATGACTCTGGAACAGCTAACAAGCAAGAACTGGGATGTGATCATCGTCGGCGGCGGCCTGACGGGTGTCGGTGCTGCAGTCGCAGCAAGAAGGCAGGGTATGGATGTGCTGATCGTAGAGAAGGCAGGCTTTCTCGGCGGTGCGCCGGGTACCATGCTGATCAATCCTTTTATGCCTTATTCCACAAATGTCAACGGAGAGCGTTTCGAGCTGAGCCGGGGCTTCTTCAGCGAGGTTCAAAAGATCCTTGCCGAAGTCGGCGGTTATGGTCCCAAGACCGGAGAGAACATTCACGAGGAGTATGTAAAGCTGGCTCTTGACCGGTTGGTCATGAAAGAGGGGGTCCAGCCTCTGTTCCATGCGTATCTTTGCGGTGTGGAAAAGACCGGCGAAAAGCTGCTGGCAATTCATGTAGCCACCAAGAGCGGCGTTCTTTCCCTGCACGGCAGATATTTCATCGACTGCACCGGTGATGCCGATCTGGCGGTCATGTCCGGTTGTCCCTGGCATCTGGGAAGAGAAGATCAGCTTTGTCAGCCTATGACCCTTTGCTTCCGTATCGGCAATGTCGATATAGAGAAGTATAAGGCAAACCGGGAGTATATGCAGAAGCTGTACAAGCAGTATAAGGAAGAGGGCAAGATCAAGAACCCCAGAGAAGATGTGCTGGTATTCCATACCTTGGTCGATGGGATGCTGCATTTCAATACGACCCGTGTCGTCAAGCATAATCCTGTTGATCCTGTTGAAGTGACTGAGGCGGAGATCATTGCACGAGAACAGATGTTTGAAATGTACAATTTCCTGCACGACAACATTCCCGGCTTTGAAAACAGTCAGCTCCTGTATTCTGCCGGTGAGATAGGTCCCCGGGAGAGCCGCATGATAGACGGTGAATACCTGCTGACCGAGGAAGACCTCAGAGCCTGCACGCAGTTTGAGGACAAGATTGCTGCGGGCAACTATGACATCGATATCCATAATCCCGAGGGCAGTGGAACCAGCCATTACTATTTCCCTGCCGGCGTATGGTATACTATTCCGTACAGAAGTCTTCAGCCGAAGAACGCAAGCAATCTGCTGGTTGCTGGACGCTGTATTTCTTCTACCCATGGCGCACAGGCTTCTTACCGTATCATGCCAATTGTGGCAACGCTTGGACAGGCAGCAGGTACTGCGGCAGCAATTGCGGCAAAACACAATGTCGGTGTGAAGGAGATCAATGTAAAAGAGCTTCAGGACATACTGACGGCAAACGGCGCATTTATCGGATAATGAAAACACAAAGCCAACAGTTCCGATTTGGGACTGTTGGTTTCATAT
>JAZLHZ010000294.1:0-2154 GCA_045617085.1 Clostridia bacterium
TCGTCGCCGGTCCTGCCGGTGATGTCCTCGATGATGATGTCCGAGCATCCGATGCGCACATTGATGCCGTCCTGATTGGGACGATGCTCGCCGTTGAAGAAGCTGATATGCTTCAGCCGTCCGTTGCGGCAGGCGATCTGGTTGATGGCCCAGTAGCGCATGTTGATGCAGTGGATGCCCTCGATGGAGTAGTCCCGTACATTGTTCAGCAGGATCAGGTTGCCGGTACGGGGATGCGGGCTTCTGCCGTGGCGGAAGTCCTGCTCATGGGCGCCGTTGTCGTTGCCGCCGTCCAGGATCGGGCGGTTCCTGCCGACGATATGGATGCCGTACTGCTCACCCGCTTCGGTCAGACATTCGGGCGTATACATGTTTTTGTTGCGGAAGATGTTCTCATACACGCCGTCCTTGAGCCGCAGATGACAGCCGTCCAGAATGATCGTGACGTCATTGGGCAACAGGATGGTCTTGTCGATCTCCCACATGCAGCTTCCGGTGCGGGCGTTATATTTCGGGATCACTACGGTGCGGTCATAGCCTGCCGCTGCCGTGTCCACCGCACGCTGGATGTTTTCGGAATCCGTTGCCAGTTTGAACTCATTGGGATTGAGCATATTGATTGTCCCCCTGTTGTTATTTGCCTTCCATTATACCCCGTTTTCTTTCCGTTTTCAAGCTTTCCCGCCGTGCATAATCGGACAAGCCCAAGTTTTCCCGACAAATTGTGGATTAATCTTGACATTTATATGTTTTCATGCTAAAATATCGCACATAATGACAAAGAGGAGGACTTCCCCATGAAAAAGGTTCTGTCATTCTGGACAAACACCAGTCTGATCCTGCGCATCGCCTGCGGTATCGTCATCGGCGCCGTGCTGGCGCTGACCGTGCCTCAGGCAGCATTCTTCGGCATTCTCGGCGACATCTTCGTCGGTGCACTGAAGGCCATCGCTCCCGTACTGGTGGCGCTGCTGGTCATGAGCTCGCTGGCCAAGTCCGGCAAGAACATCGGCTCCCAGTTCACCACGGTCATCATTCTGTATATGCTGACCACGCTCACCGCCGCCATCTTCTCGGTATTCGCCAGCAAGCTGTTCCCCGTCTCCCTCGCACTCAGCGATGTGGCGGAAAACAGCGCTCCGGCTGGTCTTGCCGAAGTGTTCAAGACCCTTTTCCTCAACATGGTCGCCAATCCCATCAGCGCCGTTTCCTCCGGCAACTATATCGGCATCCTGTTCTGGGCCATCATCATCGGTCTTGCGCTGAAGAATAAGGCCACGGAGCACACCATCGACGTCATCACCGACTTCTCCGATGCCGTATCCAAGGCCGTGCAGGTCATCATCCAGTTTGCTCCCTTCGGCATTCTGGGCATCGTGTTCTCCTCCGTCGCCGACGGTGGACTGAACATCTTCGTCTCCTACGGAAAGCTGCTGGGCGTGCTGGTCGGCACCATGCTGTTCTGCTCGCTGATCGTCAATCCCATCATTATCGCCCTGCTGCTCAAGAAGAACCCCTATCCGCTGGTCTTCAAGTGCCTCAAGGAGAGCGGCATTCAGGCCTTCTTCACCCGCAGCTCCGCCGCCAACATCCCTGTCAATATGGCGCTGTGCGAGCGGTTGGGGCTCAATAAGGACTTCTATTCTGTATCCATCCCCCTCGGCTCCACCATCAACATGGACGGCGCCGCCGTCACCATCACGGTGATGACCCTCGCCGCCGCCAACACGGTCGGCATTGCCGTCCCGATCTCCACCGCCATCTTCCTCAGCATCATCTCCACGCTGGCAGCCTGCGGCGCATCCGGTGTTGCCGGCGGCTCGCTGCTGCTGATCCCCATGGCCTGCTCGTTCCTCGGCATCGGCGGCGATGTCGCCATGCAGGTCGTTGCCGTCGGTTTCATCATCGGCGTCATTCAGGACTCCGTGGAAACCGCACTGAACTCCAGCGGCGGCGTCAACTTCACGGGCGAATTCCACATCGACTCCATCATCATGCAGTATGCAGTGAGCAAGATCTACTCCTTCGACGGCAGCGATAATGTGAACCTGCACTTCGTGGTCAACCAGCTGGACGAGCAGCTGATGAACGATAGCACCTACTATGCCTTCAACCACATCAACACCCGCCCTGGCACCCTATACAACGAAACCC
>JAZLHZ010000295.1:0-2467 GCA_045617085.1 Clostridia bacterium
CCCATTATCACTGCAAAAGGAGCAGTCGAATCATGAAAGCGATCATTAACGGAAAACTCGTCCTGCCCTGCGAGATCGTCTGCGGCAAGGTACTGGTATTTGACGAAAAGATACAGAGCATCTGTGACAAGGTCCCCGAGGATGCCGAGCTGATCGACGCCAAGGGTAACTATGTGCTGCCCGGCCTCGTTGACATCCACATCCACGGTTATTTGGGCGAGGACACCTCGGACGGCTCTGCCGAGGGCATCCGGAAAATGGCCGAGGGCGTTGCCAAAAACGGCGTCACCTCCTGGCTGCCCACCACCATGACCGTGTCCTATGCCGAGCTGGAGAAGGCCTTTGATGCGGTCCGTTTCCTGATGAAGAAGGAAAACAACCCTGTCGGCGCTCAGATCCTGGGCGTCAATGCCGAGGGTCCGTTCATCAATCCCTCCAAGAAGGGTGCACAGGCAGCGGAGAATATCCGCCCTGCCGATGCCGACTTCATCATTAAGCACAGCGATATCATCCGCCTGTTCACCATCGCTCCCGAAATGCCCGGCGCACTGGACTGCATCAAAAAAGTCACTGCCGAGACGAAGGTCGTCGCCTCGATGGGACATACCGGCGCCAAGTATACCGAGGCGATGGACGGCGTTGCCGCAGGCGCCCGCCATGTCACGCACCTGTTCAATGCCCAGACCGCACTCAACCACCGGGATCCCGGTGTTGCAGGTGCAGGTCTGATCTGCCCTGATCTGTCCTGCGAGCTGATCGCCGACACCTTCCACATCAATCCCGCCCTGTTCGAGATGGTGGGCAAGCTGAAGGAGGACAAGCTCGTCCTCATCACTGACTGCACCAGAGCCGGCGGTCTGGCAGACGGCGAATACACTCTCGGCGGCCAGCCCATCTTCGTCAAGGGCATCGAATGCCGCTTGGCGGACGGCACCATTGCGGGCAGCGTGCTGAAGCTGAATGCCGCCATCCGCAACATGAAGGCCAACACCTCCTTTGACCTGTGCCGCATCGTGCGCATGGCCTCTCTGAACCCCGCCTCCGTCATCGGCGAGGCAGACCGCAAGGGCTCTCTGGAAATCGGCAAGGACGCCGACATTGCGATCCTCGACGGGGATTTCAACGTGATGCAGACCGTCATCGCCGGCGAGACCGTATACAAAGCATAAGTTCCTCCGAAAGGTCGTGCAGACATTGGCAGATTGTATTATCATCAAGGGCGTCACCGTCAGCTTCCGCCTCTTTCAGCCGGAGCATCAGCCGAATAAGCATGTGCTGCTGCTGAGTGCGCCCGGGATCCCGCTCCGGTTCTGGTACAAAACGGCAAAGGACCTCGTAAAAAAAGATGCCGAATGCGTCGTGTGCGAAATGCCCGGCTTCGGCAGCGACAGCTTCTGTCCGAATGTGCCGACCACTGCCGATGAATGTGCGCTTTTCATCTGGGGGCTGCTGGATGAGCTGGACGCAGGAACGCCGCATAAATGGGAGCTGATGGCGCAGGGCATGGCCTGCAGCGTCATCGCCGCCATGGCCATAAAACAGACCGATTACACCGGCTCGCTGTTCATGATCGATCCCATTCTGAATTCGGGGCTGAGCTCCTTCCTCCGGCTGCTGAACAAAGTCAAAGCCGCAGAGCCGCTCGTCAAGCTGTGGCTCACCAGGCGTCTGGGCACCGAAAAAGGCATCGCCGCCTTCCTCACCAAGCTCTACGGCAAAAAGCCCGCCGCTCTCACGCTGACCGAAATGCAGGAGCTGCAGCGGCATATCTGCGGCAATATCCCCACGTTCACCGCATTCCTCTGCAATATCGGCGCCGGGAACTATGCAGAGCTCGGCGAGCTGTTCCTGCCCTCCATGGTCATCTGGGGCGGCAAGGACGCCATACTCGGCGGCAGCATCCCCAAGGAGCTGAAGCAGCTGCTCCCCCACGCCGAATACCACGTACTGCCCGAAGCAGGGCATACGCCCCAGCTCACCGACGGAGACAAGCTGAACGACTTCCTGCGGGGCTGGACAGAGGAATACTGGAATTAAAACACACCGCTCTTCGACACACGGTCGAAGAGCGGTTTCCTGTTTTAGTTGGCAATGTGAAGTGAGCTGTAAGCAGTTGGGCGGCAAAGCCGCCAATCGAAAACAAATTCGACGGCTCAGCCGTCCAAAAGTCTCGCCCCGGCTCATACCCACCGCCTACGGCGGTCCCCCCTTCCCTCTGATGAGGGAAGGGACTTTGGCAGCTGCATCGACAATACTGTTTTTACCACATCAGACTGTTGATGTACTCGGTCAGCTTTTCCCTGTTATAGAACATCGAGGGTTTTGACAGATAGTAGTGCGGTTCCACACCGGAATCCACGCTATAGAAGATGCCGTTGTTGGAGGTGTTGACACGCCGGCGTCCGCTGATACAGAACAGCGCACCATCCGCTGTGCTCAATGTCTGCACGATGCATGCGCCGCCGGT
>JAZLHZ010000296.1:0-5958 GCA_045617085.1 Clostridia bacterium
TTCGATGGCGTATAATGTCAATAAGCTATCTGCCAATATATCGGGACCGTTGAGCGGAGAGCAACGCTTCAAATCACTCAGCCTGATATCGGACATCCTCGAAACGGTGCCGGTATGGTCACTGTCCTGCCTGCCGAATGAGGAAGCCGTATATGTCGCCGAGAATGCGATTCGGAAATGGAAGGAAGAACATGAAGCTTAAAAAGGATCTTGTTTGTTCCCGGGTCGCCGGGCAAACCGTGCTTGTGGACCTGTCCAAGGATGACAGCGATGATACCATGGTTTCGACAAATGACACCGGTGCATTTATCTTGAAACTGCTCGAAAAGGATATGCAAGAAGCTGATATTGTCAAAGCACTGGTGGATGAGTATGATGTTGATGAGTCTACGGCAAAAGAGCATACACGGCTCTTTGTGGATGGCTTGAAGACACTTCATTTTTTGGATGAATGAAATTTGGCAGAGCTTGTTATTGTTATCGCCGTCCTCTTTGTTGTCATCTGTTTATCGTATCGGATGATCGAAGGGGGCGGCGATAATGAGGTATAACAATCACAAGGTGAATGGGCATGGGTGAAATGAATAACAGAGAGGATTGTGCATGATAACGAACACGTTCGGATCGAGAAAAGGCTTCAACAAGCAGGTTGGGTATACTACCTGGACACGCAGAACAAAGATTTCTGTGCGGATATTGGTCGGCATGCTGATCGTTCTGATGTTACTGCCGGTTTGCAGTGTCCAAGCCGCCGGAAATGAATATGACTGGGCGGTAATGGTCTACCTTTGCGGCAGTGATTTGGAAAGCGAAGACGGTATGGCATCCGAAGACCTTTTTGAGATGATGGATGCCCAAACCAACGGCAAGGCCTGTTTCATCGTCGAGACGGGCGGCGCAAACGAATGGCAAAACGAAACGGTGGAAGCGGATCAGCTGGAGCGATATATCGTCGAAGAAGAATCAGGCGAATACGTTGACGGCGTTTCGAATGCCAGCATGGGAAAAGCCTCGACGCTGGCCGATTTCGTGAAGTGGTCGATGGAGAATGTTTCTGCCGATCATTACGGCTTGATACTCTGGGATCACGGCAGCGGCAGCATCAACGGCGTTTGCTTTGACGAGCAGTACGATGACGACAGTCTGTCTCTTACCGAGATAGACACTGCACTGTCCGGTATTCCAAAGCTGGACTTTATCGGGTTTGATGCTTGTCTGATGGCTACCTATGAAACTGCAGCCATGCTTTCCTCCCATGCGGATTATCTGATCGCCTCGGAAGAGACGGAGCCGGGTTACGGCTGGGACTATGAAAAGCTGGGCACAGCCATGGGCAAAGGTGTTTCTGCTGAGGAGATCGGCAGGATTGTTTGCGACTCCTTTTATGATATGTGCGAAGAGATAGGAGAGAGCGACGTCTGCACGCTATCCGTAGTGGATCTGTCCCTCATCGATGAGGTGACACGCAGTCTTGATATTGCTTCTCAGGCAATGAGCAGTCAGCTGTCCAAGCCGGAGGCACTCGGCATTATCTCTCAGGGCATTTCCCGTGCCGAGAACTACGGCGGCAATAACAGCGCCGAGGGCTATACGAACATGGTGGATCTTGGCGACCTGCTCACACAGGTGTCTGAAGCCGTTCCGGAGGCAGAGGACTGTCTGAAGGCTCTGCGTCGGGCTGTAGTCTATCAGAGACACGGAAGCAAGCGGAGCCGGGCTAACGGTTTGGCTATATACTATCCCTTGTCTGTTCAGGGCTCTCAGGAGATGACCATATTTGAAAGTGTCAATCCCAGCAAGGGCTATGTATTTTTCGTCAAGAGCATGCTGTACGGCTCTGTGACCGGCGAAATCGAGAGCTATGTGTCTTCAGGAGAACATGTGCCCAACCTCTTCGATCTTTGGGAGTCGTTTGTGGATTCCCATGAGGAGGACTATGCCATGGAGATCACCTTTGCCGAAGAGCCATACATGGACGAAGACGGATGGTACACTTTCCGTCTGGATGAAGATTGCCTCGATTATGTACAGTCGGTGCGGCTGAATCTTGGCCAGTATCTCTATGAGGACGATGTATATTACTATTTGGGTGATGACGTCAATGTCAATTCGGACTGGGAAACGGGTGAATTCTGGGACAATTTTGAAGGAATATGGCCTTCTCTGCCGGACAATCAGGAGCTGATGTTCTTTATCCTGGAGGAAACGGATGAGTACATCCTGTATTCTTCTCCCATACTGCTTAACGACGAGGAGATGTATCTGCGTTTTGCGTTTGTATGGGACGATCCGGATGATTATGAGAACGAATTCGGTGAGTATGTCATCATTGATGCTTGGGACGGTTTGGATGATTGCGGTGCTTCGGGCCGCGGTCACGTCTGCCTGTCGGAGGGCGATGTCATAGCTCCCGTTTATTACGGCTTCGGTATCGATGATGAGGAGATAGAGGAGTATGTCGGCGAGGAATATGTGGTAGACGAGGACTTTTATATCGAAGACATGCAGCTGCGGGAAGGCGCTTATGAGTATGGCTTCGAGATCATTGATGTCTGGGGCAATTCCATTACGACGGATACCGCTACCTTCTATGTGACAGAAGACGGTGATATTGAGTATTGATTCGGCTGCTGCGGAACTCAAGTATGTTTCTGATGGATATGGGGCTGCAAGCACAAAGAAATAACTGTAAATATGGCGTTATAATGACAGGAAAGTGAATGAAAAGTTAATGGCAGATTAATATAACTGCCCTTGTTGCTCTGCATGATTTGCAGTATAATTCATCATGTTCGCGAAAAGAAATGCGGACAGCTAATTTTTCTCAATTTGAAAGGAGAATACCCCCATGAAGAAGATGCTCGCTATGCTGTTGGTTCTGGTCGTCGCTCTGTGCCCCGTCGTTCTGGCTGAGGAAGTAACCGAGATCAACTGGGCAGACGTTGAAGCTGCTGCTGCAGAGATCGTTGCCTCCGGTGAGTTCGTGACTTTCGACGAGATCGCTGTTCAGATGTGGATTCCCACTGTTATGTCTGCTGTTGAACTGACCGATGAGGATATCGAAGCAGGTTACATCGGCTACTTCTGCACCGAAGATGAGTCTTCTGTCATTTCCGTGGTGTATGTTGACGTTGACGGCATGGAGCTGGGTGATTATGCAGCCCTGCTGCCCGAATACGGCGCAACTGAGATCGAAGAAGGCATCATCAACGGTCTGGCAACCCTTACCTACTCCATCCCTGAGCAAGATGTTGCCTGTGTTGCATTTGCAACCGAGATGGGCTACATCCTGGAAGTTGCCATGTATCCCATTTCCGACGAAGGCTTCGCCGCTGTTGCCGGTATCGTTGCTGCTTCCATCCAGCCCGCTGCTGTTGAAGAAGCTGCCTGATCGAAGCTTTGATTCACAAAGAACCGCTGTATACCGCAGCGGTTCTTTGTATTCGCCGGATATGACTGACATACCGGAGCGGCTGATTTCAGCCCTATTGATTTTTATGCGGATATGATGTATAATAAAATGGTAAGACTATAGATGGGGGGAAATGAACAATGAAAGCATGGAAGGTAGTTCTGGTAATCGTGATGTTGTTCTGTCTTGCCGGCAGCGCCCTTGCCGATTATCCGAAGTACTGCGGGCCGTACGGATCGGCGAAATATATCGGCGGTAGGACACTTATTGTCGATATCTATGCATCAGATGCCTACACTACATGGGATACAATGGAACGTGACGAATTTCAGGAAGCATTGTACGAGAATAAGAATCTAATGACCATCGGTCTTCGATGGCTGGAGGATCAGGTTGCCCGATACGGGCAGACGGCTGAATTCATCATTGATCCACGAAATGTACAGACTGAGCATTTCACAGCCTTTTCCGGTGATTTTGAGACGGACCTGACCTCGTATAGCGTTGAGGGGTGGAGAGAGCTTACACAGTTCATCAACGATAATGTGGATGTTGAGGATATCATGGACTATTTCGATGCGGATAATATCGTATTCGCTGTTTTCCTGAATGCGCCGTCCAGTGATGATTACCGTTCCTATTCAATTTGCGGGAATGACCGCAATATGCTTGCGAATCAGTATACCTATGAAATGGCAGTATTTGATCCCTACGGGCACGGAAGGCGAAATACTCCGGCTGTATATGCTCATGAGATCCTGCATACATTCGGGGCTGTTGATTTGTATAAGGCAAGCAATTGTGTACCCCAGAGCTACGTGGATTACCTCACGAATAATCAGAAATGGGAACTGATGAATCACTGTTATTACAGCGAGTATGACCGGGTAACCACTCCGTTCACCGATGTAGATGCGTATTTTGTCGGATTGATTCCTACCTGTGCAGATGTTGAGAAATTCGGACTCGGGCCGTCGATTTATGATTAGTGATGTGAACAACACAGAAGGCGCGATGGATACATGAAGGTGTTGGTAGTTCTGGGGTTCGCCTTAGTCGTCGCAGGTGTATCTCTGATCGGCGACGGAGGACTTATCGCAATTGCATTGGGAGTCCTGCTCCTGTTTTTTGCATACCGGCGGGCAGTGAAAAAAGAAGAGAAAGAAGCAGCGGAACGCAGTGCTGCAAGAAGAAACAGAGCCCGGATGGATTCTGAGAATCACACAGATGCGGAAAAGCCGGCACCATCTGTTTCCCGATCAGCAGCTGGTGCCGGCAAGGTACTCATACAGGAAATAGGCAGTGATTAGGTGAATGCGATTCATGCGATTCGTATGTATTCCGAGTTACGCTATACCCTAATGGATGCTGAGCAGGTAATAGATGAAATACCGCATGCCATACGTGTCACAAATGTGCAGGCGTTCTGTGAAGCTATGCAGAGAGCCGGAAGCAAGGTATCTGTGCTGTCGGAAGAGAAAGCAGAAGAGGGGACAACAGAAGGAAAGGCAGAGGAAGATACAACGATCACTTCGGCAGAAGCTCCCATATCCTTCGAGAATGTCAGCTATGGTGCGGGAGAAGTATGCATACAGAAAATCGGTACGGATATGGTCCATGCGATCAGAGCCATTCGTGAAAATTCCATATCCGGTTATTGTCTGAAGGACACTAAGCAAATGATAGAGAATCTGCCGTGTACGATCCGTGTATCCGATATGAGGTCGTTCTGCGAGGCCATGTATGAGACCGGCAGTGTGGTATCCGTATGTGCATCAAATGATGAGACAGTTCCCGATCCGGGAATTCCCGGTGCCGCGCAATTGATGAATGGTCAGTTGGTGGCGATCTATAAGAAAACGCACGATGAGCAATACATAATGCTGCGCGAGGAGAACCGCATCGACGAGGTGGCGATTTATAACAAAACGCAAGCTGAACGATACAAGGGAATTTTCACACAGAACATTTGCGCCGCGCGCCGCGCTCATACTGTGATTCGATTGGGTGTCGCATGCCGGATTCAGCTCCGTGCCATGCTCTGGCGGAGTATCTCAGGGAGGAAAAACATGATGACCGATGATTCGCGCGGGTACATGAAGAAGATATGCTGTCTTTCTTCGCTGGTCAGGCTGTGCGCCATTCCGCTGAACCTCGCGCTGTCGCAGGCGCTTGCCCGTGCGGTGTCCGGCGCGACGCAGGGCGATGTGCAGGCGGTGCTCAGGCAGTCGATCTGGACGCTCGTTTTCGCGCTGCTCCTGTTCGCGGTCGGCCTTGCGGGGCAGATTGCGCTTCAGAAGCGCACGCTGAATCGGGCTCGGCTCGCCTTCCTTGAAAGGGTGCTCGGCAGTCCGCTGCCCAGGCTTTTTGGCGCGGATCACGGCGAGCTGCTCGAAAACCTGAACGACGACATCGAGGCCTCTTCCGCCCGCTGCACCCGGCTTTTGCCCACGATGCTCGCGGGGCTGCTGACGGCGGTCGCGTACGTCCTGTACCTGCTGCCGAAAAGCCCGGCGGGTGCGGTTACGCTGATGGGCATATCGCTG
>JAZLHZ010000297.1:0-1868 GCA_045617085.1 Clostridia bacterium
TTCCACAGCACGAAAGTGCAAGGAGAGTTGGAGTAACAGTCGTTGCTCCAACAATCTGTATTCCTCAGTAGCTCAATGGCAGAGCACTCGGCTGTTAACCGAGTTGTTGTAGGTTCGAGCCCTACCTGGGGAGCCAATGAAAACGCTCATTTGTCATCATGGCAAATGAGCGTTTTTTCAGTGAAATAAATCCCTGACGGGATTTGTGATATACACTTTGCGTATGAAATATACCTATTGTATGTGAATAGAATCTCAATAATGATATGGTGTAACAGTACATAATACTCGGATACATAAGTTTTATAATAATAAACGATGTCATAAACAGTGTTTGAAATAATATGGATGTGTTTTATTTGAAAACGGTATATATAAAAAAGCGGGACACAAGGTTCCGCTCAATGCTTTTATAGCAGTTCTTTGATTCGCTTGGTGAAGATGTCGGCGTATTTACCCGCCTTATAGTCGCCGATGCCCTTGACGTTGAGGAATGCCTTCTTGTCCGTCGGGCGTTTGAGCGCCATATCCCGCAGCGTGGCATCGGAGAACACGATGAGCGCCGGGACGTGTTCCTTTTCGGCGATCTCCTTCCGCAGGGCCCGCAGCTCGGCAAACAGCGAGAGCGTGGCTTCGGTGGAGACGGGCGTCAGGGTGATGCGTCTGCCTGTCCTGACGACGGCGGTGACGGGTACATTGTTCTTGATGCCGCCGATGGCGGCGCCGCCCAGATACAGGCATTTATCGTCGAGAACCAGCAGCTTCTGGCGCAGAAGCTCATTGATCAGCTCATCGTAATCGAGCCTGCGAAGCCCTCTGAGCGGGGGCAGGAATGGGGTGCAGGAGTTCTTCTCACCCTTTGCGTTCAGCTCGTCCCAGAGCTGTTTCGGTGTGCAGAATCGCTGCTGCGTGCTGCGGATGACCAGGATGCAGTTGATGATAGCTCTTGCCCTGTCGGTGATGTCCTGTTTGACCCATGTGCCGCTGCAATTGCCGCAGTTGCCGCAGGGCTGCTTCGGATCCTCGCCGAAGTAGCGAAGGATGGTATTGCGCAGGCAGTCTTTGGTCGTCGAGTAGTCGATCATATTCTGAAGCCGTTGGGTGTCGCAGGCCATGACCCGACGGCGTTCCTCATCGGAAAGGCGATGGTCGGGGTCAGTGCGGCTGATGAAGTGGCGGCAGGTGACGACATCGGAGGCGGAATACATCAGCATGCACTCGGCGGTCTCGCCGTCACGTCCGGCTCTTCCGGCCTCCTGATAGTAGGCTTCGAGAGACGAGGGCATGTTGAAATGGAGCACATAGCCGACATTGGACTTGTCGATGCCCATGCCGAAGGCGTTGGTCGCCACGATGACGGAGCAGCGGTCGTAGATGAATTCCTCCTGATTATGCTTGCGGACCTCCTGATCGAGACCTGCATGGTAGGGGAGTGCGTTGACGCCCGCATCCATCAGGTCGAAGGCGAGATCCTCGACAGCGGCGCGAGTGGAGCAATAGATGATGCCGCACTTGTCTATCCGCTGCTTGACATAGTCAATGGCGAAGGCGGTCTTTTCCTTATTGCTCTTGAAGGACTGCTTGTCAAATATCAGGTTGGGCCGGTCAAAGCCGGTGATGCAGAGCTTGGGCGCATGCAGCCCCAGCAGCGAGATGATGTCCTGTTTTACATTGTCCGTGGCGGTGGCGGTAAAGGCCCCCACCGGCGGGCGCTTGGGCAGCGAGGCGATGAAGTCTTTGATCTTGAGATAGCTTGGCCGGAAATCCTGGCCCCATTGGGAGACGCAGTGTGCCTCGTCAATGGCGAGCAGGGAGATATCGGCGTGAGCGGCAAAATTGCGGAACTCGGCGGTCTCGAGGCGTTCCGG
>JAZLHZ010000298.1:0-7284 GCA_045617085.1 Clostridia bacterium
AAATACCCGCTGGTGTTCTTCCTGCACGGGGCAGGCGAGCGGGGCAACGACACCCCGGAGCACATCGACCTGGTCTACCGCCATTTCTGGCTGGGCCGGGCGAAAGACGGCGAGGACTTCCCCTTCATCATGGCGGCGCCGCAGTGCCCGAACACCAATTACTGGGGCGCATACATCGAGTCGCTGAACAATTTCCTCGACTTCATCATTTCGGACAACAGCGTCGACACCTCCCGTATCTATCTCACGGGCTTGTCGATGGGCGGCACCGGCACATGGCTGTGGTCGCTGGCCAACCCCGAGCGGTTCGCCGCCGTTGCCCCCGTCTGCGGTACCGGCGTCGCCTGGTACGGCGAGCGGCTGGCCGACAAGCCCGTCTGGGCGTTCCACGGCGATATCGACACCGTCGTGCCCACGGTCTGTAGTCTGGAAATGGTCGCCGGCATCAACAAGCACGGCGGAAACGCCAAGCTCACGCTGCTGCCCGGCGTCGGCCACAATGCCTGGGAAGCCGCCTACGAAGGCACTATGCTGATGGACTGGATGCTGCAGTTCACCCTGTGATCAAAAAAGAAGGTAGTTTTATGAAGCGCAACCTCTCCCTTCTCCTCATCCTGCTGCTGTGCCTGTGCGCACTGCCCGCCTCTGCCGATACCACACAGATCGACAGCATCGACGGCCTGAAGGCCATTGCACAGAACCCCTCCGGCGATTACGTCCTGACATGTGACCTCGACCTTTCCGGCATCGACTGGACGCCGATCCCCTTCAGCGGCACTCTTGACGGAAACGGACACACGATCTACAACCTCACCGTCACGAAGCCCTCGTCCGACACACGCATCACGAAGGACGGAAACCTGAAGGAATATGAAACCGTGTTCGCAGGCCTGTTCTCCGCGGTCGAGAATGCGAGCATCTCCGATCTGAAGCTCAAGGGCGTGTATGTGGAGATCGAGACCGAGACCCACTGCTTCGCCTCCGGCCTGTGCGGCTATATCTCGAACAGCACCATCACCGACTGCTCGGTACACGGCCGCATCCGCATGGTCAGCTCCGCCGTCATGGTGGGTGTGGCAGGCGTCGCCGGGTTCGGCTGCGGAGATTTCAAGCGCTGCAATGCGGATGTGGAGCTGGTATTCGAGGACCGGAACTTCTCCTCCAAGTGTGAGGAATTCCTCGGCGCCATCCTCGCCTGCGGCATCGGCAACATCACCGACTGCATGGTGGATATCGACGGCTACGACTCCTGTCACGGCTATGTCCACAACGGCGGCGTGTGCGGCATGTACTACCACTGCGGCACCGGCGGCCAGAAGGGCAAGGTCAACGGCAATATCGTGGACGGACGCATTTACTTTTTCGAGGACAACGACAACCGCAGAGCCTACTGCGAGCCGGTGCTGGGCGAGAGTCTGAACAAGCCCGACGAAGAAAAGAACAACACCAGCTGCTTCGAGTCCAAGGAGACCAAGAGCTTCGACACCGTGCTGATGCCGGAGACCTGCGACGCTCCCGCCTATACCGAAACGGTAATTGCCCCCACCGAATACGCCTGGGGCTATACCAAACACGAATGCAGCGGCTGCGGTTATCACTGGAACGATACCTACGTACCGAACTGAAAGGAAACAGGCAATGGATATCTGGGAAGAGCTCTATGAAAGAGCCAAAAAGGAATACCATCCCGAAGCCGTATCGCCCTTCATCGATGCGCATCATGTGGTATGCGCCCTCGAAGCCGAGGACGGCAGCATCTATACCGGCTTCTGCATCGAAGGCTGCAGCGGCGTCATGAACCTGTGTGCCGAGCGTGTCGCCGCCCTCAATATGTATCTGCAGAGCGGTCAGACCAGAGTCAAGCGGGTCATCGCCTTCCGGGACAAAGCTCCGGACGGCAGCGAGGGCAGCGGTATGCCCTGCGGCGCCTGCCGGGAATTCTTCTATCAGCTCAACGAGGAAAACGAAACCACGGAATTTCTCGTCGATTACGAGACCCGGAAAACCGTCACACTGAAGGAATTGCTTCCGAACTGGTGGGGCAAGGAACGCTACGCCGAAGCCAAAAAGGAAGCCCAATAATAAAAAAGGAAGGTATCACTCATGGGTAAATTCATCGTCAAGACCACTGCCAGCGGCATCAAGTTCGATCTGCTCGCCACCAACGGCCAGGTCATCGCCACCAGCGAGGTCTACAAGGCCGAGGCTTCCTGCCTCAAGGGCATCGCCTCCGTCAAGCGCTGCTGCGCAGGCGGCGTCGAGGATCAGACCGTCGAAGGCTTCGCCGCCGTCAAGCACCCCAAGTTTGAGGTGTACACCGACAAGGCCGGCGAGTTCCGCTTCCGCCTAAAAGCCGCCAACGGCCAGGTCGTCGCCGTCAGCGAGGGCTACAAGGCAAAGGATTCCTGCCTCAACGGCATCGAGTCCGTCAAGAAAAATGCTCCCGAAGCCGAGATCGAAAAGGCAGAATAACAGTGAGCAGTTGGCCGACAGCAAAAGCTGTCGGCATTTGTTTTGCCCGGACAAGTAAGTCAGTTGATGAAAACCCTCAAACTCTGCGAAGCAGAAACCAACTCTTCACCCTCAACTCAATAAAAAAAAAACAATTGACACCCTTTCATTTTTCCGGTATACTCTGGAATAGTATATGGAGATGAAAGTGTACCAGAGAAATTTAGACCCAAGCGTGAATATTTGGAATACCACAACGACATCATATTTGAAAAGAATCCACTATAAAAACGAAAGTTATGCAGATGGTAAAAGCACCTATACCATCTGCATAACTTTATCAGCCCTACCCACCACCGTTATTATTGTAATACAATTGCCGACAGCAAAAGCTGTCGGTCAACTGCTTATTGCACACTTTTTTACAGCTTTCTCGCCTTAAACAGCATGGAAATCGGCAGCATTTTTGCCTTTTTGATTTTGTCGCTGATATTTCCTTCCGCATTCATTGTCTCGTCATCGGTCTGTTCGACCATTTGCTCGATCACGAATCCCGCCTTTGCCAAGGCGTTGACGTAAGTGGATATTTTGCGGTTACACAACAGGATCTCGCTGCCGTCCACCGGCATTCTGAAATACGACTCATCAAAATAGCTTTTTTTCATCATCAGGGCGTTGGCATCGATCACATCTTTCCGTTCATCGCAGGACCAGGCAATGCAGTAATTGAGCGGATGATGCCAGCTGAAAATAAAGATGCCGTCCTTTTTCAGATAGGATGCGATCTTCCGGAAAGTCCCGTCCAGATCCGTCGTCCAGCCGATGCCGTATATCGAATATACGAAATCGAAGTAGTCCTTCGGAATATCCAACTCGGCTTCCATCGGCGAGCAGATCAGCTGCGCCGTGTATCCGTTTTCACTCAAATACCTTTTTGCGTTTTCAAGCTGCTTATAGGAAAGATCGACTCCCCACAGTTCCCCGGCA
This sequence comes from Clostridia bacterium, assembly GCA_045617085.1. Classification (GTDB taxonomy): domain Bacteria; phylum Bacillota; class Clostridia; order Christensenellales; family Aristaeellaceae; genus Firm-10. The sequence goes on from JAZLHZ010000298.1 coordinate 3,439, forward strand.
TTTCTGTCCGCATGGTACTTCAGGGAATGACCGCTGCCGCAGCATATCTCCAGCATTTTCTTGCCCGAAACGTCGCCGAACAGGTGCAGATCATCCTCGGTGACAAAGTGTACGCCGTATACGGGAAGTGCCGTCGTGCCGAACCACAGATCGGCGTATGTATCCCAGTAATGCTTATTGGTGCTGATTATTTCATCTCTGTCCATTTTTCTCGCCTCTTATATAAAATCACCTGTTATGAAAAACATCCCTGCGGTATTGCCGTGAGGATGTTTTTCGGTATCGTTATCTGCGCACGGGGCGCTTCTTGGGAGCGGCGGCCTTCGCCTTGCGGAGCATGGCCTTGAGCTGCTGTACCTTGCGCTTCTGCAGGATCAGGTCGACCCCGTTGATGACGCAGAACACGCCCAGCGCCATTGCAAAGAACTTGGTGATGCCGTTGTTCATGAAGTTCATGTCGCCGTGCTTGAACAGATCGAGGAAGTACAGAAACACCACGATGATGCCCAGCGACAGCGCCAGATTGGCCAGCGCCACCGGCTTGATGCGCTTCCAGATACGTTTTACCTGTTCCGTTCCCGTCACTTCAACAGCATGATTACGTCGCTGCATTGACGTCCACTTCCTTCCCTCTCATTGATCACTGCGCCGTTGAGCGCCATTGCGCTGGTCCTGCCGCCGTCCAGGTTATAGGCTGCCGTGCAGCCCAGCTCCTCGACCATCAGCTTGGACAGATTGGTCATGCGGATGCCCTCGCCGCTGTCGGGGACTCTGCCCTCGACCACGACGAAGCAGTAGTGGCCCGGCTCGTAGTAGCCCAGCACCGTCCGGGGGTTTTCGGGGCCCACATCGGTGTTGAAGCTGCTCATCCAGTCGCCGTTGTCGTCGATCAGCAGCGGGCCGAAGGACCAGACCTGATACACATTCGGATCGGTGGTCAGGTCGTCCGGGATCTCGTCCATCAGATACGTCTTCATTTCGCCGTTCCAGTACAACACGCAGATATCCCGGAACGGGGTCTGAATGTACCACTTGCCGTTGCGGTTGATATAGCCGGTGCCGCGCATGGTATAGTAATCGCCGTTGATCGCCACGATAGCACCGTAGAGATCGGCGATGTTCTCCACCTCATCCCGCTCGCCGGTCTTGCCGTGGGCGAATCCGGCGGCCAGATTCTCGATATCCCGGATGTAGAAGTCCGCAAAGTAGTAATCGCAGCCTTCATACCTGCCCTTTGTCACGGTGAGGTTGATGTTCTTGCCGTAATAGTGGTAATCACCGTTGTCATTATAGCCCTCGTACACATCGCCGTCGGTGAAGCGGCTTGCGAACTTCTGAGAGAAGTCGCCCACCTTCGCATACGGCTCAGCCGTCGGTGTGGGAACCGGGGTGGCAGTCGCCTGCGGCTCCGGCGTGGCCGTGGGCACAGCAGTCAATTCCGTCACTACGGTCTCCGGAGTAGCTGCGGGTACTTCCGTCAGCTGTACTCCCGGACGGACATTTTCACTTTGGACCTCCATCTTTCTGGGCCGCACGTGATGGAAATACGCAAATGTCAGGATGATCACCGCCACCAGCAGCGTATCCGCCAGAAAGGTCTTAAAGAAGTATTTTACCCCGGATCTGGTAAAACGCCTTCCCGCCATGCCGCATCATCCTTTCAATTCTCAATTTTGTCCAATGCCTTGATGAAATTCTCCGCAAACAGCTCAAAGCCCATGTCATTGGGATGCACGGTATCCGCAAACAGCTCGCTCACGTGCGGGATCAGCTCGTAGCCGTCGATCACCGCATAGCCGAAGCCCTCGGCGATCTCCCGTATCGTGCTGCGGCACTGAACGAACATGCCCATGCTGCGGGGCGTTTCGTCGTCCGCCCGCCAGGTGGGCAGCACTGTGATGCGCCTCGTCTCCGGATAGAACTCCTTCAGCCGGCCCAGCATGCCGCTGACGGCTTCCCGCAGCTCATCCAGCGTCTGATACCTTCCGAAATCGTTACAGCCCAGCGCCGTGATGAGGGTATCGGGACGGAACTCGGTATTGTCCGCCGCATCGGGAATATGTACCGTGCCGCCGATGCCGTTGATGATGCTGTCCGCATCATAATGCCTCGTGACCCGCCATGCAAACGAGTTGGAATCGAACACCGAATTCCAGCCCTGCGTGATGGAGTCGCCGACGAACAGCAGCTTCCTTGCATACGTATGCGGCCTGACGGATGTGCCGTCGTCCAGCTCGACATCCCGGAGGATGCCCACATAGTGGCTGGGCAGCACCAGCGTGACCCGCTTTTCGCCCTTCGGCAGCGTGCAGGACACGTCAAAGCCCTCTTCGTCGCTGAAGAAGCGCCGGTATATCTCGTTATTGACCAGGATCTCGTATTTTTTGCCGCCGACTGCACGGAAGGACAGCTTTTCGGAATCCGTGTGGAAGTCCAGCCGCACGCCGGTGGTGGTCAGCGCCGCTCCCAGACGGTTGTCCTTTTCGTGGGCGGCAAGCTGCTTTTCGGTACACTTGAAAAAGTGGATGCCATCCGCCTGCCGGTCGATCTTGACGGCGCCCCTGGTGATGCTTTTTATCTGTTCAAAAGACAGTTTCATATCCTACGCTCCTCATTTTTTCTTGATAGTCCTTCCCCGGCTCGCTGGAAACGAGCGAAGCGAGTTGGGTTCGGGAGTGGTGTTTTCACCATCTGCATAGCTTTATCGGCTTATCAATGCGTTATTGAGTTGAGAGTGGATTTGCCTGCGGTTTCTGCTCCGCAGAATTTAGACATTTTCCCAACTTCCTAACTTTACCAACCCCACCCGTCAGCTTCGCTGCCACCCTCCCCAGTGAGCTGGGGAGGGACTTGGGGCAATTACGTTAATAAACTCCGGACTCCACAATCCCATGGTAAACCAAATATTGTTTACCACTTATTCGCCGGACGCTCGTCGTTTTCCCGCTCCTCTACGGAGGGTTTCCGGCGCTCCTCCTCGGCTTCCTTCTCTTCGGAGACCGTGGGAGAATTGAAATCCGGCGTGAACCAGTCCACCTTTTTCAGGCTTCTGAGCATATCCCGGCTGATGACCGTATTCGTGCCGAGGCACGCCTTGCACCGGGCGCCGCATTCGGGGCACACGCAGCCCAGCTGCAGGCCCTCCGAATGCACCATGTATGTATCGCATTCCGGACAGGAACAGCGCATATTATTCCACCTCTTCGCCCGTCATCAGCTGATAGGCAGCCTTGACGACCATATATTCCTCATTTGCGGGAATCACATGCACCTGCACGGCGGAATCGGGCGTGGACAGCACGCCTTCGCCCTTCAGGGTCATGTTTTTCTCCTCGTCATATTTTAATCCTATACAACTCAGCTTGTCAAGCACCATTTTGCGAAGCGGCGCACAATTTTCTCCGACGCCGCCGGTGAAGGCGATGGCGTCCGCACCGCCCAACTCCATATAGTAGGCGCCGATATACCGCACGATGCCCGCCGCATAGATCTTGAGCGCCAGCTCCGCCCGCTCGCTGCCCTGTTCAATCGCCTCCAACACGTCACGCATGTCGCCGCTGGTGCCGGAGATGCCCTTCATGCCGCCGTTTTCGGTCATGCCCTTGACGATCTCGTCCATCGTCAGGCCGCAGGAGAGCAGGTACGGAATGACGAACATATCCGCATCGCCGGTGCGCTTGGCGTTGCACACGCCCGCCTGCAGCGACAGGCCAAAGCTGTTGTCGATGCTCTTCCCGTCCAGTATGGCGCAGATGCTGCCGCTGCCGCCCAGATGGCAGGAGATGATGCGCCTGTTTCCGGCCAGCTTCCTTGCGATATAACCGTGGGAAGCGCCGTGATAGCCCA
>JAZLHZ010000299.1:0-11909 GCA_045617085.1 Clostridia bacterium
ATCCACCCACCTCTTGCGAGGTGGGACTGCGTCAGCGGCGGCAGAGCGTCTCATTGATGGCATTTCAATCCACCCACCTCTTGCGAGGTGGGACAGCAAGAATACACAAACAGCATCTATATCATTTGTGTACTTGCAATAAAAACCGGTGATTTTTTCAATAGAATACCGAGAGATACTTTCCTTTTTGCGCAAGTAATCCGCATAAACTCAGTGCGAACCTATCGGTTTTTCTTGGCTGCTTCCTCTTCGCACTACAAAATAAGCGTACCTTCTGTTTCGTATGTTGGCTTTGTTCCCAGGTGAACCACTTTTTTAAGATAATTATTCCCAAGCTCATAAAAACGGAGGCTATCATGTTCCGGGTCAATCATCTTTTCAAGCTCGAAGCGAAATCTCAAATACTCTGCGTTATCCAGAACACATTCGAAGACCGAATTTTGAACCCGCTGGCCATGGGCTACACAGTGTTTGGCCACACTACGCAGACGGCGTTTGCCATTGGAATCGGTCGTATTAACATCATAAGTCACCAGTATCATCATATAATTCACCTGCCTTATTTCCACAAGAAGGGAGGATAACTTTCAATATCCCCACGGATCGTGCGAGCAAGCAACAAAGCCTGTGCATAAGGCACCAATCCCCATGGCAGTTTCTCCTTGAGATACGGATGCGTGATCTCCTCACGTTTTCGATCCTGCCAGTGTTTGATAAACAATTTTCTGCCATCATCATTCAACAACACTGCACGATCTGACTGATAATCAAAGTGTTTTGGTTGAATGACCTTATTGTTGATCAGCGTAAGCACAAACCTGTCTACACAACAGGGGCGCAACTCCTCTTCCATGTCCAAAGCCAATGAAGCACGTCCGGGTCTGTCACGATGCATAAAGCCTGCATACGCATCCAAACCTACGGTCTCTAATGCTGCAGCACATTCATTTGCCAACAGAGCATAACCAAAGGAGAGCATTGCATTGATATTATCCATCGGCGGACGTCGATTACGATCAGTAAATATAAAGTCCTGCTTTTGATTTAATATCAATTCGTCGAATATGCCAAAATAGAAGGTCGCCGCTTTGCCCTCTACACCACGGAGTTCATCGTAGGTGTCATGCTGAAGCACCTCTTTCATCGCATCTGACAATGACTGTGAGACCTTGTGCAGGGCTTCTTCATCTACACGCAGTGCATGATCACGCAAAGTTCGCTCTACCACCCATTTACAATTGTAGAGCTTACCCACAAGCATATTCTGCACAATACCTATGCATTCAGCTTCCTCATCCGCAAGCCGGTATTGCTGTCTTCTGAGCAGGATATTCCCCTGATTCGCTCCAACCGTCCGGGCAAGGAGTCTGCCGTTTTGACTCATAAAGCTCAACAATATTTTCCGTTTTGCGCACTCTCCCATCAAAGCCGGACTCGCACCTTTGTAGGAAAATGTCACAATTCCTTCCAGCCCGAGCAACGGAAATTTCGCCACAGTCTCATTTCCGTTGGACACAACGACATTTTCGTTTTCCAGACTGAGATAATAATCCGCAGTAGTGATATACAGGGTATTGAGCATTTTTCTCATAGACTTTGATCCTCAATTTTAGTTCGGATATACTCAGCTACCGGCAGAGTTTTCGGCAGTTTGGGAAGGCAAATATCCTTAAGCGAACAAGCATTGCAACCACTGTTCATTTGCGCTTTCGGAGTTCTACCCTGACTAAAGAGAACATGCATTTCCCGGATGGCTTTTTCTGTCATGTTACGCAGAAATGCATCCAGCGGCACTTTCTCTCTTCTGTGTGGGGTACCATAGTACAAACTGCCTTCCGGGATACTGCACACCAGCATTTCCTCCAAACACAAAGCCTGGGCACACATCTGCATACGATCTGCATCGGTCGTCTTGGGTTCACCGCTTTTATACTCTACCGGATGCGGCAGCCACAAACCCGGCATACCATAAATGGATACTCCCTGCGGATCCTTATGAAACTCCACTACATCGCAAGTGCCCGAGATATTGAGTCTATGCGAAAATACACGCAAACCTCGTATGGTCAGAATATCTCCATGCATTTCTTTTTCCGGGCCACCGTGCGCACGATCATGCATGATATCACCGCCAATCGTGCGCACATTGTCTGCCCATTGCTGCTCAATATGGATCAACGCCCATTGCCTCGGGCAGAAGGCATAGTGTTGTACGCCGGAGATCTGAAGAACTTCTTCGTCCATCAAATACCCTCGATAACTTCACAGTTCAAACCGGGAAGTTCATCAACATTGACAACATAATCCTCGGCACAGGAAGGCACACTTACGCCTTCTTTTACAGCAATCTTGAGGGAGCGGTGCACCTTGGCAGACGAATACTGACCATCCTTGCAGTTGTGTTCCCACCAAAAAACATTAACTACTTCCATAGAACCATCGGGCCGTGCAGCGGAGGCATCGTTGACAAACAGGGTACGCAGACATTCCTTCATAGTTTGTGCATCCTCGACAGAGAAACCGGTCTTTTCCGCCAGCTGCACATTGATCGAGCCCTTGATCAGATACAAACCAAAGCGAACAAAGTGCTTCATACCCATGGTATCGCTGCCTCGCTCGGATTCATTTTTGCGCTCACCGCTTACGCTTTTTGTGATCTGCATAGATTGAATTTCCACGGGGTCCACACTCACCGCCTGATGGACTGAGACAGGACCGCGGACACCAACGGAAGCACAGTTAAAGCCCTTGAATGCAAATACCTGACCGAAAGTACGAACATCCAACCATTTTTTGCAGGCAGTTGCAGCAAAATCATCTTGCAGCTTGATCTTTTCCAAGTCTTTCGCACGATCCTTTAAACTGATCGCACCATCATCTGCCCGGTCATCAGACTGAACGAAAATCGCATTTCCCATATCCTGCATGCGGTTACGGATCTTGCGCTTGATGCATACATCCGAGATCTCACCATATCCGTTATAATCTGTTCTGGGGCGATTGCCGTTCAGGGGATCACCATTGGAATTGGCGTTTGTCACTGAAACGAGCACCGCAAAGTCGACCTTCTTGTCAAATTTCATCTTCTTCATCCTCCGTTTCGGTATTGTTGTTGTCAGTTGTTGATTCTTTCTTTGTCCAAAGTGCGTTCTTTTGCAGATAGTAACCCGGCAGATAAGTCTCTGTCAAGGGCTTATTGTATTCCTCCGGTCCAAACAAGCTGAGCTGCTCCATGATCTCGCCGATAAGACGGTCATAGAATACCCGTGCGCCCGGCTTAAGTCTGGGATAATACGCACTCTTAAGCATATCCATCACGATCTTTGCCGCATAACCGGGACGCTGCACAAACACAGGTTGCAGGCGGATCGCATTGGTCTCCCGTGTTTCAGTCTTGTCATAGGTGTCGTGCTCGATCTTTTCCATGACCGCAAGCAGCCGACCAAACTGATAGCTTCGGTCATGTCTTTGTGTGTCAAGAGCCATGTCGATCTCCTCCTTATACACGTCAATATAATACTTTCTTATACACGCACACGCCGTAAACAGCAAAATGCTCCTATTTGCAGTGGAGTATACCTGAATATTCCCGGCTTTTGTAACAAGTGCAGTCAGAATGTCTTTCGGAAACAAAGACTGATCCACTCGGCAAGCCAACAGTCTCTGCAAATGTTGGGCAAGTACTTTATCATCTGTCTCTACTTTTCCGTCTGAACGTTCCGTACCAAATGCGTAATTGACGATACGGGTTAGCTTAGGTGCAGACGTACCGTAGCGCATATGATACCAACAGCATGTTCTGTCCCAATATGCAAGCCGGTCAATGAAATCCGAACCCATTAACTCATTATAATAGGAAATAGCCAAACGTCCTGTGGTCGCTGCATCGAAAGAGGCAATGATAATGTCTTCCTGCGATGGGAGATCAGCCTTAAAGCCTTCAACAACCTTTGCAAGCTCCTGTCGGTATTCCGTTGGAGGTATTTCCTTCCCTTCCTCGGGGGTGATCAATGGATTGAAATGATTGGGGGGGCGCTTTCCATGCGGATTCCAACAAACAAAACATCGACCACCATGTATCGTACCTTGATTGGTCACCAGCCATTTCAAAGCGTTATGTGCCTTTTGTGAGGCCATATAACCTATAGAAGCAGCTTCAGAGTCTTCAAGGAAACGTCCTCGAAAAGTGAAATTTGCTTTATCATTGGCAGAAATGATTTTTGCGTTTCCATTCAGAGAAAACACACCTTTCAAGTGTTGTTTTGCAGGAACAACAGGCTCTCCCGTAATCATGCAAATCTGCTTTTCATCTGCCTCATGAATGGCAAGATAGTATCCGCTATGCGCTTGCAGTACAGTAGGGTCTGTCCAGACCGGACCGCTGTTTTCTCCAAGCCCTATTACACACCAGCATACAAGCTCTTTGGCGTTTTTCAGGTTACCGTCTTCCCACTTCAAAATATTATTGGATTCCAGATCCTTTCGCAACGTCCCTCCCTTAATGTATGTAAGTATCGCATTGACCTTCACATGAGAGTATTCGGAATGACACCATTGAGTCAAAGCATCCAAATACAATTCGTGCTTTTCCGGAAACTCGGGCAAAAGAAATGCTATTTGTTCGCACAGAGGGTGTGCTACCGGCGCACTGGTACGCCCCATGGATTCTTCCGTTACCGGAATCACGATCTTTTTATCCACATTCTGTGCTGAAACAAACTGTCCTTCCGCATCGATCGTAATCTCTATCTGCGCCTTAGCAATGATATGACCAATTGGTGCAAGAGGTTCCTTCTCTTCCTCGGATTCTATTCCGATGCGGTATGACATGGCATCATATGTCTCAATCGCCTTTTGCATTAGTCCCATGTATTATCACCTCCCGTCTATTTAAGTATATTGAAGTTATTGCGTTCTTCACCAAACGGTTTTATCTGCATTTCATGAATTGGTTTATGCAGGGGACAATCCTGCGGTCTCGGGAAACAGATAATCCCGTTTTCCATGACCGGCTGCCAAAAGTTTACTGTCATCTTACCTTGCGTCGCTTCATCATATGCCTCATCGGCATAGGTAAACCCGTGCAGCATGGTCCCGAATGCAAGCTGTGGCAAATCATCATAATATCCGCTGCCGCTGCCGAATACACAGGGTTCCACATAACCCTGACATTCACGCGTACCAAGGAAAATGTCTCTCCTTCCGCCACGGTCGATCATTTTCTTTGCCATCTCATGATGCTTGTTCTCATTGCGATCTTTCTCAAGTTCAGGACGATTGTAGTTCCAAATGAAATGCGCTCTTACCTGATAGCGGCAGTCCTTGAGATAGGTATAATACGCAAGATCATTGCCGCCGTTATACTTGATCGGGCGTATTCCCTTGACCTCCATTTGAATACGGTTCATAATGCGAACCTCATCAATGATCCAGATCAGTGTCGGCTTCCAGTACACCGATGACAGAATTCCCTTAAGCGCCTCATATGTCGGCACCTGATAACTGCTCTTTTCTCCACCCACACGAGTTATGGGATCCGAAAACAGAGCATACGCCCCATAGACCTCGAATTCTACAATATTAGGGTATCGCACAGAACCTTTTCCTCCCTTCGTTTGCCCGATAATAATCCTACCTGTTCATCGTATACATCCGGAATGGCATAGTATACTTTTCCATCCATACAAGTTTGCACAAGTCCCAACTGCATCATGTGCCTTAAATCTGCGTCAAAAACCTGAACACTATAGTTCTTGGCATCATTCAGTGCCTTTACGGCACTATCAGGATTCCAGTGTTCACTCTGATCTTGAAGCACCTGAATGATATCCGCTCCTTTCTCATACGGCACGATCACACTCATTGTCTCATTGTCAAAAACGGAAAACTCCATCCCCGCTTTTCTGAAGGCTTGCTTCATAATATACTTTCCGTCATCTTTCGTGTCATCATAAGGAGGATCATCCGACAAGAGACGGAATAAAGACGGATTTCCCTTTCCTATCGGGCCATCCATGGAAGCTTCCTTCTTTGCGGCATACAGTCTGTGATAATAATACGCAACCGCTTGCTCCGAAGACAGGCTTTGGCCGAATTTCAAAGGATCACGTTTGTACTCAATGATCAGCTCCTCCAAGGCGTCCTGTGCCTCAGATATTTCCTTCAAAGAGCCGAGCATTTCTCCGTTAAGACGACAGATTAAAACAGGTTGAACATGATTATATTCACCGTTACGATTGCATCGCCCCGCTGCCTGTACGATATTGTCAAGACCTGCAGATATTCTTATCACTGAGCCGAAGGAAATATCGATGCCGGCTTCAATCAGCTGCGTAGAAATGCAAACCGTCTTTTCACCTTGCTGCAGTGATTGTTTAATTCTGAGTAATACCGCCTTTCTGTGTGCCATGCACATATCCGCTGACAGAAAGTACTTGTGTGCGCCAATGGTACCAAGAAGTTCATACAACTCTGTCGCTTCCATTTTAGTATTGCAGATAACCAGTACACTTCCCGCAGTATCACAAAGCGTTGCTGTTTGTTCAGTAATTCCCTGAAGATCAGTATTTCCCATGCTGATCAATTCCGTCCGTCGAAACAGTTCAGCATATCGCTTTTGAGTTGCCTCGCTTACGATAGGATCCGGTGAAATATGCATTCCCACTGCCGTATTTGCAAACTCAGGCTGAGTTGCCGAGCAGAGGATCACGGTAACATGGCAACAGGATACCAGAAAGTTAATCATGCCGTTAAACAGATTTGTTAGGCGGATCGGTACAGACTGAACCTCATCAAACAGTATTATACTATTCTGAAGGGCTTGAAAACGGCGTACAGACGACATCTTCCCACTGAACATGGTTTCAAGCATACGTACCAAAGTAGTAATAATAATCGGCGCATCCCATGTTTCCTGCAATAACTCCGTACGCTGCAAGACCTCTTCTGACTCCGTATCCTTCACCATATTCGAATGATGTTCCAATATGAGGCTGTCATCACTGACCGCATCACGAATGACACGAGCATTCTGCTCTATGACCGACAGCAGGGGCGCAACATAAAAGATACGCTGTTTTTGATAGATACTTGCATGTTTCACTGCAAACCGGAGTGCCGAAAGCGTCTTACCGCCGCCGGTCGGCAGGTTTAATCGATATACATCCGGTTTATGAGCAGCAAACGCATCACACTCCTCAGAAAAAGCCCGGCGTGCCTGCGCTATCGGTGTGTCATTGGGATACTTTGATAGTTTACTCAATATAGAATCGTATACTGCCGACCAACACTGAGGTGATTTGCACGGCATACGCTGAAATCCATTCATAAACTCTGCGGTATCACTTCGATCGGCTTCCACAACCGCCGAGGTAATCAGTCTGGAAAGACAGCCAAGCTCAAAACAGAATGAACGCATATTTTCTGGCGTGTGCTTCGCAATCGTCTCTGTTACATGCGTCACTTCTTCCACGCACTTCTGAAACAGTGCTTCAAGTTCTTCTTTCCCCATGCACTCACTGTAGAAATTCCGAATAGCCGTTTTATCGTACTCTATCTGTTTATCGTCCTTTGGCTGTTTTCCGAGGCGATGCTCGAATCCATTTTGACCATCGGGGGTCGAAGCATTCATAAGTCCGTGATGTCCGCCGATTGCAAGAGACAGGAGCTCAGCCGTCAGTCTTGAAAAGCAGTTCTCCCGGCTCGGTGCATCACGGTGATGCTTGTACAGCAAATAGTATACGCCGGCAAAGGAATGAATCACTTTTCCTTCATCTTGTGTTCCATTTACAGCCGAGCGAATGTATGACTCAAACTTGTCGGTAAACTTACCACAGTCATGTAACAATCCGGAAAGATATCCGCAATCAGATAACCCGGTACTCTCAAGCATTCTGCTTGATCTTTTTGCCACATTCATGCTATGGTCTGTGCATGTTTGCACCTCTCCACTTGGTGAAATATGTGCTGTAAACATTTTTTTCATACTCCATGTCTCGTTATGATATCTTATTGTGTTACTCAAATCGTATAACCATCTCACTGACCAATACGTTCATTATCAAACACCGAACACATTTCCGCCGGAAAGCACATTTGTCTATCGGATTAGATCAAATTATACTATTTGTTTTCATTATACCACACCATTTTGATTTATGCAATACTAATTTGTCGTCCGATATTCAACTGTCACTTTTTAGAGCATATTAAAAGTTCCCGTTTGTCTCGGGAACTTCAATCATCATTCTCTGGATTATCTAAGCAAATAATATCATATCATTTTCCATTTACTGCACCACCAACATATTGTGCAGATACTCAGTAATTTGTCAACAGCATGACCTGGTTTTTCCCGACAATCAGTTTATCACCGGATGTCCCGATCAAATCGAGGCTATGCTTTTCATCGACCAAATATACTGAGAAATCTTTCACATCCATATCGATTTCACGATCGTCTCCGATATTGGCGATCATGACAGCCTTCTTATTTCCGTCGTCACTGACTGCCGCCCGGACAAACAGCGTATCTCCGCTGTCGACCCGGCAGAGTACTTCGTTTTTCAATTCATACAGTTCGCCGAAGGCTTTAAAGGCATAATACAGCGGAAAAGGCGTACAATTTATCGGATTGAACATACCGCCGAAGGGAGACACATCGATCCGTGCATCGTAATAACACAGCATATCCGTCGGTCTGCCCTGCATGGCAAGCAGCAATGCCGCCGCATTGGCCGATGCATACGCCGTTCCTCTGTACTCTGTCTGATAGGCGTTGTTCCACTCATTCAGCATCGTTTCAAGTCCTTCATAGCCGTACAGCTTCAGCAGGCCCTGAATGCCTTCGGAGATCAGACAGATATCCTTGATCGAAGCATAGCTGTGCCAGGAAAAGAAATCGATCGGCGAACCGTGTTCACGAATATAGCTGAAGAATTTTTCGGCATACTCCAAAAAGTAATACCGATGGTTCTTCTCTCTCGGTTCGATCCCCTTCAGGCCGAACCTCTCCGGGTTCTGCAGGATGCCCTCCAGATTACAGCTGGCATATCCCCCGACCTTGATGCTGCTGCCGAAGCACTTTTTCAAATGCTTGACAGTCACATCGTACAGCCGGTAATACTCCACATCCGTACCGAGCCACATCTCGTTGTTCGGGCCGTCCTCCGGCTCGTTCCATATCTCCCAATACTCCACACCGAAATGAAAGCCGTTTGCCCAGCCTTCATTGTAATGCCGCACGATGTGTTCACATATCCTTGCCCATTTATCGTAGTCCTTCGGCGGATAGATATGATATGCCTTGATGTTTGCATAATTCTCTATCGTGACGCCCAGCCGGTAGATCGGTTTGCACTTTGCCTTATCCAGTGCCTTCATCAGTTCATCCGTAAAGGCAAAATCATAGCTTTCTTCCGCATTTTCGTCCGCATCAAAGTTGCGGAAGACATTGGGAATATCTACGAACATTGCTCCGCCGAAGATACCTCCGACATCATGCAGACGGGAATACGGGATATGCGCTTCCGTCAGATAATACATATACTGATCTGACATCCAGAGAAACGGAGGCTGCCCCACGGCGTGCATCGGCTTTATTCTGCCGATCTTTTTGGAAAAATCGATATCAAGCTTCATCTTTTCATCCTTTCATCATGTCCGGATCGATCATATTTTCCGAAGTGAAAGAAGTGCGATACCGTTTTCGGGAATATATCCTTCCCAGATGCCGTCTTCGATGACACCGTTCTCTGTGATGTTCTCCGTATTCAATCGGTCGGTTCGTGTCACCGTATATGCAGCCTTTCCGAAACCGCTGAAATCGATATGCACATTCTCCCCATTCGACCTGTATCTGCTCAGCAGGATACACATTTTCCCGTCATTCTCAGCGGCGATGCAGTACAGACCGTCCTCTTCATTTTCGACCTTGACACTGGAACCGAGCTTATACAGCTCATTGAAAGCGCAGAAGGAATAGTACGCCTTTGTCGGAACACCGAACCGGTCAAATATGCCGCACCAGAGATTGGTCGGCTGGCCGTCATAATACGTGGCAATATCATTTCTGCTGTTCTGGAAGAAGCACATGATCGCCGCACAGAAGGCTGCACCGACTTCATTCGCCATCGTAGTGTAGTATCCCACCTTGCGCCATTCCTCTTCTTCCGAGCTGTTATCCAGAGCAAAACCGTATACGGGGTTGTAATTCCACTCGTCACAGATCAGCTCCGCATTGCCGAATCCGTATTCATCCAGATATCCGCACACCATATCGAGCGCCTTCCGGAACTCATGCACATCGTATCTATACAGATGCCAGGAGAAGAAATCCAGCGGTGCATTCTCCTCGCGGATTTTTTTCAACAGGTTTCGAGCCCATTCGGAATGGCCGTATCCGGCCAGTGCGGGACCGCCGACCTTCACATCCGGGCACTCCGCCTTGATGATCTTGGAAGTTATGACATACATATCATAGTACTGCTCCGGCGTACCGTACCACATATCCTTCTGATTCAGATCGGCTTCGTTCCATATCTCCCAATACTTGATCCCGAAATCAAAACCGTCCGCCCAGCCTTCATTATAGTGTCTGATGATGTGAACGCAGATCTGCGCCCACTTTGTGAAATCCTTCGGAACCGTTGTGTAGACCTTCTTCGCCGTATGCTCTATGGAGGTTCCCAGACGATAGATCACCTGAGCGCCGCAGTCGATGATCGCCTTGATCGTTGCATCCGTGTTGATAAAATCATAGTTCGCCGGATCATCTGCATCCGCATCGAAATTCCGGAAGATCTGCGGAATATCCACAGTGATGGGATGCGGCCAGTCGTTGTCATGCTGACGTGCAAAGGGGAAGCCTGCCCGCTTCCATGCTCTGGACAGATCTGTAAGCCCGCCGAAGGAGATCGGACTGTTGCAAACGCCGTGCAGCGGCTTGATCTTTCCCGTTTTCACCGATGAATCGATTCTGATGGTATCCATGACGTTTCCCTCCTGTATTACATTGTATCAGGTTTTCCCGGTTTCATTTTCTCCGGCATCGGACTGACAGGTCTCCCGCCAGTCACCCGGCGTCATACCGGTAGACGATTTGAAGAAAACGATAAAGGACTGCGCATAGGAGAAGCCCATGCAATTGGCGATATCCTGTATCTTGTTTTCCGGGTTCAACAGCATTTCCTTCGCCTTGTTGATCTTCACCTTGTCGATATATTCCTTGATGGACATATTTTTGACCTTCTGGAATTCCCGACGCAGCGTAGACAGCTGCACGCCGAAGGTCTCTGCCAGAACATCCTGCGTCGGCATATCTGCCAGATGATCCACAATAAAGTCGCAAACCGTATTGACCAGCTTGCTTTCCTCCTCGCCCTTCATCTCGCTGTCGTCAATGAACAGGTTGAGGATGCGCAGCATGTAGGCGCTCATTTCGGAAATACTGTTGCATTCCAGCAGATCGTGATAGCTGAACTCGGCAAACTCCTCGTTGCGGTTGTCGATCTCCAACATCAGGCGCTGGGCAGACGAAAACAGCTTCAGATAGAAGTCATAGACGATCCTGGCACGGACGTCGTGCACGACCAGATACTGCTCAAACTGCTTCATATTCTCTTCGAGGGCGTGCCGGTTGGCGGACTTGACCGTACGGAAGATGGCGCTCTCGATCTTATACGGATAACTGAGCATAGGCGGATTGACGATGTCATCATAGTGGCATATGCTGTTGCTGCCCCGGACCAGCCGCATTCCCAAGGCCGTGGAAGCCTGATGGTACGCCTCACGGATATCGGACACATCGCCGATATTGCTGCTGATGCCCACGGCTAATATCGAGGAATTCTCCTGACTGAGGAGCTCGGACGCCGCCGTCAGGATGGCATCGTGCAGCAGCCGGTTGCCGG
>JAZLHZ010000300.1:0-5789 GCA_045617085.1 Clostridia bacterium
TTCCACAGCACGAAAGTGCAAGGAGAGTTGGAGTAACAGTCGTTGCTCCAACAATCTGTATTCCTCAGTAGCTCAATGGCAGAGCACTCGGCTGTTAACCGAGTTGTTGTAGGTTCGAGCCCTACCTGGGGAGCCAATGAAGAATCATCATTTTTCATGTGAAAAATGATGATTCTTTTTTATGTAACGATATGCAGCTTGACAGAAAAACAATGATATGTTATTATGAACAAGGAGGTGAAGAGAATGGAGAAAGAGAAGCAAAACGAGATGTATCTTTTGAAACGATCCAAGACCATGTTCAAGTGGATGAAATGGCTGCTTTATCTGTATCTGGCAGAAAAAATACTACCAATTCTCGATTATATTCCTATGACCGGCATTATTGGTACTGTACTGCCTATTTTCATAAGATACTTTTCGGCTGCCGGTTTGATCATATTCTTTATATGCAGAAATACTGAGAAACATTTCAAATGGGTGGTCTTTTGGGAAACAGCCTATTTGATTTGCGATATCTTGGGAAGAATGATAGGACCTATATCTTATACAGCAGCATTTCTGCTGATTATAGCCGCAATCGTCTTCAGCGCCATTTGGGAGTATCACGAATACTGGGGGTATTCCTCTATTATGGAAGGAATCAACGATCAACTATCGGGAAATTGGAAAACACTGTTTAAGTTTAATATTATTGTCGGGGTCGGATATTTTATCTTGTACATGCTGAATGTATATATTACAGCATATATAGCATATGTGTTAATACGAATATTGGCGGTTGTTGATTCCCTGTGCGTGATAGGTGGTGTTATTGCGCAATTCGTTATTTACTACAGATCGATCAAAGAAATGAAAGCATATATTGAAACGCACAGCGGAGAGACGGTCTGACGATTTTGTTTTATTCTTTGTGCACTGATGAAAAGCTGCGGGAAGCTATTGAAAACTACTCGAAATCATGTGATAATGAACTTGATAAACGGGAATTTGTGAAGTAACCATGAAAAGAATAATACGGATAATCATCATGTGTCTGTTGCCGCTTTTTGCAGTATATTTATTGTTTTACAGTTTTGAAACGTACAACTCCGTGAAATATATGACCTGTATTTTTGTTGTCTCCACGTTGATCCTTTGTGGCGTTTTTTACGTGGGCAGCAAGATTCCGTTCTGTGTGGAATGAGACAAAGTAACAGCTGAGGATTTGGGATTTTTGATACACTGGATAAGTCCTTTATAATAGAATACAAACAAGTTTCAGTTTGCCGAGACGTAGAAAGGAAGGTGTGACTGCATGAACGAAGAATGTCTGATCTGCAAAGCTCCGCTTGAATATCTGCAGGAAGAAACAGAAATGGAATGCGCGATATGCCATAAGAAGGAGCGCAGCAAAACAAGGTGCATAAATGGGCACTACATTTGCAACGAATGTCATACAGCGGGTATCGACGCAATTTTCGGGGTATGCCTGAACGAGACATCAAAGGATCCCGCAAAGATCCTTGACCGGATGATGCGGCTCCCGTTCTGTCACATGCACGGGCCGGAGCATCATATCATGGTGGGAGCGGCGCTGCTGACGGCATACAGGAATGCCGGGGGAAGTATCGACCTCGAAAAAGCGCTGAAAGAGATGAAGAGCCGGGGACAGAGAGTGCCCGGCGGCGCCTGCGGTTTCTGGGGTGCCTGCGGAGCCGGGATCAGCTCGGGCATGTTCGTTTCCATTATCTCCGGCTCAACGCCGCTGGCTGAAGAACCGTTTGCACTGTCAAACAAAATGACGGCGAAGGCTCTGGAGGCGATCGGTTCGGTCGGTGGTCCCCGCTGCTGCAAGCGGGATTCGTATTTGTCGATCCTTGCAGCTGTCGATTACGTCCGGGAGCATTTCGGCGTGGAAATGGAAAAGCCGGAGATCGTCTGTGAATTCTCCGGCAGTAACAATCAGTGCATAGGAAAACGCTGTCCGTTTTCCAAACTAAGGAAATGAAAATGAAGAAAAAGAGCGGTATGGGGATCGGAATTGCTGCGGTATTACTGGCGTTTTTTGCCTGCGGGTTGTATAATGGATTGCAGGTTACACAGTATACGGCAGCTTCGCCGAAAATCGAACAGCCGCTGCGTATCGTGCTCCTTTCGGACATGCATTCCTGTTACTACGGCGAGGATGCCCGGGAGCTGGTTTCGGCAGTGAAAAAACAGCAGCCCGATCTGGTGCTGCTGTGCGGTGATATTTTCGATGACGGCTTGCCGGATGATCATGCGGAGGCGCTGGTAAAGGCGCTCGGCGGGCGGTATCCCTGCTACTATGTCACGGGAAACCATGAGTACTGGAGCGGCAGCAAAGCATATAAACGAAAAATGGACATTCTCGCAGCAAATCATGTGGAACGACTGGATAACGAGGCGGTCACGGTAAACGTGCGGGGGACGGAGCTCAACCTCTGTGGCATGAATGACCCGGAAGCCTGTGATGTCGGCGAAGCATTTACGGTGAGCACTGTGCTGGAGGATATATCCCGGATCAGTTATAACGGGAAGTATACCATATTGCTCTCCCATCGTCCGGAGCTTTTTGAAAGCTATTGCGAATATCCTTTCGATCTGGTGCTGGCGGGACATGCCCATGGCGGACAGTGGCGGCTGCCGTTCCTCACAAACGGGGTGTATGCGCCGAATCAGGGCCTGTTTCCGAAATGGGCCGCCGGCATGTTCGGAACCGGCGAACCCCGAATGATCGTCAGCAGAGGATTGTCGAAGGAGTCCACAAGGATACCGAGATTCTGTAATCGCCCGGAGCTGGTCGTTATCGACCTTGTTCCGCAGACATGAAAATAAAAAGATCCCGCAGCAAGTACGGGATCTTTTATGATGCTCTTAGGATACGGTAAAAAGAACTACGCTGTCGGGCACGAGAGGAACGGTGAACGCCATTTCCGAGGAGGTGCCTTCGATCGTCCACAGAAGGTCGTTGGTGTGGCCGTGATCGATCAGATAGCAGCTGACGGCTTTTCCTTCCGGGACATGGCTCATGACGAGCTTGACTTCTTCCGAAGCGGCCTTCCGGTAGGAAAACTGAACGGCGCACCGGCTGCCGTCTGCGGCGGCACAGACGCAGATGTCCTCGGAGCTGCTTACGGAAGCGGCTTCTTTGCCGATCTGATACAGCTTGTTGAACTGCCAGAAGGAGTAATACCCCTTGAAGGGCGTGAATACGTAGGGCGCGAACAGGCCGTTGAAGGAGCAGTCCGGGCGCACATCGTAGTAGAGCAGCTGGTCCAGCCCTGCTTTCTGTCCGGAAAGCATCATGGCTGCATAGAAGGCCGCACCGACTTCTGTCTGCATCTTCTTATAGGATGCGGCGATGGTTTCGCCTCTCCAGCCCTCGACGTAATTCCACTCGTCGAGGATCAGCTCGGCATTTTCATAGCCGTATCGTGCGAGCAGTGAGCGCACATATTCAGTGGACTTTGTCAGATCCGAGACGTTGGCCGTATAGCAGTGCCAGGAGAAGAAATCGATGGGCACCTCGTGGGCCTTCATATAGTCGAGGAATTCGGTGAGATAGTTTCTCGAATCATTCTCGCTGCAATGTGTAAAGCCGGGGCCGCCGATCTTCAGCTCGGGGAATCTGGCCTTCAGATGCTTGGCCATGATTTCGTAGAAGGGCAGGAAGTCCTCATATTTTCCGAACCAGCAGGGCGGGTTTTCGGGCTCGCACCAGATCTCCCAGTACTTCAGCGGCAGATTCATGCCGTCAGCCCAGCCGTAACAGTAGTGGGCAATGATATGCTCGCAGATGCGGGCGTACTTGGCGTAATCCTTCGGCGGAAGGACGTTGTATTTCTTGTCGCCGCCCTCGATCTTGCTGCCGAGGCGATAGATCATGGAGGCACCGGCTTCGGTGGTATCCCGGACGAACCGGTCGGTATAGTGGAAATCATAGTTGGCGGGGTCATTCTCGTCGGCATCCATGTTCCGGAAAATGAAGGGCACATCGTTGGAACGCTCGCCGAAATAGAACAGCGATGCGGAGGAGTCGTGATTGCGGACATACGGGAATCCTGCTTCCGCAAATTCTTTCATATCGCCGAGCCCGGTGCTGGTTTTGAAGGGGCCGCTGTTGACGCCGTGCATGGGTTTGATGTCTCCGCAGATGCGGGAAAAATCAACATGGATCGTTTCCATAGGAATGCCTCCTTATACTCTTGGGGTAACCGTTGGTTCTTTTATATCATAATCCCCGAAAAAAGTCAAGCATCCTTGCAAAACAAGAGCAAAATGCTCCAATGAAAAGCCGAAAAGAGAGAATGAGCTCTCCTTTCGGCTTTATTGACGGGGATCGATCATGCCTTCTGCTTGAAGGAATTGCCGCACTTTTTGCAGTTGACGGTGACTTCGCCGACCTTGCGGGGGATACGCATGCGGGTGTGGCAGTTGGGGCACTTGAAATACTTATAGGTCTTTCTGTTCTTAAAACGGATGACGGCCTGGGAAACCTCGGTTTTTGCTTTGTACCAGTACTTCTCGAAGAAGGCGTTTTCGGCGCGGCGCTTCGTGAAGTTGCGGGAGAACATGCGGTACAGGGCATATACCCACATGGCCAGAGACAGAAGATAGATAACGGGCGAGGAGAAAAGGATGTTGAGGAAGGTGAGGATCAAAGCGCCCCAGACCAGTGCATTGCCGAATTTATCGGCGCCGTAGCGTCCCTGCATGAAGCGCATGAAGGCGAATTTGGCCTTGTTCAGAAAGCTCTTAATGGTATTCATAAGCGTACCTCCTTGATTTCAAATCTATTGTAACAGATAATTATCGACACAGTGTGAAGAAAAGATAAATATTCCATGTATGAAGGATAAGGATTCCGTTTGTGAAATGAACAGGTGCACGGCAGAAAAAGAGAACACAAACTCTATTTTGCAAGAAATCAACCAAAAGCTAATGACAAGTATCGGATACTGTGATACAATAGTGCAAATTTATAAAATAGGGGGACGTTAATCATGGTCGGAACAATTCGTGAAGGTCTTACCTTCGATGACGTGCTGCTGATTCCTCAGCACAGCGATGTTATTCCGAGAAATGTTGATCTCAGCACTTCTCTGACCGAGACCGTTCATCTCAGCATTCCGCTGATGTCTGCTGCAATGGATACCGTTACGGATTACCGCATGGCGATTGCTCTTGCACGTGAAGGCGGACTCGGCATCATTCATAAGAACATGTCCATCGAAGAGCAGGCGACGCAGGTGGATCAGGTGAAGCGCTCCGAGAACGGCGTCATCACCAATCCCTTCTATCTTGCGCCCGACAACCTCATCAGCGAGGCCAACGCACTGATGGCCAAGTACCGCATCTCCGGCGTGCCGATCACCGAGAACGGCAAGCTGGTGGGCATCCTGTCCAACCGTGACCTGCGCTTTGTCACCGATTACAACCAGCCCATCAAGAACGTGATGACCAGCGAGCATCTGGTGACCGCTCCCGTCGGCACCACGCTGGAAGAGGCCAAGGCCATCCTTTCCAAGCACAAGGTCGAGAAGCTGCCCATCGTGGACGCCAACTTCGCACTGAAGGGCCTCATCACCACCAAGGATATCGAAAAGGCCATCAAGTATCCCAACGCCGCCAAGGACGCACAGGGCAGACTGCTCTGCGGCGCTGCAGTCGGCGTGACCAAGGACCTGCTGGACAGAGCCGGTGCACTGGTCGCTTCCGGCGTGGATATCGTTACGCTGGATACTGCGCACGGCCATTCCGAGGGCGTTCTTCAGGGACTGAAGACC
>JAZLHZ010000301.1:0-10332 GCA_045617085.1 Clostridia bacterium
ATCTATTCCCGTCTGCTGAACGATCGCATCATCTTCCTGTCTGAGGAAGTAAACGACACCACCGCAAGCCTGATCGTTGCTCAGCTTCTGTATCTGGAAGCCCAGAATCCCGACCAGGATATCATGTTCTACATCAACAGCCCCGGCGGCTCCGTTTCTGCGGGTCTGGCCATCTATGACACCATGCAGTACATCAAGTGCGACGTGTCCACCATCTGTCTGGGCATGGCCGCTTCCATGGGCGCATTCCTGCTGTCGTCCGGCACCAAGGGCAAGCGCCGTGTACTGCCCAACGCCGAAGTCATGATCCATCAGGTCAGCGGCGGCGCACAGGGT
Organism: Clostridia bacterium; assembly: GCA_045617085.1. Lineage (GTDB taxonomy): Bacteria > Bacillota > Clostridia > Christensenellales > Aristaeellaceae > Firm-10. The sequence goes on from JAZLHZ010000301.1 coordinate 337, forward strand.
CAGGCCACCGACATCGCCATCACTGCAGATCACATCCTGCGCACCAAGAAGCGCCTCAACGAGATCCTCGCCGCCAACACCGGCAAGTCCGTAGAGCAGGTCGCCATCGATACCGAGCGTGACCACTGGCTCACCGCTGAGGAAGCGCTCGAATACGGTCTGGTCGATGAGATCATCACCCGCAGATAAGGAGATAACAGACATGCCTTCAAGAACAACTCAGAAATGCTCCTTCTGCGGCAAGAGCGCCGACATGGTGCAGCAGCTCGTGGGCGGTCTCAACGGTGCACTCATATGTGACGAGTGTGTCAAAGCCTGCCATGAGATGCTGTTCTCCGAAGACTTCGAGGACTTGCGGGGCGCCGGCTCCAAGCCCAAGAAGGATGACGGTCTCACTCTCAAAAAGCCCGCAGAGATCAAAGCGGTACTCGATCAGTACGTCATCGGTCAGGAACGTGCCAAGCGCACGCTCGCCGTGGCGGTCTACAACCACTATATGCCCCTGCAGCTGGGCGGCAAGACCGAGGACGGCGTGGAGCTTCAGAAGTCCAACGTGCTGATGCTCGGCCCCACCGGCTGCGGTAAGACCTACCTTGCTCAGACGCTGGCAAAGATCCTGAACGTCCCATTCGCCATCTCCGACGCCACCACGATCACCGAGGCAGGCTATGTCGGCGAAGACGTGGAAAACGTGCTGCTGCGCCTGATCCAGAACGCAGACTACGATGTGGAAAAGGCCGAAAGGGGCATCATCTACATCGACGAGATCGACAAGATCTCCCGCAAGGGCGAAAACATGTCCATCACCCGTGATGTCTCCGGCGAAGGTGTTCAGCAGGCGCTGCTGAAGATCATCGAAGGCACCGTGTCCTCCGTACCGCCACAGGCCGGCAGAAAGCACCCGATGCAGGAGTTCATCAAGATCGACACCACCAACATACTGTTCATCTGCGGCGGCGCTTTTGACGGCATCGAAAAGATCATCCAGAGCCGTATCGGCAAGAAGGTCATGGGCTTCGGCGCAGAAGTCAAGGCCGGCAGCACCGGTGCCACCGATGACATCATGTCGCAGGTCAAGTCCGAGGATCTGCTGAAGTTCGGCCTGATCCCCGAGTTCATCGGCCGCCTGCCCGTTGTCGTGTCGCTGGCTGAGCTGGATGAGGATGCGCTTCAGAACATTCTTGTCGAGCCGAAAAACGCCCTCACCAAACAGTATGCAAAGCTCATGAGCATGGACAATGTGGAGCTGGAGTTCGCCCCCGACGCTCTTGAGGAGATCGCTCACCTCGCTCACAAGCGCAAGAGCGGTGCCAGAGGTCTGCGCGCCATCATCGAAGGCGTCATGAACGACATCATGTTCGAGGTGCCTTCCGTTCCCAATGTCAAAAAGTGCATCGTGACGAAGGCCGCCGTCCTCGGCGAGGAAAAGCCTACCCTCATCTATAACGAAAATTCCGCCGATTAAATGATAAAAACACGCCCTTTCGGCGTGTTTTTATCAAATCAATCATTCTCGATTCGGGTATCGAAGAAAGAAATTGCAATGAATAAGAAAAACGAGATTACCCTGCGTTCCAGCGCCGCCGAATACCTCACCTTCATCACTGCTTCCGGTGAAGGCGGCGTGGAAGCCATATATGCAGATGAAAACGTATGGCTTTCGCAAAAAATGATGGCACTTCTGTATGATGTAGAAACAAACACAATTAATTATCACCTTAAAAAGGCGTTTTCCGATAAAGAACTGTATGAGGATTCAGTTATTCGAATTTTTCGAATAACTGCCACAGATGGAAAGCAATATAATACAATTCACTACAATCTCCAAGCCATCATTACTGCCCGCCGCCCACGTCATTTTAGCCGAAAGACAACTTTCCTGAACGCAAAAAACACGCCGATCCGGCGTGTTTTTTACTATCAGTAGATCATTGAGAATACTGCCGCCACGATCACCGTCAGCAATCCCGAAACGGCAATGCTGAGCCCGCTCATGGCGCCTTCGACCTTGCCCATCTCGTTTGCTCTCGCAGTGCCGATGGCATGGGATGCCGAACCTATGCCGATACCCTTAGCCACCGGATCGGTGATACGGAACAACTTGCATACGGGTTCCGCAATGATGTTTCCCAGCACACCTGTCACGATGATAACCGCCACGGTGATCGATACATAGCCGCCCAGCTGCTCACTGACGCCCATACCGATGGCCGTCGTAATGGACTTTGGCAGGAACGTGACATATTCCGCATGGCTCAATCCCATCATCACCGACAATACCAGCACCAGCACTACCGAGGTGAATATGCCCGCCGTAATGCCCGCCAATATCGCCTTGTAGTTCTTTTTCAGCGCCTCTATCTGCTCATACAGCGGCACAGCCAGACAAATGGTCGCCGGGGTCAGCAGATAGCTCAGGTATTTGGCGCCGTTGTTGTACACCGCATACGGGATCTTGAATATGAGCAGCACGGCAATGGTCAGAACGATGGAGATCAGCAGCGGATTGAGGAATGCCTTCTTCCACTTTTTCTTGCACCAGAGCCCGATTTCATAAAACAAAAGACTCAAAAAAGCACCGAAGAACACCGAATTTGTCAGAAAATCATTCATTGCCGCTGCCTCCCCTCTTCGTAAAATGCTGGGTAACACGTCCCGCAGCAGCCATGACCGCCACCGTCGTCACAACGATGATCACAATATATTTGAGCCATGAGGTTCGGATCAGCTCCCACGAATCGATCAGCCCGACAGCCGCAGGGATAAACATGACCGGCATGATCTCCACAAGGAAATGCGCCGTCTCCTTCACCGCATCGAGTGGAATTTTTCTCGTCAGCAGGCCGAGGAACAGCAGGATAATACCGTAGATTCCCGCCGGGATCGGTGCCGGGATCAGTCTGCTCAGCAATTCGCCGAGGCAGGAGATCGTTATGATGATAAAAAACTGCTTGATGTATTTCATGTCATTCTTCCTTTTTGAGCAGGCTTGTCAATTGACCGCCGTGCAGAATCGCCAGCCGATGCAGCGGTCTCGTGAGGCAGACGTACAGAATTCTCGCATCCAGCTCGTTATCCGGGAACGCCTCTTCCGAAGCATCCGCCAGTATCACGCCGTCAAACTCGAAGCCCTTGATGTCCTCCGCCTTTGCCAGATACACGCCGCTGCCGTATTCTCCCTTCTGCACATCCAACAGTCTGACGTCAATCCCTTCCAACGCCTTGCCGATATTCTTCAGCTTGTCCAGCGTCCGGTCGATTATCGCCACCGTGGTCATGCCTTCCTGCTTCCACTCGTCAAGCAGGCGCCTGATTTCGGCTGTCTGTTCTTTTTTTGTTCGGTAAGCGAGGATCTCCGGCTCTTTTCCGTGGCGCAGTACCGGCTTGATGGCTCCCTGATTGCTCACCGGATGCTTATCCGCCACGATCATCGCCGTGTTCATGATCTCAATGGTATTACGGTAGCTGGTGACAAGGCTGTGCATCATGCACTTCCCTTCCAGCACACCATCCGCCAGCTCGTTCCAATCGGTCATACCACGATAGGAACGAATGCCCTGCATCAGATCACCCACCACCGTGAACGTGGCGGCACGGCAGAGCTTTTTGAGCAGCAGATATTCCAAGGGACTGAAATCCTGCGCCTCGTCAATGACGATGTGCTTGATGTCCGGCATCGGCACATCGCTGATGAACAGGGATATGAGTCCCAGCGGCGCAATATCCTCCTGCTCGATGAGGCCGTTCTCGAGGTTTTTCAGCGTGTATTCCGCTGTCTCGTTTGCCTCGGCTTCAAGGAATCTGCGGTATACATCCAGCGGCTGATATTCGGTCAGGCCATCCATCACGGTATTCGGGTAGGTCGATGCCCGTTTTTTCGTCTCGGCAATGCGCTGATCCCGGCTGTCATAGAGCTTGCGCATCCGCATCTGCTTGTCGGTTCCTTCCGGCAGCGTGCTTCGCATAAACGACGCCCGCTTGACCGTCTCGCTTTCCAGCCAGTCACAGACCTGTTTGGCGGCATCTGCGACCTTCACCTTCAGCAGCTTTTTGAATTCCTCTCTCCGCTTCAGCAGCGGAATCCGCCGGTTATCCACGTTGAACATCTTATGCAGTTCAGCCGCAGTAAACAGCGTCACCGGCCCGAAATGCAGATCTTCTTTGGGCGGCTGCTCTTCCTCCAGCACATGAAGGAACTTTTCCAATCTACCAGCAAAGGAAAGACTTCCCTTGTCGCTGAGTATCCGCATCCGCTTTTCCCGCTCAGCCGGTTCCATTGCCACCAGCTCGGTGGTCCGATCCTTCGGGATCAGCAGCGGCACCTTTTCGTCAAAGCAGTCGTAAACAAAGCTGTAATACGTAGTCTGGCGCACCCGTTCCACACCCAGATCGGGAAGCACGCCGGCGATAAAGTTCAGGAACAGCGGGTTCGGCGCCAATATCGCCACCTGCTCCGGATACAGCGTATCCTGAAAAGAGTACAGCAGATAGGCGATCCGATGCAGTGCAATGGTCGTCTTTCCGGAGCCTGCCACGCCCTGCACCACCAGATTCTTCTTGAGGTCATAGCGGATCACGAAATTCTGCTCGGCCTGTATCGTCGTGACGATGTCCCGCAGCCGATCTCCCTTCGCCTCGCCGAGAACATCCTGCAGGTACTTTTCCTGACTCACCACATCGGTATCGAAGATGCTCATCAGCTCGCCGTTTTCGATGCCGATCTGGCGTTTCAGCGTCAGTTCGCCCTCGATCTCGCCGTCCGGCGCCTTATAGTGCATCGGCCCGACCTGACCGGAATAGTACAGATTGGCCACCGGAGAGCGCCAGTCCACCACCTCCATATCAAAGGAGTTAGGCCGCATGACGCCGTGCTTGCCGATGTAGTATTTATAGCTGTCGCCGTGTTTTTCTGTAAAGTCGATCCTCGTAAAATACGGCACAAGTCCGGCTGCCGTCAGGTTCTTTACCTGCTGCTCAGCCCTGTCATACAGCACCTGGGCAATATACAGAGCGTTGGCATCGTCCCGCTTATACTTGAAGGCCTCCATCAGTCTGGCCTTGGTCTCCTTCGCTTCTTCCCGTTCGGAAATCAACAGGCTTTCGATTACGCCCTCTGTTTCGGTCAGTCGTTTCCGTTCCTCCGCATATGCGGGATGGCTGCTCATGACTTCGTCACCTCCGTGGTCACAAAGTGCTTCCCCACAATCTCTGTGAGGGAGCACTTCTTCATCGCTGTATTGTCTTACAGTCCCTTAAACTCATCAATGGGTATGATGCCGTCCGTGGCGCCGGGGGTACCCAGCGACATGGCTGCGGCAATATTGGCAGTCTCGATCGCCTTTTTCAGCGATTCTCCCCGATAGAGCATCAGCAAAAGGCCTGCGGTAAACGCATCGCCTGCACCGACAGAGCCCTTGATATAGCCCTTCGGCAGCTTCAGCGTAGGCACCTTGACGAATTCGTCATTCTCGTCCAGTCCGCAGGAAAGCGAAGGTGTATGGATCACCGTACACCGCTTTACGCCCAGCTCCTTCAGCTTCTTCAGTGCCGTTTCCACGTTCGCCTCGATCAGTGCGCCGTCCCTGACCAGCGGTATGCCGGTAATGCGCTCTGCCTCCATCTCGTTGACGGAGAAATAATCGGTATATTTCAAGGCCGGGATCACGATCTTCCGATACCGGTCACTGTTCTCGCTGACCACATCGACGGAGGTCCGGATGCCCTGCTTCTGCACCTCGCAGAGCGTTCTTGCCATCACCGTGCCGTATTCAGGGTCTTCCCTGTCCATGCCGTCCAACAGCAGCGCATACGCCAGATGGAATATGCCGCAGTCCAGCCGGTCATAGGGAATGGTTTTGTCCGTGTTCAGGCTGTCCGCACCCTTATAGGTAAAGAAAGTGCGCTCGCCGGTGGACTTCACGGTCATCACATCGGTAAAGGAGGTAATGCCGCTGACCAATACGTCGCTGATGTCGAGGTTCGGCACCTTTTTCAGCTCATTCAGTGCATACGTTCCGTTCTCGTCTGCACCGACAAAGCCCACAGCCTTGACCTGTACGGACGGATCGAGCTTGCAGATATCGATGCCGACATTCGGCACCGAACCGCCAATGGATTTCTCCATGCTCTCGATGGCGGTAAGCTCCAGCTTCTGCGGATAAGCGGCGATATACTTCGTAGTATCCACCACGATGTTTCCCGCAACGGTAACTGCGTATTTCATACTCTACTCCATTTACACTTCACAGGTGAATCCGTCATAAGCAGCAACAAAGGGGGCATGGATGCTCGCTTCCAGCTCCTTCTGTGTAGGATGCAGCGTTCTTGCCATGTGCGTCAGATACACCGGAGCATCCTTTTTCAGCAGTCCGTTCTTCGTCATTCCCGGCAGCATCCATTCGATCATATCCATCGTGTTGTGCTCGAAAATGCGGAAATCGTCCTTGTGCCCATAGCCCACGGTGGCATCGACGATCCATACATCCGCCGGATGCTTCATCAGCTGCAGATGTGCCCGGCAGGTCATCCATGCGCCGTCCGTCGCATACAGCAGTGTTTTGCCGTCCTTCATCAGAAGGTAGTGCAGCGGCTGCTCGTCCGGTTTTTCGGTGGCATGGTTGCCCGGCACGGCGATCACGTGATAGCCGCACACATCGAACTCGTCGTCCACATCCAGCGGCACCACGGTAATACCCTCGCCATCGATCAGGTTTGCCCAGCTTTTATAGCAGTAGACCGTGCAGGGGGCAAGCTTTCTGAGTGCCGAAAGCGAGAAATGGTCGCTGTGGCTGTGGGTAAACAGCACCGTCTCGACCGCCGCCTTATCCATGATCGAATCGATCACGGTTTCGGTCACATCGATCAGCAGCTTTCCGTCAAACAGCGTGCTGGTGAGTCTGCGCTCTTCGCCCCGCTCGTCTTTTCCGCTCCAGTCGGCAGCACCGGTCCCGAGAAATGTGATCTGCATAGTATCGTCCTTTATCTTACGTCAAACAGGAGCTCTCCGTAGCTGGGATAGGGCCAGTATTTGCGCTCCACCAGCAGCTCGCACTTGTCCACGACAGTGCGCAGATCCCGCATATCCTTGGTGATCACATCGTGACAGAAGTGGTTCTTGCGCTCTTCGCCGTCGATCTTCGGAATGCTTTCGGTGGAAGCCTCCAGCTGCTCCAGAAGATTGTCGATCTCCTCCGCCATATCGGAAAGCTTTTTACACAGCTTCTTTTCGGTTTGGGCTGCCGCACCGATCTTTTCCTTCCGGTATACGGTTTCGGCCAGCTTCTCGGTATAGCCAATGATGGCGGGCAGGATGTCCCGATGGGTCATCTCCGCCATGGTCAGCGCCTCGATCTGGATAATCTTGTTGTAGTTGTCCTGCATGACCGACAGACGGGAGTGCATTTCCGTTTCGGTGAATACGCCGTTGTCGGTAAACAGCTTCACGTTCTTGTCATCCATGAAATGGGGCAGCGCATCGGCAGTGCAGGTGTAGTTGGAAAGACCCCTGCGGGCCGCCTCCTCCACCCACTCCTGAGAGTAGCCGTTGCCGCTGAACAGGATGCGCTTGTGATCCCTGATGGTGTGACGGATCAGCCGGTTCAGAGAATAGGTAAAGTCCTCGGCATTCTCCAGCTCGTCCGCAAACTCCTTCAGCGCCTGGCCGACGATCGTGTTGAGCACGATATTGGTGTCCGCCACGGAGAACGAGCTGCCCAGAGACCGGAACTCGAACCGGTTACCGGTAAAGGCAAAGGGCGAGGTGCGGTTGCGGTCGGTGGTATCCCGGTTGAACTTCGGCAGCATTTTTACGCCGATGTCCAGCACCTGTTCTTCCTTCTTGGAGTAGTCCTGCTTAGCCGCCAGCGCATCCAGTATCTCGCTCAGCTCATCGCCGATAAAGATGGAAATGATGGCAGGCGGTGCCTCTCCGGCGCCCAGACGATGATCGTTGGAGGCGCTGGATACGGAAATGCGCAGCAGATCCTGATATTCGTCCACCGCCTTGATTACGGCGCAAAGGAACAGCAGGAAACGGGCATTGTCCTTCGGGTCGGAGCCGGGGTTCAGCAGGTTTTCACCCTCATCGGTGCAGAGCGACCAGTTGTTGTGCTTGCCGCTGCCGTTGACCCCTTCAAAGGGCTTTTCGTGCAGCAGGCACACCAGATCGTGCCGCTGCGCCACCTTGCGCATGAACTCCATCGTCAGCTGGTTGTGGTCGATTGCCACATTGGCTGTGGCGAAAACCGGTGCCAGCTCGTGCTGTGCAGGAGCCGTCTCGTTATGCTCGGTCTTGGCGGGAATGCCCAGCCGCCACAGCTCGCTGTCCAGCTCCTCCATGAACGCCTTGACCCTCGGCTTCAGGATGCCGGAATAGTGGTCGTCCAGCTCCTGACCCTTGACGGGCTTGGCACCGAACAGCGTTCTGCCGGTAAATATCAGATCGGGGCGGCGGTCAAAGTCCTTCTTCTCGATGAGGAAGTACTCCTGCTCCGGGCCCACTGTGGTATTGACCGACTTGACCTCCTTGCCGAAGAGCTTCAGCACACGACGTGCCTGCCGGTCGATCACCTGCATCGAGCGCAGCAGCGGCGTGTTCTTGTCCAGCGCATCTCCGGTATAAGAGCAGAACACGGAGGGAATGCACAGCGTATTCTCCTTGATAAAGGCATACGAGGTGGGATCCCATGCGGTATATCCCCTCGCCTCAAATGTGGCACGCAGTCCGCCGGAAGGGAATGACGACGCATCGGGCTCACCCTGTATCAGTTCTTTGCCCGAGAACTCGAAGATCACATGATCCTGCTCGGGACTTATGAATGCCTCATGCTTTTCCGCCGTCACGCCGTTCAACGGCTGGAACCAGTGCGTAAAATGGGTAGCGCCCTTCTCCAACGCCCAGTCCTTCATGGCGTTGGCAATCACATCCGCCACGTCACGGGTAAGTCCCTGACCCTCCGACAGTATCTTCCTCATGCGCTTATAGGTGTCATGAGGCAGGTACTGACGCATCACGTCATCATTAAAAACCATTGAACCGAATTCAATATTCAGTGCCATATAAGCCTCTTTCGCAGCGGACAGGGGCTTTTTCCCCCATCCGCCGCAGATAAATTTCAATTGATCTTTTCCGAATTACTTTCTGGTCTGGCTCTTTTCGATGGCCTCCCACAGGCCGTTGATATAGGCAGCGCCGAGAGCTCTGTCATACAGGCCGTAACCGGGCATGCACTTCTCGCCCCAGATGGTTCTGCCGTGGTCGGGACGGATGGGACCTTCGAAGCCGATGTCGTACAGTGCCTTCACGATCTCGTACATGTCGAAGGTGCCGTCTGCGGACAGATGGGCTGCCTCTTCGAATACGGTGTCGGAATAGAACTGCAGGTTGCGGACATGGGCGAAGTGGATCCTGCCCTTCAGGCCGCGGATGATCTGAGGCAGGTTGTTCTTGCGATTGGTGCCCAGAGAACCGGTGCAGATGGTCAGACCGTTGTGGGGATTGTCCACCATGTCCATCATCCGATGGATGTTCTCCTCATTGATGATGATGCGGGGCAGGCCGAAAACGCTCCAGGCGGGATCGTCGGGATGAATGGCCATGTTGATGTTGTACTTGTCGCAGGTGGGCATGATGGCTTCGAGGAAGTACTTCAGGTTGGCGAACAGAGCTTCATTGTCCACGCCTTCATAGATCTTGAACAGAGCCTTGACCTTCTCCATTCTCTCGGGCTCCCAGCCGGGCAGCACGAAGCCGTTGGTGTCGGCGCTGATGGAGTTGAACATGTCCTCGGGATTCAGACGGTCGATGTCCGCCTGGTCGTAGGCCAGTACGGTGGAGCCGTCATGACGGGGCTTTGCCAGATTGGTGCGAGTCCAGTCGAACACGGGCATGAAGTTGTAGCATACCATGTTGATGCCTTCCTGACCGAGAGCTTCGAGGGACTTGATATAGTTCTCGATATACATATCACGGGTGGGAAGACCTGCCTTGATGTCGTC
>JAZLHZ010000302.1:0-29170 GCA_045617085.1 Clostridia bacterium
GCCGCCCGGCAGCAGCCACAGGACTGCTGCCGGACTTTTTCAATAAAAGGAGTATATCCTCATGGCATATAAAACAGACATCGAGATCGCTCAGGAATGCGAAATGCAGCCCATTGCGAAGATCGCAGAGGCGGCGGGCATTGCCGAGAAGTATACAGAGCCCTACGGAAGATATAAGGCAAAGATCAGTCCTGCCTATCTGTCGGAAAATGAAAAGAAAGACGGCAAGCTGATCCTTGTGACCGCCATTACCCCGACTCCCGCAGGCGAGGGCAAGACAACCACGACCATCGGTCTTGCGGACGGACTGCGCTCCATCGGCAAAAGTGCGGCGGCGGCGCTGCGTCAGCCGTCCCTCGGCCCGGTATTCGGCGACAAGGGCGGAGCTGCCGGCGGCGGCTATGCGCAGGTGGTGCCCATGGAGGACATCAATCTGCACTTCACCGGCGACTTCCATGCCATCGGTGCGGCGAACAATCTGCTGGCGGCGATGCTGGACAACCATATCCATCAGGGCAACAGCCTCGGCATCGACGTGCGGAAGATCACCTGGCGCAGATGTCTGGACATGAACGACCGTCAGCTGCGTTCCGTTGTCGACGGCCTCGGCGGCAAAGTCAACGGTACGCCCCGGGAGGACGGCTTCGACATTACCGTAGCCAGCGAGATCATGGCGGTGTTCTGCCTCTCCGGCTCGATGACGGAGCTGAAGGAGCGGCTCGGCCGGATGATCGTAGGCTATACCTATGACGATAAGCCCGTGACCGCTGCCGACCTCAAGGCAGTGGGAGCGATGTGCGCCCTTTTGAAGGATGCCTTCAAGCCCAACCTCGTACAGACGCTGGAGGGTACGCCCGTATTCATCCACGGCGGTCCCTTCGCCAATATCGCCCACGGCTGCAACTCGGTCATGGCGACCAAAATGGCGATGAAGATCGCCGACTATGCCGTGACGGAGGCGGGTTTCGGCGCCGATCTCGGTGCGGAGAAGTTTATCGACATCAAGTGCCGCAGTCTCGGCATAAAGCCCGATGCGGTGGTCATCGTTGCCACGGTGCGGGCGTTGAAGCTCCACGGCGGTGTCAATAAAAAGCTGTTAGGCGAGGAGAATACGGAAGCCCTTGAAAAGGGTCTGCCGAATCTGCTGCGCCATGTCTCCAACGTGAAAAACGTATTCGGCCTGCCCTGCGTGGTGGCGCTGAACCGGTTCCCCACCGATACCGATGCGGAGATCGGGCTGGTGAAGGAGAAGTGTGCCGAACTCGGCGTGAATGTCGTGCTGTCCACGGTTTGGGCGGACGGCGGCAAGGGCGGCGAGGAGCTGGCAAGAGAAGTCGTATGCCTGTGTGAGGAGGAGAATCACTTTTCCTATGCGTATGATGCAGAGCTTCCCCTCAAGACCAAGATCGAGACACTGGTCAAAAATATCTACGGCGGCAGCGGGATCGTGCTGAGCGCCGAGGCGAAAAAGCAGCTCTCGATGCTGAGCAAGCTGGGCTTTGAAAAGTTGCCCGTCTGTATGGCAAAGACCCAATACAGCTTCTCGGACGATCCGCTGAAATTGGGTGCGCCGGAGAACTTCACCGTCAATGTGAAGAGCGTGAAGGTGAGTGCAGGCGCGGGCTTTGTGGTAGTGTATACCGGCGACATCATGACGATGCCGGGTCTGCCCAAGGTGCCCTCTGCAGAAAATATCGATGTGGACGAGCAGGGCAGGATCACGGGACTGTTCTGAGATGGTTGACTCAAAATAAAAAGATTGCATATGAACATTGAAATTTTGCAGCTGATCGACGGAGCAAAGGCGGCAAAGGGACTCACCGTTGTCATCGATGTGTTTCGTGCCATGACAGTCGAAGCCTACGTGATAAACAACGGTGCCGCAGATCTCATTCCCATGGCTTCTGTGGAGGAGGCGTACAGGTACAGGGAAGCGCATCCGGGCACTCTGTTAATGGGTGAGCGGGGCGGCGCCAAATGTCCGGGGTTCGATTTCGGGAATTCGCCTACCGCCGTAAAAGACTTTGACTTTACGGGCAGGACCGTGGTGCATACCACCAGCGCCGGAACGCAGGGGATCGCCAACGCCAAAGGTGCCACGGAGATCATCTGCGGAAGTCTGGTCTGCGGAAAAGCGATCGCCGAATACATTAAGAGCCGAAACCCCGAAAACGTATCCCTCGTGTGCATGGGCCTTGCCGGGAAAAAGGAGACGAGGGAAGATACGCTCTGTGCGGAATATATCCGCTCCGTCCTCCTCGGCGAAGAGATCGATCTGGAAAAAGGAATCGCCGAATGTAAGGAAGACGACGGAAAGAAGTTTTTCAGGGGAAACGACGAGGTTTTCCCTGAATCCGATTTCTGGCTTTCGGTGGAAGGGGACACGTTCGATTTTGCCATGAAGGTGATCGAAGGCGAAGACGGACTGTCCCACACTGTCAGAATCGGGTAAAAACGGCACGTTTATGCTGAAAGTGTTTTTCCGGGGCTGAGCGTCAGCCCCCTTTTTGAAAGCAAATGATGAGAACGGCATCCGGCGTTGCCCATGTTTCAGTTCTGTATCGTCGCAGAAAAGGGCGTGAAATTCGTCAAGAGGCTGGAAATGACGGACTGTCACAATCGGGAGTTCGCCATTGAGGACATCGACGGACGATGGCTGTATTTCGGGATCAATGAATAAAATCATTCGATATATCGAATAAAATGGATGAAAAACAGCAAACCATTCGATATATCGAATGAATTTACAAAAACATGGTTGCTTATTCGATATATCGAATGGTATACTATGACCGCAAGAAAAAGATGAAGGCGGTGAGGTATATGATCCGCAGAGAGATATATATGCGGCGCATCCGTCCGTTTATCGGAAGTGACCTGATCAAGGTGATGACGGGTATCCGCAGATGCGGGAAATCCGTCATGCTGGAGCTGATCCGGCAGGAGCTGGCCGAAAGAGGGATCCCGCAGGAAAGCATGATCTCGATGAACTTTGAGGATATGCGCAATTCGAGATTCCTTTCCGCAGAAAGCCTGCATGCGGAGATCCTGCGCCGCTGTGAAGCGGTCAAGGGAAAGGCGTATCTGTTCTTTGACGAGATCCAGGAGGTCATCGGCTGGGAGAAGTGTATCAACTCCCTGCGGGTGAGTATGGACTGCGACATCTATCTCACCGGCTCCAACGCAACGCTTTTGTCCGGCGAACTGGCAACGTATCTGGCGGGGCGGTATGTGGAGTTCGTGATCTATCCGTTCTCATTTGCGGAATTTGCGGAGCTGTACCGCACGGTATATCCGGATACCTCCGATGCCGAGTGCTTCAGAAGGTATCTGACGGTGGGCGGCATGCCGTATCTTTCCAATTTGCGCTTTGAGGAGCTTCCTTCCCGGCAGTATCTCAACGATATCTACAACTCCGTACAGCTCAAGGACGTCATTCGGCGGTATAAGGTGCGGGATGCCGATCTGCTGGAACGGATCATCGCCTATATCATGACCAATAACGGGACGACGTTCTCGGCGTCCTCCATCGTGAAGTTCCTCAAGAGCGAGCATCGGACGGTTTCAACGGAAACGGTACTGAACTATATCCGCTACTGCTGCGATGCATTTCTGTTCTATAAGGTGCGTAGGGAGGATGTACAGGGCAGGCAGCTTCTGGCTTCCAACGAGAAGTATTATACGGCAGATCACGGCATCCGGGAGGCAGTCTTCGGCGGCAACCTGAAGAACATCAACCTGATCTTGGAAAACGTGGTATATATGGAACTGCTGCGGCGGGGCTGGAATGTGGCAGTGGGACGTATCGGCACGAAGGAGATCGATTTTGTCTGCGACAAGAGCGGCAAACGGATGTACATTCAGGTGGCTTACCTGCTGGCAACGGAGGAAACCGTTGAGCGGGAGTTCGGCGCATTTGACGAGGTGAAGGATAACTATCCCAAGTATGTGCTGTCAATGGATGAGTTTGACATGAGCAGAAACGGCATCCGGCACAGGAATCTCAGGGATTTCCTGCTGGAAGAGCAGGAATAATACAGGAAAGGCGGTTACGGATATGGCAGAGGAAAACAGAAAACTGAAGATCGCAGTCATCGGCTGCGGCGGCATATCGAGAGGCGCCCATCTGACGGGCTATTCCCATATGGACAATGTGGAGATCGTGGCGCTGTGCGACATCATTCGGGAAAAGGCGGAGGAACAGGCGGCAAAGTACGGCATTCCCGCCGTCTATACGGACTATCATGACGTATTCAATATCCCGGAGCTGGACGCTGTCGATCTGTGTCTGCCGAACATCCTGCATTCCAAGATCGCCGTGGAGGCGCTGGAGCACGGGCTCAACGTGTTCTGCGAAAAGCCCGATGCGGTGAGCGTGGAGGAAGCCGAGCGCATGAAGGCGGCTGCGGAAAAGAGCGGCAAGGTATTGATGGTGATGCGCAACAACCGATACCGTGCCACGTCGGCCTATCTCAAGAAGTTTATTGAGGACGGAAGAATGGGCGAGATCTATGCCGGACGCTGCGGCTGGATCAGAAGACGGGGCGTGCCCGGAAGAGGCGGCTGGTTTACGACCAAGGCGCTTTCCGGCGGCGGTCCGCTGATCGATCTTGGCGTTCACATGATCGATCTGGCGATGTGGATGATGGGCAATCCCCATCCGGTCACGGTATCGGGCAGCACCTATCGCAAGTTCGAGAACTCCGAGGTCATCAACAACAAAAAGCGCGGCGGCCGTGATATCGACAAGAACGGCACCTTTGACGTGGAGGACCTCGCCATGGGCATGATCCGGTTCGACAACGGCGCCTGCCTGCAGATCGAGTTTTCGTGGGCTTCCAATATTCAGGAAGACTGCCAGTTCATGGAGCTGAGAGGCACAAAAGCCGGCTGCAGCTGGACTGCCAAGAGCGGGCTCAAGCTGTTCGGCGAGGAATACGGCAACAATTATGACCTGATCCCCGATGCGGATGACAGCAAGTGCGTCCAGATGCACGAAGCGAATCTGCGCCACTTTGCGGACGTGCTGCTGAACGGCGCAACGCCGATGTTCGTGCCGCAGCAGGGACTTGACATGATCAAGATATTGACCGCCATGTACGAATCCGCCGCATGCGGTCATGAGATCCAGCTGTAAATTTTCAAAGCGAGACCGTCTTTTGACGGTCTTGTTTGCATAAACGGATATTTTTGACAGTATTAACGCAAAAGTGCGGAAAAAGAAAGCCAAATATTGTAAAATAGTATGGATAGTATATTGCAGTGCGTATGCACTCCGGAGGATTTATAAATATGTAAACGGCGATTTGAATAAAGCAGTGCCGGAAACACACGTTTTCATTGATTGTTTGGAGGAAAAACATATATGAGCACCGAATTGCAGACAGAGGTACAGCGCAGACGTACCTTTGCCATTATTTCCCACCCCGATGCCGGTAAAACCACTCTTACCGAAAAGCTGCTGCTGTACGGCGGCGCCATCCGGCAGGCGGGTTCCGTAAAGGCCAGAAAGGCCGCCCATCACGCCACCTCGGACTGGATGGAGATCGAAAAGCAGAGAGGTATTTCCGTGACCTCGTCTGCGATGGTATTTGACTACAACGGCTACCGCATCAATATTCTGGATACCCCCGGACATCAGGACTTCTCCGAGGATACCTACCGCACCCTCGTTGCCGCAGACAGCGCCGTCATGCTGATCGACTGCGCCAAGGGCGTGGAGGAGCAGACCATCAAGTTGTTCAAGGTCTGCCGCCTGAGAAACATCCCGATCTTCACCTTCGTCAACAAGTTGGACCGTGTCGGCAAGGACCCCTTCGAGCTGATGGAAGAGCTGGAGAACGTGCTGGGCATCCGTTCCTGTCCCGTGAACTGGCCCATCGGCACCCACGGCGACTTTAAGGGCGTATACCACCGGGACACTGACCTGATCGAGCTGTATACCGGCGGCAATCACGGTCAGACCCAGGTCAATGTGCAGACCGTGCGCATCGACGATCCGGATATCGAAAACATCCTCGGCAAAGAGTATTACGGCAAGCTGATGGAGGACAAGGAGCTGCTGGACGAAGCAGGCGACGAGTTCGACATGGAGAAGATCCTCTCCGGTCAGCTGACCCCCATGTTTTTCGGCTCGGCCTTCAACAACTTCGGCGTGGAGCCGTTCCTGAACCGGTTCCTGGAGTATACCAAGTCTCCCACGCCCAGAGTATCGGATGCCGGCGAGATCCCGGCGGACGACGAGAAGTTCACCGGCTTCATCTTCAAGATCCAGGCTAACATGAACCCGGCGCACAGAGACCGTCTGGCGTTCATGCGTATCTGCTCCGGCAGATTCGACAAGGGTATGACCGTATGGCATTCCAGCTCCAACTCCCGCATCAAGCTGGCTCAGCCCCAGCAGTTCATGGCGCAGGAGCATGAGGCGGTGGAAACGGCATATGCGGGCGACATCATCGGCCTGTTCGATCCCGGCATCTTCCGTCTGGGCGATACCGTCTGCACCGGCGAGCCGGTACGGTATTCCGGCATCCCGCTGTTCGCTCCCGAATTCTTCTGCCGCATCAGCCCCGTGGACAGTATGAAGCGCAAGCAGTTCCTGAAGGGCATCAACCAGCTTTCGCAGGAGGGCGCCATTCAGACCTTCAAGCGTCCGCATATCGGCAGAGAAGAAATGATCGCCGGTGTCGTCGGTGTGCTGCAGATGGACGTATTGGAATACCGGCTGAAGGTGGAATACGGCGTTGACGTGGTGCGGGAAGGCCTGCCCTTCAAACACGTGCGCTGGGTCGCCTCTACACCCAAGCCCGTGGACAAGCTGCGTCTGGCATCGACCTGCCAGCTGGCCATCGACAGTCTCGGCAGAGACGTCGTGTTCTTTGAGAACGACTGGAGCATCCGCCTCGCTGCCGAGAACAACGAGGGACTGGTGCTGGCCGAGACTGCAGACCGTGCCGAAGCCGACATTATGGAATAAGGCAAGCGGAATCCGAAAAAAACATCAATTTACCCTTGCATTGAAAGGCACTCTTGTGGTATACTGATACTCGGAGGCGTTACTATGGCAGATCATTACAACAAGTATCAGCTGACGCATTTTGCGGCGACCGTGGCGGATGCCATGGAGCTTCCGCTGCCGGAAGAGTTTGAAAAGCCCGTCGACTGGTTCTCTGCGATCATCAGACAGCGGCTGGGCGGTAAGGCGGATCGGGCGCTTCTGTACCATGCGGATGCCGTCGGTATGTACATGTGGCAGAAGTATACGGAGCTGTTTGCTCCGGTATATAAGCATACGTCCCTTTCACTGCCCTTTGAAAGCACCGTGATGTCGGTGACTCCCGTCGCGCATGCCAGCATGTATACGGGACTGATGCCTGCACAGCACGGCATACAGACGTATACCAGACCGCAGCTTGCCTGCACGACGCTGTACGATGTGCTTTTGAAGGCCGGACTGAGACCCTGCATCCTGGCGCAGACGGATTCTACCTTCCTGCATATCTTTGCGGGCAGGAATATGGACTACTTCGAGGAGCCCAACGCCATTGCCATACAGGAAAAGGCGATGGAGCTGCTGAGCACGGACAAGTATGACGTGATCAGCATCCATACCTTCGACTATGATGACGCCGCTCACGCCTACGGGCCGGAAAGCAAGGAAGGCCTCAACGCCATAGCCATCGAGGCACAGGGCTTTGCGGACATGGCGGCATATATCGAAAAGGAATGGCAGGGGAAGCACCGCACGCTGCTGACATATTCGCCGGATCACGGGCAGCACCTGATCGACGGCAATAAGGGCAGCCACGGCTCCAAGCTCATTGAGGATATGAACGTTCTGCATTTTTTCGGCACAAAGAACTAAAACCATTCACTAAACCTATTAAGGAGAGCTGTTATGGATAATTTTCGTGAGGAAGTAGCATCCAAGTACAACAAGACCTTCGATCAGATCATGTACATCCTCGTGTGGATCGTCATCATCTTCAGCGGCATTATCGCACTGATGGGTCTGTCCCAGATCATGGGCATGCAGTTCAATGTATCCAGCATCGGTTCCTTCCTGATCTTCGGCGGCATTACGGCGCTGCTGTACTGGAAGAAGGACGAGCTGAAGGTGGAGTATGACTACACCTTCACCAACGGAGATCTGGATGTGGGCAAGGTCTTCGGCAACAGCAGAAGAAGGCTGATGACCAGCCTGCCGATGAAGAACGTGGAAGCTGCCGGTATGGTGGCCGACAGCAGCTTCAACAAGTACATGAATGACAACAGCGTCAAAAAGCACAACTGGTTCGTCAATCGGGATGCCAACACCAGCTACTTCTACTTCGTCAAGGCGGACAAGAAGGGCGTTATGGTGAAGCACTGCATCGTGCTGGAGCTGAGTGAGGAAATGCTGACCATGCTGAAGCCGTATCTCAAGTTCGGCGTATGGCAGGGAGAAAAGACGATCGGAAACAGGTTTTAATTAAAGAAATAAAGTAACAGAATCGAAAGAACGGTAATTATGTCTGCGTACCTTGATAACAGCGCTACCACGCAGCCTAGTGACGGCGTGATAGACGCCATGACGAGATGCATGAAGGAGGGCTTTTACAATCCCTCCGCCATGTATTCTCCTGCAATAAATGCGGAAAAAGCGCTCAGCGCCTGTCGTGCGGAAGTGGCAGGCGCACTTTGCGTACAACCCAAGGAGATCACTTTCACCTCCGGCGGTACCGAGTCCAACAATCTGGCGATCATCGGCTCTGTCACGGCCATGTACGGTACGAGACATGTGGCGGTATCCGCCGTGGAGCATCCGTCGGTGCTGGAGTCCTTTGAACGGCTGAAGGAGCTGGGTCACAGGGTCACGGTGCTGAACGTGGATAAAAAGGGTCAGCTCGACTTCGAACAGCTGGCCAATGCGCTGGATGACGATCTGTCGCTCGTCAGCGTGATGCAGGTGAACAACGAGACGGGCGCGATCTCCGATGCCAAGCGCATCTCCGACCTGATCAAACGCAAGAGCCCGAACACGCTCTACCATGTAGACGGCGTGCAGGGCTTCCTGCGGGTGCCCTTTGACGCCCGTATCTGCGATCTGTATACGCTTTCCGGCCACAAGATCCACGGGCCCAAGGGTATCGGCGCCCTGTATGTCCGCAGCGGCGTCAAGCTCAAGCCCCGTCAGATCGGCGGCGGCCAGGAGAATCTCGTGCGCTCCGGCACCGAGAACACGCCCGGCATCGCAGGCCTGATGGAAGCCGTCAGGGAAATGAAGGCGTTCACCGACCGTTTTGACGTGCTGATGGCCAAAAAACAGCGGCTGTGGAACGCCATCAAGGCCAACGTGCCCGAGGCGATCCTCAACGGTCCCGACATCACGGACGGTGCACCGCATATCCTGAGCGTGGGCTTCCCCAATGTCCGGGGCGAGGTCATGCTCCATGCGCTGGAGGGAGACAAGGTCTATTGTTCCACCGGCTCGGCCTGCTCGTCCAAGAAACGGCATGTCAGCCCCGTGCTGCTCGGCATGGGCATCACGGCGGACACCGCCGAGTGGGCGCTGCGGTTCAGCCTGTCGCCGTATACAAGTGATGAGGAGATCGACTATGCGGCGGAGAAGATGGGGAAG
The DNA here is from genome assembly GCA_045617085.1 of Clostridia bacterium. Lineage (GTDB taxonomy): Bacteria > Bacillota > Clostridia > Christensenellales > Aristaeellaceae > Firm-10. The sequence goes on from JAZLHZ010000302.1 coordinate 9,620, forward strand.
AATTACGCACTGCTGAAGAGATTCGTAAGGAGATAGTGTGGAGTGAGGAGTTAGGAGTGAGGAGTGGAGATTTACGGGGGAGAATAAGGGATACAGTGCAGACGGAGAGAGCAATTTCAACAAATCAGTGATTCAAACAAGAACATAAGACATGAGGAACGGAAGCGGAAGGCATGAGGACAAAGTGACAACTCCTCACTCCACACTCCTAACTCCTCACTTAAAAAGGAGCATGATACCTATGAGACAGGTTCTCCTCGTCCGATTCGGCGAGGTTCATTTGAAGGGTCAGAATCGGCCCTATTTCCTGCGCAAGCTGACCGAGAACGTCAAGAAGGCGGTCTCGACACTGCATGCCGACGTGTGGCTTTCCGATTCCCGCATCTATGTGGCGGGCTTTGAAGACATGCAGGAGGCCGTGGACAAGGTCAGGCGGGTGTTCGGCCTGCATTCCGTCAGCCCCGCATGGGAGCTGGACAAGGACTATGAGCAGATCCGGGAGAAGTGCGTGGAGATGGCTGCGGGTCTGAAGGGCAGCTTCAAGGTCTTTGCCCGCCGTTCCGACAAGCATTTCCCGATGAACTCCCAGACCATCAACGAGGAGATCGGCGGCGCCATCCTCGACACCAATCCCGAGCTGCACGTGGACGTGCATAAGCCCGAGCACAAGATCAGCATCGAGATCCGGGACAAGGCGTATGTGTACAAGGACGAGATCCTCGCCGTGGGCGGCATGCCCATGGGCACCGGCGGCAAGGCGCTGCTGCTGCTTTCCGGCGGCATCGACAGCCCGGTAGCCGGCTTCAACATCATGCGCCGGGGCGTCAATATCAACGCCATCCACTTCTTCAGCTTCCCCTATACCAGCGAGCGCGCCAAGGAGAAGGTGCTGGAGCTGGCAAAGATCATGGGCAGCTACGGCGGCGGCATGAAGGTGTTTATCGTGCCCTTCACCGAGATCCAGCTGCAGATCCATGAAAAGTGCCCCGACAATCTCGGCACGCTGCTGATGCGCCGTTACATGATGCGCATTGCGGATGCCGTGGCGCACAAGAGCGGCGCACAGGCGCTGATCACCGGCGAGAGCCTGGGTCAGGTCGCCAGCCAGACCATGGAGGCGCTGGCCTGCACCGACGCCATTGCCACGATGCCCGTATTCCGTCCGCTGATCGGCATGGACAAGCTGGAGATCACCGATATCGCCGTCAAGATCGGCACCTACGAGACCTCCATACTGCCCTATGAGGACTGCTGCACGGTATTCACTCCCCGCCATCCGATGACCAAGCCCAAGATCGAAGCGCTCATCAAGGCCGAGGAGGCATTGGAGACCGAGAAGCTGGTGCAGGAAGCCATCGACGGCATCGAAGAAGTCATCGTTTAAGTCTGTAATCAATAATATCTTTTCAACAACAAGGAGTGTGATCACCTCAATGGAACCTGGCGGTAGTAGTATCATCATAGCGCTGATTGTGCTCGTGATACTTTCGGCTTTCTTTTCATCCACGGAAACCGCTTTTTCTGCGGTAAGCATTACCAAGCTCAAGGCGCTGGCCAAGTCCGACCGCCGTGCCGAAAAAGCACTGGCGCTGGCGGAGAACTATGACAAGCTGCTCTCGGCGATACTTATCGGCAACAACATCGTGAATATCACCGCATCGTCTCTGGCGACAGTGGAATTCGTGTTCTTCTTCGGCAATATCGGTGTGACGATCGCCACGGTCGTGATGACCATCGTGATACTGATCTTCGGCGAGATCACCCCCAAGAGCATCGCCAAGGAGAATGCGGAGAAATTGGCGCTGGCGTTTGCGGGTGTGGCATCGTTCCTCGTGAAGATCATGACACCGCTCAGCTTCATATTCATGGGCATCCGCAAGCTCCTGATGAAGCTGGTTCCGGAGAGTGAGGACAAGGGCATGCCGGAGGAAGAGCTGCTGACCATAGTGGATGAGGCAGAGCAGGAGGGTGAGCTGGACGCCCATGAGGGCGAGCTGATCCGGTCTGCGATCGAGTTTTACGATCAGGACGTTGAGGATATACTGACCCACAGAGTCGATATGTCGGCTCTGGACGCCGATTCCACGATGGATGAGGCGGAGCAGATGTTCCGGGAGAGCGGATATTCCCGTCTGCCGGTATACGAGGAGACCATCGACAAGATCGTCGGCGTGATCCACGAAAAGGACTTTTACAACAACAGAAATGCAAAGAGCATCCGGGAGCTGATGCATCCGCCGCTTTTCGTCCCCACAAGCTCCAAGATCAGCGACCTTTTGCGCACGCTGCAGCAGGCTAAGACTCACATGGCCATCGTTGCCGACGAGTATGGCGGAACGATGGGTCTGGTGACGCTGGAGGACATCGTCGAGGAGCTGGTCGGCGAGATCTACGACGAGCATGACGAGGTCATTGAGGAATTCGCCAAGCAGCCGGACGACAGCTGGATCATTCAGGGCAGCGCCGAGATCGAGGAATTCCAGGAGCTGTTCTCGCTGACCGAGGAGATCGAGGCTGCCACCGTGGGCGGCTGGGTGCTGGATCTGCTGGAGCGTTTCCCCGATGTGGGTGACACCTTCACCAGCGGCAATCTGTCCGTCACCGTTACCAAGGTCGAGACCGCCAGAGTCGTTGAGATCCAGGTGAAGCAGCTGCAGGCAGGTGAAGAAAAGCAGGCGGAGAATGAGCTTGCATAAATCCCGAAAATATGATATACTGAGTACAAACAAACGGGAGGTAAAGGAATATGGCTGAAAATCTGCCTACCAACATCAAGCTGGATGCCAACGAAAGCGGCTCGGTGATATTTGCCACCGACGTTATTGCAACCATCGCAGGCCTGGCCACCACCGAGGTGGAGGGCGTTGTCAGTATGGTCGGCTCTGCGCCTGCCGGCGGCCTGTTCAACAGAAGAGCGCAGGCAGCCAAGGGCTTCACCAAGGGCGTGAAGGTCGATATCAACGAAAAGAATGAGGTCAATGTCCTCATCACCATCAATGTGGACTACGGCACGCCCATTCCCGAGGTGGCCGGCAGTATTCAGGAAAACGTCAAGAAGGCCATCGAGACCATGAGCGGCCTCACCGTTGCCGCCGTCAACGTGCATGTTCAGAACGTCAGCTTCGAGAAGGAGCAGAAGGCCGTTGCAGAGATCGAGGAAAAGCAGAAGCTCCTCCTTCAGAAGCAGGAGGCCGAGCGCAATGCAGAGCCCAAGCCCGAAGTAAAGACCGAAGCAAAACCCGAAGAGAAGTCCGAAGAGGACGACGGCGAGTACGAGCTGGAGCTGGAGGATGTATCCGAGGAAGAGGTCAAGGCCGAAATGGAAAAGCAGCAGGCCGAGGCAAAGGCGGAGGAATAATCCATGTTTAAACTTTTCAGAAAGAACAGGCCCCTGTGGGTGACGATATTTGCTGGAATCGGCGGCATTGCCTTGGGTATGGTGGCGGCAACGCTGATCATCGTGGGCTCCAATGTGGAAATGGCTTTCACCAAGAGCGGTATTTGGGCAGTGATCGTTACCGCCGTGGTATTCGTGCTGTGCGTGCTGATGCTGATCAACCTGCTGTCCAAGCGCCGCAATGCGGATAAGGGAAATATTGCCATCGTCACCGGCGACAACTGGACCGTGGACGCCTCCGAAGCCGTGCTGACCGCACAGACAAAGGCAGCCATCCGTCCCGTTGAGGGTACCAACATCAAGACCGTGAAGCTCAACGGCGAGACCGGCAACATCGATGTCTATATCGATATGGCGGTCACCACCGGCATCAATATCCCCAAGGCGGCGGAATCCATCCAGACCGACGTGAAGAACCTGCTGGAGGGGCTTGTCGGAAAGAAGAAAGTCAACATCCGGATGTTCGTTTCCGAGATCGCATCGGGCGGCGCTCCCTTTATGCCCGTGGAGGAGGAAAAGAAGCCGGAGCTTGACGAAGATCCGATGGACGAGAGCAGACCGGAACCCATCCCCGCAGCAGCGGAGGAGGAAAAGCCCGCCGAGACGACGGAGGAAAACAATTGATCTTATCGAAATGACCGGCGCACACAATCAGCCGGTCAATTTCGTAGAAAACCGAAAGGCGGATTGGAACTATGGCAGAAAACATGAACGAGAATACTGCGCAGGAGAAAAAGACGTCGGCACGTACCGAGGCGAGAACGGCAGCCATGAAGCTGGCCTATGAGTGGCTGATGGGCGGCGAAGGCGGCGAGGAGACCGTCAGCGGCCTGCTGGAGCTCAGCGGCGACAGCGTGGAGCTTAAGTATATGCAGAAGCTCATCGACGGCGTGAAGGAGCATTGCACCGAGATCGATGCGCTGATCGAGCAGTATGCCGAGGGCTGGACGCTGGACAGGATCAGCAGAGTCGATCTGTCCATCATGCGTATCGCCGTATACGAGATCAGATTCGGCGGCATCCCCGGCGGCGTTGCGGTCAACGAGGCCGTAGAGCTGGCAAAGCAGTACAGCGATGCACAGAAGTCCGCACGCTTTGTCAACGGCGTGCTGGGCAACATCGCCAGAGCGGAATAACATGAAGGCGGTACTGGGACTGGACACCAGCTGCTATACCACCTCCTGCGCCCTTGCGGATACGGAAGGTCACGTCATCGATCAGAGACGCAGACTCCTGTCGGTGGATGCGGGCGAAAGAGGGCTGATGCAGTCCGAAATGGTGTTTCAGCATGTGAACCGGCTGCCCGATCTCGTGGAGGAGCTGATGGCGGCGCATCCCGAAGCCGAGATCGCTGCGGTCTGCGCCAGTACGAGACCCCGGCCCGTGGAGGATTCGTATATGCCGGTATTCACGGTCAGCGAGGGCTTCGGCAGGAGCATCGCCGCCGTGCATCATGTGCCGTTTTATGCCTCGACCCATCAGGAGGGGCATATCCGTGCCGCCATGGTGGACACGGGACTGACGAGCGGCTGTGACATGCTGGCGCTGCATCTGTCCGGCGGCACGACGGAGCTTTTGCACGTGAAGGGCAGATGCCTGACATTGGTCGGCGGCTCCAACGACCTGCATGCCGGTCAGTTCGTGGATCGGGTCGGCGTGGCACTGGGACTGGGTTTTCCCTGCGGTCCGGCTCTGGAAGAGCTGGCGGTGAGGGGAAACGCCAAGGCGCTGCTGCCCACATGGGTGCATGACTGCGACTGCAGCTTTTCCGGCAGCGAGTCCGCAGCACAGCGCATGATCGAAAAGGGCGAGCTCTCCAAAGAGGACATGGCGGCGGAGGTGTATTCCTGCATCGAGCGCACACTGTGCAAGCTGATACTGAATGCGGCTGAAAAGACGGGCGCATACCGCATCCTGATTGCAGGGGGCGTGGCTTCGTCCAAGCTGCTGCGGGGACTGCTGATCGAGCGTATGAAAAAGCGGAACCGGAACATGAAGGTGTTCTTCGGAAGACCGGAGCTGTCCGGAGATAATGCGTGCGGCGTGGCACTGATCGGAAGTGAGAAGTTAGGAGTTAGGAGTTAGGAGTTAGGAGTGTGGCGGCAGCGCCGTCATAAGGACACATTGGGATAGAGTGCAGAACCACAACAGAATTGATTGAAACAACAAACATCAAAAAGGAGGAGACGGAGAGGACGGAATGAGGACAAACATATCAACTCCTCACTCCACACTCCACACTCCTCACTAATAAAGAAAGAAGGTACATACACATGAGCGCGGCAATCATCGACGGAAAGGCAATTGCGAAGGAAATCAAGGACGGCGTAGCAGCGAAGGTAGAAGAGCTGAAGGCAAAGGGCATCGAGCCCGGTCTGGCAGTTATTATCGTGGGCGAGGATCCCGCATCGAAGGTATATGTACGAAACAAGGCCCGTGCCTGCAAGGAGTGCGGCATCAAGTCTCAGGTCATCCGCCTGCCCGAGGAGACCACGCAGGAGGAACTGATCGAGGTCATTCACGGCATCAATGCGGATGATTCCGTACACGGTCTGCTGGTGCAGCTGCCGCTGCCCAGGCATATCAGCGAAAAGGATGTGCTGGCGGAGATCGACTGGCATAAGGACGTGGACGGCTTCCATCTGATGAACGCCGGCGCTTTGCTCACCGGTCAGGCGACTGTACAGCCCTGCACGCCCGCCGGCTGCATCGAGCTGCTGAAGCGGAGCAATGTGAAGCTGGACGGAGCCAATGCCGTCGTCATCGGCAGAAGCAACATCGTCGGCAAGCCCATGGCGCTGCTGCTGCTGCAGAACAACTGCACTGTCACCGTATGTCATTCGCATACGAAGAACCTGAAAGAGATCGTTGCCGCCGCAGATGTGGTGGTCGCTGCCATCGGCAAGCCCCGCTTCGTCACTGCCGACATGATCAAGGAAGGCGCAGCGGTCATCGACGTGGGCATCAACCGTCTGGAGGACGGCAGCCTGTGCGGCGACGTGGACTTTGAGGGCGCTTCCGAGAAGGCTGCCTGCATCACGCCCGTTCCCGGCGGTGTAGGCCCCATGACCATTGCCATGCTGATGGAGAATACCCTGAAGGCGGCAGAGGCAAAGGCATAATCCGACGCTGTCAACAGGAAACGAATGAACGTAAACGATTGGACCCTGACCGTCGGTCAGGTAAACGAATATGTGAGAAAGCTCCTGTCCTCCGACCCGATGCTTCGCCGCATCCGGGTCGAGGGCGAGATCTCCGGCTATAAGCGTCAGGCATCCGGCACGCTATACTTCACGCTGAAGGATGAGGAAGCACGCATCCAGTGCGTGATGTTCCGCAGCAGTGCCATGACCATGCAGGCTCCCATTGAGGACGGCATGAAGGTCATCGTCGAGGGCGCAGTGTCGTTGTATCCGCAGGCGGGCATCTATCAGCTGTATGCGGACAGCATCGAGCGGCAGGGCGTCGGCAAGCTGTATGAGCAGTTTGAAAAGCTGAAGCGGCGGCTGGCCGAGGAGGGCCTTTTCGACGAGGCGCTCAAGCGGGAGATCCCGCTGTACCCGAAGACCATCGGCGTGGTGACTTCCCGCACCGGTGCGGTGCTTCACGACATCGTGAAGATCGCAAGGCGCAGGAATCCCAACATCAATGTGCTGCTGGCTCCGGCTTCGGTACAGGGAAACGGTGCTGCGGAAGAGATCGCCGCCGCCATTGAGCTTCTGAATCGGGACGGCGAGGCGGATGTGATCCTCTGCGGCAGAGGCGGCGGCTCGATGGAGGACCTGTGGTGCTTCAACGAGGAGATCGTCGCCCGGGCGATACGGGCATCGAAGATCCCGGTCATCTCCTGCGTGGGTCATGAAACCGATTTTACCATTGCCGACTTTGCGGCAGATCTGCGGGCAGCGACCCCGTCGGCTGCGGCGGAGCTGGCCGTGCCGCAATTGGGGGATGTGCGCTCAATGCTGAACGATGCGATGGAGCGGAGCATGGAGGCACTGCGGGCGAAGCTGACACAGTCTCAGTCGAGGCTGGCGCTCATCATGGCGTCACAGGCGATGAAAAAGCCGGAATCCATGATGCTGATGCGGAAAATGAAGCTGGACGAGCTGCTCAGAAGGCTCGACACGAGTGAAACCAAACAGCTGAACGACAAGAAAAATGCGCTTGCCCTGCTGTCGAGGACACTGCAGGCGGTCAGTCCCGCCAATGTGCTGGACAGGGGCTACAGCGTGACGATGAAGGACGGAAAAACCGTCTCGAAAAAGACGGAGCTGGGGATTGGCGATGAGGTCAGCATCACGCTGAGTGACGGCAGCGCATTTGCGGAAATAACGAGGATATAGGAATGGCAAAAGTATTCAGCTTTGAAAACGGCATGAACGAGCTGGAAGAGCTGGTCAGTGCATTGGAAGCGGGAGATATGCCGCTGGACGACACCTTCAAGGCGTACGAGAAGGCGGTCAAGCTGGCACTGAAGCTCAAGGGGATCCTTGACGAAGGCGAAAAGAAGATACAGCTCCTTTCCGAGGAGCTTACCCGAACCGATATCAGTGATGAGGTGGACGAGCAATGACCATCAAAGACTACGCCGGGATCATCAACAAGAGATTGGAACAGCTGCTTCCGGAGCGGTTTGAAAACGAGAAGCCGGAAGGCAACACCGTGCCGTGGCTGTTGGGCAATTCCATGCGGTACAGCGCCGTGGCCGGAGGAAAGCGGCTGCGGGGCGCACTGCTGATGGCTGCGGCAAAGATGCTGGGCGGTGACGAAAAAGAGGCGCTGGAGTATGCCTGTGCGCTGGAAATGATCCATACCTATTCACTGATCCACGACGATCTGCCGGGCATGGACAATGACACCCTGCGCCGGGGCAGACCCACCAATCATGTGGTGTTCGGCGAAGGTCAGGCGATCCTTGCGGGCGACGGCCTTTTGAGCTATGCCGCAGAGCATATGTGCGATACGGCGCTGACTTCCGAAAAGAACGCAGGCGGCGGTCTGCTGGCGATGAAATGCATCCTGAAGGGAGCAGGCATCAGCGGCATGGTGGCGGGTCAGGTCATCGATCTGTACAGCGAGCGCGAAAAGCTGAGCGATGAGGGACTGCTGGACTATATCCAGCTGAACAAGACGGCGGCGATGATCGTTTCTCCCTGCAAGGCGGGCTGCGCACTGGCAGGCTACAAAGAGGACAGCCCGGAAATGCAGGCGATGGCGGCCTACGGCGAGAACCTGGGCAAGTGCTTCCAGACCGTGGATGATATTCTGGACGTTATCAGTGACCCGGCCACGCTGGGCAAGAGCATCGGCAAGGATGCCGAAGAGGGCAAGCTGACCGCGATGTCCCTGTACGGACTGGACGGAGCAAGAGAGAAGGCGAAACAGTATACCGAGCAGGCGGTTTCGGCGCTCTCGATCTTCGGAGAGAAGGCGAAATTCTTTACGGAGCTGGCAGAGGAAATGCTTACGAGGGTAAGCTGAGGGGCGTTTATGGAATTTGAGGAAATGACGCTCTTTCAGCAGCTGCTGGATAACCGTATTTTGACCGCATCGGTGCTGGCATGGTTTACGGCACAGGTGCTGAAGGTCCTGCTGACGCTCATCATTGACCGCAAGCTGGACTGGACAAGACTGTTCGGCCTCGGCGGCATGCCGTCGTCGCATACGTCCGTGGTGGTGGCGCTGGCCATCGGCACGGGACTGCGCATGGGCTTCAACAGCTCGATGTTTGCCATTACCGCCGTGCTTTCGGCGATCACGATGACCGATGCCGCCGGTGTGCGGCGTGCGGCCGGCAAACAGGCGGCGGTGCTGAACAAGGTCGTGCAGGATATTATCGCACACGGCGGAAACGTGCCGGATGAAACATTAAAGGAACTGTTGGGTCATACGCCGCTGCAGGTCGCTATGGGTGCTCTGCTGGGCGCATTGATCGCACTGATCGTGATTTGATATGCTGGAAAAAATCAAAACTCCCTCCGACATCAAGAACATGAGCATAAAGGAGCTCAACGGGCTTGCCGTCGAATTGAGGGAGATTATTATTCAAACGGTACTGCGGCAGGGTGGGCATCTGGCCTCCAACCTGGGCGCCGTGGAACTGGGGATCGCACTGGAATACGTGTTTGACGAGCCGCAGGACAAGCTGGTTTTTGACGTGGGTCACCAGGCATATGTCCATAAGCTGCTGACCGGCAGACTCAATGAGTTTGCCCGTCTTCGGGAAATGGAGGGGATCTCCGGCTTCCCGAGGCGCAGCGAGAGCGAGTATGACGCCTTTTCAGTGGGACATTCCGCCACGGCGATCTCGGCGGCGTTGGGCATGGCGAGGGCGAATGTGCTCACCGGAAACAAATGTCATGTGGCGGCCATCGTCGGCGACGGCGCTTTTACCGGCGGCATGTGCTATGAGGCGCTGAATGATGTGGGGCAGAGCCGTCTGCCGCTGATCGTGATTCTGAACGACAACGAGATGTCTATCTCGAAGAACGTTGGCGCACTGTCCGCACATCTGACGCAGCTGCGGCAGAGCGTTGTCTATGATCGCACGAGGCTGGCTCTCAAAAAAGGATTGCCGTCGGTGCCGGTGATCGGCGTGCCGCTGTGGAAGCTGTTCCGGAAAGTACACGATCTTGTCAGACAGCTGTTTCTGGGCGAGCATTTCTTTGAGGCATTGGGCGTCCGGTATCTGGGTCCCATCGACGGTCATGATATAAAGAAGCTCATTGCGGTACTGAAAAAGGCGAAGAACACCACCGAACCGGTGCTGATCCATGTGGTGACGCAGAAGGGCAAGGGCTATCTGCCCGCCGAACAGCAGCCGGACAAATTCCACGGCGTGTCTCCGCAGAACGAAAAAAAGACCGGCGTGAATGCGGGCAAGATCGCCGCAGAGACGCTGATCGCACTGGCTAAGAATGACGAGCACATTGCGGTGCTGACGGCGGCGATGTCGAAGGGCACCAGCATGGATGAGTTCCAGCAGGCGTACCCGAACCGGTGTTACGATGTGGGCATTGCCGAGGAGCACATGCTGACCTGTGCGGCGGGCATGGCGGCGCAGGGCGTGAAGCCCTATGTAAGTATCTACTCCACATTCCTGCAGCGGGGCTGTGACCAGCTGATCCACGATATCGGCATGGACCGGCTGCCCGTGCGGCTGCTGATCGACCGGGCAGGACTCGTAGGTCAGGACGGCGCCACACATCAGGGCGTGTACGACGTGAGCCTGCTGCGGATGGTGCCGGATATGATCGTTGCCGCACCGAGAGATGCAGAATCGCTGGAGCAGATGATCCGGCTGAGTGTAGAAACTGACAGACCCTTTGCCGTCCGCTATCCCAAGCAGGTGCATGAGACGGATGCGATGCCGCATGCCTGTGCCGTCGGAAAGTGGCAGATGCTGAGAGACGGAGAGGATGCCGTGATACTTGCCTGTGGCGACATGGTGTATACGGCACTGGCGGCAGCGGACAAGCTGGCCGAGAGAGGGATCGGCTGCGGCGTCGTTGATGCGATGTTCATCAAGCCATTGGACGAGGACATGCTGATGCAGCAGGGACAGCGGCTGATCGTCACGCTGGAGGAGGCGTCGGTTTCCGGCGGCCTCGGCTCGGCGGTCAATGAGGTGTTCTGTCCGGACGGCAGACATATCGTCAATATCGGCGTGCCGGATGAATATATCGGTCACGGTACCATCAGTCAGCAGCGCATCCTGTGCGGACTGGACGTTGACAGCGTGGTGAAAATGGTGCTCGGCGGGATCCTGCGGAGCAATGAATAACGGGAGGTCAAAGACTATGGCAAATATCTATGCGGAAGGTCACAGAGGCTTCTGTGCCGAATACCCGGAAAACACCCTGCTTTCCTATGCAAAGGCAATGGAGCTGAGTGTGGATGTGTTTGAGTTCGATATCTGGCTCTCGAAGGACAAGGTCCCGGTGTTGAGCCATGACGGCATCCCGATGCGCACGGCCAAGTGCAGCCGCCATCTGCGGGACATGACACTGGAGGAGATCAAGCAGCTGGACCCCTGCTACAGCGACAAGTTCGGCGACAAGTTCAAGGGTCAGGTGCAGATCCCGACGTTTGAGGAGCTGCTGCAGCTGGTAAAGGAAAAGCGCCCGCAGATCCTGCTGGGCGTTGAGATCAAGGAATATACCGAGGAGACCGTGGACGCCGCCGTGGCGCTGCTGAAGAAGTACGGCAAGTTCGAGGACTGCTGGTTCTACGCCTTCAACGGCAGGATCATCCGCTATCTCAAGGAGAAGTACAATGCCCGCACGATGGGCTATCCGGATTTTCAGATGGGCGAGTTCTGCGGCTATGAATGGTATGACGAGCTCGGCCTCAATCTGAGCTTGATGCATTCCGAGCTTCTGCCCCTGTATCGGGCAAAGAACCTGCCGATCCACGCCTACTGCGCCGATACCGAGGAGGAAGTCCGCTTCTGCGCAGAGCACGGCGCTTCCCTGATCACTGCCAACGACCCCAGACCGCTGCTCAAGTACCTCGGAAGGTGAGAATATGAAGAGCTATCTCATCAAGGACACCACAAAGGAAGAGCGGGAAGCCATCGTCGCCGAGGCCATCGGCAATATCGAGGGCGCCTGTGACGGTTGTGCCCCCGGAATCGCCGAGATGTATGAGGAGTATATCGAGGGCAAGAAAGAGCTGCGGGTAGTCAATATGGAGTTCAATGCCCGCTATGTCTCCGGCTATACCGGCCCGGACAAGAGCTCCGGCTGCATGATGGGCGGCTGAATCAGTCCTTTTTCCCCCGGAAAACCACGAAGCGCTGGAAGGGAAACTCGGTGCCGAAATTGAGCAGCATGTTGATGACGGTCACGAGGTATTCGTTCCAGTGCAGTGTCTCGGACAGGTAGTTGCCCAGCAGCGTGGACAGGGGAGTGAATACGGCGTAATAGAGGAGTACCTTCAGCATCGCCTTGGGGATGTTGGCGGCGGAGTGGAATGTGAACTTGCGGTTCAGCGTGAAGTTCCACAGCACCGACAGCACGAGGGCGATGAGGTAGCAGGGCCAGTAGCTCCAGCCGGTGAATTCGTTGAGCAGGGTGAACGAGCCGATCTCGATGAGTCCGGCGCTGGCGGAAAACAGCGCAAACTTGATGAATTTCACAAATTCCTTCATAATCATGCTCCTGTAAAAAAACATCCGAACTGCTGTCCGGATGTTTTTTTGAGTTATTCGTCGTCGTTCTCAACCAGCTTGAGGTATTCTTCGAAGACCTTCTGGACGGTCTCGTCGTCGTCCACGGAGGCGTAGACCTCGTCGCCGTTGGCATCGGTATCGATGCGCAGGATCAGCACCTCGTCGTCTGCCATGTCGCCGACGGGCTCCACGGGAGCGAGCAGTACGTAATCGCTGCCCTTATAGGGAACACCGGCTACCAGCTCGAACTTCACGGTCTTGCCGTCTTCGTCTTCCAGCTCGATGATGTTGTCAAACTCCATGCTGCTGTCTTCAAAATTGTTTTCGGTCATTTCGGTATACTCCTTTTCTTTTCTTGCTTTATGCCAAATTTCCGTGTCGGTGACATTGGGCAGTACCTTCTCTTTTTCTTCTTTCCAGCCGCCGGAGGCGAGGAAGGATTCGAGAATATAGACGGCTGCCACCTTGTCAACGACGTTTTTCCGCTTTTCGCGGCGGACGTTTCCGTCGATCAGTGTGCGCTGCGCCTGAACGGTGGTCAGCCGCTCGTCCTGATAACGCACCTGCCAGCCTTTCGCCGTGAGCTGCTCGCAGAACGTCATGACCTTCTGTGCCTGCGGACCCAGCGTGCCGTTGAGCGATGCGGGCAGGCCGACGACCAATCGGTCGGTATCGTACATTTCCAGCAGCTCGCCGATGCGCTTGATGTCCTTGCTCCAGCCGGCGGTACAAATGGTTTCCACAGGCTGCGCCGTAATGCCCAGCGGATCGGTCACAGCCACGCCGATGCGGGCATCTCCCACATCCAGAGCGAGAAGCCGCTTTTTCAGTTCACTCATATTTATTTGCCGGAAGGATTGTTCTGGATATAGGAGCGCACCAGCTCATCCAGCAGCTCATCCCGCTCGATGCGCTGGATCTTGGAACGGGCATCCTTGTGGCTGGTGATATAGGTGGGCTCGCCGCTGAGCAGATAGCCGACCAGCTGTGTGACGGGATCATAGCCCTTTTCCTCCAGAGCGGAGTACACGGAGGTGAGCACGGCGCCGGGGGTCAGGTTCTCTTCGGTTTCACGTTTGAAAAGCCGGGTGATGTTGTTTGCCATTGCAGTGTCCTTTCGATGATCGATCATATTGATACACAGCAATTATAGCACATATCCGGGATTTTTTCAACTGTTTTTTTATGTGTTTTTTTCAACTGTCGCAGAATAGTGAATCTATAGGAATAGGTTAATTACAGGTATTGCATTTTACTTTGAACTGCGTTATAATGAAGAAAAACGGAAAGGCGGTATATTGTGATGGAGACGATGGAGAAATTTACGGGATTGTATTCGGTGAGCAAGACACTGCGGTTTGAACTGATTCCGCAGGGAAAGACCCGGGAAAATATGGAAAAAGGCAACATATTGAGGACGGATGAAGAACTTGATATCAGTTATAAAAAGATGAAGAAGACCCTTGATGAGTTTCACAAGGATTTTATTGAGCGGTCGTTGTCTGCTTTTGTGCCGGATAAGGATTTTTCAGACAGTCTTATGACTTATGGAAACCTGTTCAGCAGCCACAGCTCTGATAAAAAGCGGATAGATGAGCTTCGGGCGAAGATGCGGAAAGAAATTGTCAAGCATTTCAAAAAGATGGACGATTTCACACTGCTGAACAAAAAGGAACTGGTGAAGGAGCGCATCAAAAGCTGGATGGATGAAAACAATCCGGCATTGTATTACGATAAGCAGTTTGAGCAGTTTACCACATATTTTACGGGATATAACGAGAACCGTATGAATATGTACTCTGACGAGGAGAAAGCAACGGCAGTTGCTCATCGTTTGATAGATGAAAACCTTGCGACATTCATCGATAATATGGCGATATATGCCAAGGTTGCATCAAGTGCCGTATCCGAGCATTTTGACGAGACTGTTCGTAACTGTTGTACGGACGAAGGGATTCGTATATCAGATTTCTTTTCGTTGGATTCATATTGTAGGTTTATGACTCAAAAAGGGATCGAGACATATAACGTCTTGATCGGCGGAATAAAGGAAGAAAACAGGAAGGTACAGGGTCTGAATGAGTATATCAATCTGTACAACCAGCAGAATCCGAATGCAAAGCTGCCTGTGTTCAAAATGTTGTACAAGCAGATATTGTCAGATCGAATCAGTGCATCCTGGCTGCCGGATGAGTTCATATCGGAAAAGGAAGTATTGGAGAGCATTAAGGAATTCTATGAGCAAATGGATATATATGAGAGCTTGGAAAAGGTATTGGATGATTTGAAGACTTCCGACTGGGAACATGTTTATATCAGAAATGATACATCAATTACCGGTATTTCGATGGCGCTGTTCAATAACTATGCAGTTATTTCCAATGCATTGGAAGCCATGGGGAAAAAAGAAAACGGTAAGGCGGACTACCTGTCGATTTATGAAATACAAGAGGCGTTGAATCAATACGCAAAGGTATATGGTGAGGATAATAATATCAAAAATGATTGTATAGCAGCGTATTTCCCTGACAGGTATTACAATGGCGAGATGAGGGTAAGGCTTGAAAAGGCATACTCGGATTTCAATATCGTATATACGGCAGGAATCGGAGGTGAATATACCTTTTCACAGGAGGACAAGGAAAAGCTGAAAACACTGCTTGACCTTATTATGGAATTGCTGCACTTGGTTAAACCGCTGTATATGCAGAATTCGGAACTTGAAAAGGACGAGGAGTTTTACGGCGAGTTTGGTGTTGTATATGACAGGCTTGAACCGATCGTCAAACTTTATGACAAGGTTCGTAATTTCGCAACCAGAAAACCGTATACCACAGAGAAGATCAAGCTGAATTTCGGATGCAGTACATTAATGGATGGATGGGATCAAAATAAGGAAGAACAGAATCACGGAATACTGCTGGAGAAAGAAGGCAATTATTATCTGGGTATTATGAGCAAAGAAGGAAGCAAGGCATTCAGCAAACTTCCGGAATGCACCGATGCAAAATGCTATCGAAAGATGGTGTACAAACTTCTGCCCGGCCCAAATAAAATGCTGCCGAAGGTATTCTTCTCAAAGTCAAGGATCGCCGAATTTGCACCGAGTCCGGAAATCATGCAGATATATAAGAACGGAACATTCAAGAAGGGCGAAGGCTTCAGCTTATCCGATTGTCACAAGCTGATCGATTTCTTTAAGGTATCGGTAGAAAAGGAATGGGGGATGTTCGGTTTCAAATTTTCCGAAACCGAGAGTTATAACGATATCAGCGAGTTTTATCGGGAAGTGAGCGAGCAGGGATATAAAATATCGTTTGTTCAGGTGGCAGAGTCGTATATCGATAAGCTGGTCAACGACGGAAAACTGTTTCTTTTCAAGATATACAACAAGGATTTCTCATCATATTCCAAGGGCAAGCCGAACCTGCATACGATGTACTGGAAAGCGCTGTTTGACGAGCGGAACCTTTCGGACGTTGTGTACAAGCTCAACGGAGAAGCGGAAATGTTCTATCGCAAGAAGAGCGAGATCAAGAACAATACAGTGCATCCGGCGAATGTGCCGCTGGAATCAAAGAACCCGGAACGTCGGAAGCAGAGCGTTTTCTCGTATGACCTGATTAAGGACAGACGGTATACGGTGGATAAGTTCATGCTGCATGTGCCGATCACGATGAATTTCAAGGCATCTGGCGGTGTGAAGCTGAATGAAATAGTGTGTGATTATATCCGGAACAACCCGGATGTTCATATCATCGGCATTGACCGGGGCGAGCGCAATCTGCTGTATATTTCGGTGATCGACCGAAACGGCAATGTGATACAGGATGAGAACGGGAAGTATCTGATGTATTCGCTGAATGATATCCGGGGCGAATATACGGGCGGTTCGTTCGTGACGCCGTATCAGAGCATACTGGAAAAGCGGGAAAAGGAGCGGGACGAGGCACGCAAGAGCTGGAACACCATAGAAGGCATCAAAGACCTGAAATCCGGGTACATGAGTCAGGTGGTGCACCTGATCGCCGAGCTGATGGTAAAATACAATGCCATCGTGGTGCTGGAAGATTTGAACGGCGGATTCAAAAACAGCCGCAAGAAGGTCGAAAGGCAGGTCTATCAGAACTTTGAAAAGGCTTTGATCGACAAGCTGAACTATCTTGTGTTCAAGAACAGGGAAAATGATGAGGCGGGCGGATTGTATAAAGCGCTGCAGCTGACCGAAAAGTTTGAATCGTTCCAGAAGCTTACCAAGCAGACAGGCTTTATCTTCTATGTCCCGGCATGGAATACCAGCAAGATCGACCCTGTGACCGGCTTTGTCGATACGCTGAAGCCGAAGTATACCAACATGGAGGATGCGAGGAAGCTCTTCTCGGAAAAGATGGAGGCGGTGCGGTATAACGGGGAATGGGATTGCTTTGAGTTCACGTATACCGATGAATATCGGGACAGATGGACGGTATGCACCGCAGGCGGTTTTCGCTATGCCTACGACAGCCGGGCGAACAACAACAAAGGCGATTATGTCAAGTGGGACGTGAACGGGAATCTCAAGGAGCTGTTTACGCACTACGGCATCGATTATCACGGCGGAGACCTGCGGGAAAGCATTTGCAGAGTCGGGGACAAGGATTTCTTCCTGAAGCTGATCAAGAACCTGCAGGTCACGCTGGCACTGCGGTACAGCAGCGCCAAGGACGGCAAGGATTTTATCCTTTCACCCGTGGCGGATGAAAACGGCGAGTTTTATTGCAGCGAGGGCAGAAACGACGGACTGCCGCAGGACGCCGACGCAAACGGCGCATTTAACATTGCACGCAAGGGACTGTGCGTACTCCGTCAGATCGATCAGGCGGAGAACTACAAGGACTGGACGACGAAAATCAGAAATGAGGAATGGTTGAGATTCGTCAGAAGCGAGCTGAGGAAATGATATGGAGAATCCTGTACTGTTGACATGGCTGAATGACTTTATTTTCTGTCCGGCATCAATCTATTATCACATGCTGGATGAGGATACGGAAAAGCTGACATACCAATGTTCCGATCAATTGGAGGGGACTGCGGCGCACGAAAAATCTGATACTGGAGCATACTCAACAAAAAAGAGTATGCTTCAGGGAATATCGGTATACAGCGAAAAGTACAATTTGATGGGAAAAATCGACACATTTGATGCAGAAAAGGGAATATTGACCGAGCGCAAAAAGAAGATAAAGACGATATATGACGGCTATGTTTTTCAGCTATACGGACAGTATTTTGCACTGACGGAAATGGGATATACAGTGAATCAGATACGACTGTATAGCATTGACGATAACAAGACATATCCTGTTGCATTACCGCAGGATGATAAGGCTATGTGTGACAAGTTTGAGAAGCTGATTGACAAAATCGGTGAGTTTGAGTTGGATACATTTGAGCAGGACAATTCGTCGAAATGCGAGCGATGTATCTATGAACCACTGTGCAGTTTTTCGGTAAAAAAAGGGTGAGAGGTATGATAACGGCACCGGATTTCAATAAAAAGCAGATCGTTTTTGTTTTCTTCAATGAGGGTGAAAAGATGGCGCTGAGTAACAGCAACCTTGTTGTTCGGAAAGAAGACGGCAGCATCAAATTCCAATGTACTTGCTATCGGTTGTTTATCGTGTTTGCCATTGGGCATTGCAGTTTGACTTCTGCGATTATACAAGAGGCGCAAAAAATCGGTTTTTTCATTGCTTTGATGACTCCGGGATTCAGAATGTATGGAATGATCGGCGGGAATAAGGACGGTAACACGATGCTGCATCGGAAACAGTATGAGTATACATCATTGGAAATTGCACGTAGGATCACGAAGAATAAAATAGCCAACCAAATCCATGAACTCAAGATCATACGCAATAAGGATAATGAGACGAAGAACGCTATACAAATGATGAAGGAGTACAGTAATCATGTGGATGACACAGCTAATATAAATGAATTGATGGCATATGAAGGACTTGCTTCCAAGCTATATTTCAGAAATCATTTTGACAATGTAGATTGGAAGGGGCGGCAGCCGAGAATCAAGCGGGATTATGTTAACGCCACACTGGATATCGGGTATACATTGCTGTTTACATATATTGATGCTTTGCTGGAGGCATACGGATTTGATACCTATTGTGGTGTCATGCACAAGCAGTTTTACATGAGGAAGTCACTTGTATGCGATTTGATTGAACCATTTCGTCCGCTGATTGATCATGAAATCAAGAGAGGAATCAATCTTGGACAGATTAAGGAAGAGGATTTTACTGAAATCAAAGGACAACAGCGTTTGAAATGGAAGGAATCAGCAAAATATGTCAAAGTACTCATGAAACCTATTATTGAGGATAAGGATGTGATATTTGCCTATATACAGGAGTATTACAGAGCATTTATGAAGGAGCTGCCGGTGGAAAAATACCCGTATTATGATATGGAGGAGGAATGAGCCTGTGATAATTATTAGCTATGACATATCGGATGACAAAAAAAGAGCCAGATTCAACAAGTATATCAAGCAGTTCGGTCATATGCTTCAATATTCGGTATATGAGATAAACAACAGTGAGCGTATACTGAATAACATCGTTACAGATATCAACAGCAAGTTCATGAAGATGTTTGATGCAACGGACAGTGTGTATATCTTTAAACTGAGCGAGACTTGCGAGGTGCAGAAGTATGGTTATGCGAGGAATGAGGATTCGGAATTGCTGATCGTGGAATAATTCAGTATTGCGTTCAGACGAAAAATGTGGTATAATAGTATTGTCGGGAAAGGCAGAAGTAAGATTTGCAAACCTCAGTCATAATGTCAGTTGTGCGGATAATATGGGGGGATTATTCGATGAAAACAGATGATTTTTGTTGGAAACTGATGATTCTTGCAGATGTCTTTTAGAAAATCCTGACAGGGTTAGGGTTTGAGACCCCCCTTTAATTTCTACTA
>JAZLHZ010000303.1:0-6211 GCA_045617085.1 Clostridia bacterium
GTGCTCTGCGCCCTGCTGTGCAAGGGACATGTGCTGATCGAGGACGTGCGCGGCGTGGGAAAGACCACCCTCGTCTCTGCACTGGCCAAGTCACTGGACTGCTCGTTCAAGCGCATCCAGTTCACCCCCGACATCACCCCCAGCGATGTCACCGGCTTCACCATGATCAACATGAAGACCGGCGATACCGAGTTCCATGTGGGCGCCGTCATGAGCCAGATCGTTCTGGCCGACGAGATCAACCGCACCTCGCCCAAGACCCAGAGCTCCCTGCTCGAGGTCATGGAGGAAGGCCAGGTCACCGTCGACGGCGTAACATATCAGATGCCGCATCCCTTTATCGTTCTGGCGACCCAGAACCCGCTGGATTTCGTGGGCACCTATCCCCTGCCCGAAGCCCAGCTGGACCGCTTCTTCATGAAGATCGCCATCGGCTATCCGACCCCCGAAGAGGAGACCGACATTCTGGAGCGCTTCACCGGCAGTACAAAGCCCATGGAGACACTCAAGCCCATCTGCTCCGCTTCCGATATCGAAAGCATGCAGGAAATGGTGACACAGGTATTCTCCGCCAAGGAGATCCGCACCTACCTGTCCCTCATCGCTCAGGCCTCCCGCAAGCATCCTTCTCTGCAGCTGGGCATCTCCACCCGAGGCATCATCGCCCTGCTGAAGGCCGCACAGGCCAGAGCCCTCATCAACGGCAGAAACTATGTCATTCCCGAGGACGTTCAGCAGATGGCCGCTCCCGTGCTGTGCCACCGCATCATGCCGACCCCCGAGGCACGTATGAAAGGTCTTACCGCCGAGAAGATCCTCTCTCAGCTAATTGCATCGGTCAAGGTGCCGGTGCGCAACGCATGAGCGGCAGAGCATGGGTAATGCTGGCGGCTTCGGCGGTCCTGACGACCATCGGACTCACCACAGGCATCACCATATATTACCTCGGAGCAGCCCTGTTGGCGGCGCTGCTGCTGGTCTCTTTTGTCAGCGTGATCTCGGTGCTGTTCACCACACGGGCATCCATCCGCTCGCCGAAGCATCTGGCGCAGCGCGGCGACGACGCCGTGTTCCAGCTTTCCGTATTCCATGCGGGGCTGATCCCCGTCGGCATGCTCCGTCTGGACGTGACCTCGCCGGACGATGCCATCGGCGCCGGAAGCATCCAGCCGCCGGTACGTCCGCTGAAACGCATCAACTGCCGGATCACCCTGCACTGCGCCCACAGAGGCGTATACGAGGTGGGCATCTCCTCCGTAACCGTCAGCGACATCTTCTGCTTTTTCACGATGTCCCGGCGCATCCGGCATTCCGCCGTCAAGCTGATCGTACCCCCCTGCACACCGGACTCCGAACCGCTGACCCTGCAGCCCGGCGACAACGGCCCGCAGGGCAAGGTGCGCATCACCGAAGACCGCTCCTCACCTGCAGGCATCCGGGACTGGCAGGAGGGCGATTCCCTCAAGAACATCCACTGGAAGATCAGCGCCCGCAGACGGTTGCTGACAGTTCGTACATTTGAGGAATCCGCCAAACCCGACATCCTGTATCTGATGGACTGCGCTCCCGTCAACGCCATGCAGTCTCATGTGCGCACACTGGAGGACGTCATGTGCGAAACGTGCCTGGGCAGCATCGTCGCCCAGCTTCGTGAGGGCAGCACGGTGCGTCTGCCGCTGCACGTATCGCCGCCGACGGAGCTGGCCGCCCAGACACTGGCCGAAGTACCCCGTTTCACCGATACATTGACCTATCTCAAATTCAACGGCGCCTATTCGCTCAAACAGATCGTCTCCCTCGAAATGCGCCGCCTGCAGCGTACCGGCGCCGTGGTGCTGATCACCACGAGACTGGACGCCGAGCTTGCCGATCTGATGCTGCGGATGAACAAAATGGGCGTGCAGGTACGCCTGTACCTCATCTCCGAAACCATGCACAACGAATATAAGGAGCTGTGCGTCAAGCTCGGTACTCTGGGCATCAAGACCTTTATGGTCGACCCGTGGAAGAAGGCCGCCGTGACCGCCTCCACACACGCCACACTATAAATAACTTTGGGAAGAAGAATCAATATCATGCCGAATCTGTTGCAGACTTTACTGTTAATGCTGGTATTTGCCGGGGCGGGCTTTGTCCAGCGGGTGTCCGGCTTCGGGCTGGGCATTTTCGCCATGCTGTTCCTGCCCTATCTCACGCCTTCGCATACGATGGCAGCAGCGATCAGCTGTCTCGTCTCCTGCGGCTCGTCCTCGTACAACGCTGTCAAATACCGCAAGCACATTCCCTTCAAGACCGTACTTCCGGTGCTGCTGGCTGCGTTTGCGGTCATTCCGTTTGCAGTACTGTTGTCCAAGCATGTGACCACGGGCTTCTTCAAGCTGCTGCTGGGCGGCGTGCTGATCCTGCTGGGCATCTATTTCCTCTGCTTCAACAGCCGCCTCACGATCCGCCCCACGATACCCAACGGCATCATCGCCGGAGGTCTGGGCGGCATGCTGAACGGCCTGTTCTCCACCGGTGGCCCGCCTGTGGTGCTGTTCATGACCCACGCCTGTACGGACAATCTCGCCTATTTTTCCGGCATCCAGTTCTATTTCGGTCTGACCAACATCTACTCCACCATATGCCGGATATTCAGCGGCCTCATCACATGGCAGATCCTGCTGACGGCGCTGCTGTGCTTTTGCGGCTGCATGGTCGGCGATGCCGTCGGAAGACGGGTGTTTGACCGTCTGAACGCCAAAAAGCTCAAACAGATCATCTATTTCGGCATGGTCATCAGCGGACTGGTCATGTTCTTCTGATCTCCCTTTCCGATACTATGTAAGAGGTATTTCATGTCATTATCCACTCGACTGAAACGCATATTCGCCACCGCCTTCACCTCGCTGATGCTGGGCTATTCCTTCTCGGCTATGCTGTTAGGTGCGGTATGGGTCACGGCACAGCCGCTGCTGCTGCTGCTGGGATGTCTGGGCGCCATGATCGTTTTCTCGGTCATGAGCCTCAACCGCAGCACGCTGATAATCACCGGCGGACTTCTTGTCGTTGCCGTCGCCGTGCTGCTGCTTTCGGACTTTGACCTGTACGCCCGGCTCAAGAGCATCGTCATCGAGGTCTGCAACCGGCTGATGGGCGCCAAGCAGACGCTGATCAGCTCCGGTGTGCTCTGCGTCGCCGTGGCCGTGGTCTGCGGCGTTATCGCCTATGTGTTCACCAGAATGCCCGGCGGCGTATACCCGGCGACACTGCTTTTCGTCTTCCTTCTCCTTTTGCGCTGGCTCACCGAGGGCACGACAGAGCTTCTGTACATACTGCCCGGCATGGCAGCGCTGGTGATCCTGTATTCCAAGGCATATTCCGAAAACACCGCTTTCCACAAGATGCTCATCGTGGCGCTGCTGTGTGTGGGCCTGGCGTTCTTTGCCGCTCCAAAGAACAACTATGTCTATCCGCCGCTTCAGAACGCCGCCGACACCGTGCGGAAGCTTTTTAATGACTATTTCCGCTTCAGCGATCCCAGAACCGTATATTCGGTCAGTGCAGACGGCTATCAGCCCCTGACCGAACAGTTGGGCGGCATCGCAACGCCGAGGCAGGAGGACGTGATGGTCGTCACCACCGACAGCGACGTGCTGCTGCGGGGCGCCATCAGCCGCACCTATACCGGCCTCAACTGGACGGACGACAACGTGAAGAGCCGCTATCTTTTCGTCGACCCGACCCGCCTGTACAAGCGGGTAGAGCTCTTTGATGCCGACGAAACCAGACTGAACGAGATCTCCGAAATGAAGCAGGTCTCCGTGCGGTTCCTGGACGAGGGCACCTCCACGCTGTTCGTGCCTCAGCGAATGATCAATCTGGAGGCGCCGATGGACTTCGTGCTGTACTACAACGAGTGCGGCGAGGTCTTCACGACCCGGGACGTGCAGGACGGCGACAACTATACCCTGACCTATTACAAGCTGCCCACCGACATGGAAAGGCTGGTCCGCACGGTCAACATGTCCTATGACCCCGATGACCCGGATTACAGCACGATCTACGGCGAATGCACGCTGCTGCCCGCCTGTGTCGAAAACCAGCTGTACTGGCTCACGATGGATATTATCGAGGGTTGTCCAACACCTATCCAGAAGGCGCTCGCCATTGAAAACTGGCTGTCTCAGAACGTCACCTATACGCTGGAGGGCAATTATCCGCCTGCCGGCAGAGACTTTGTGTCGTGGTTCGTCATGGACGAGAGAAAGGGCTACTGTACCTACCTCGCCTCTGCCATGACCGTCATGGCGCGGCTTGCCCAGATCCCGGCACGATATGTGGAAGGCTACTCGGTCAAAGCCGATGCAAGCGGCGAGACCGTCGTGACCGGCATGTCTGCCCACGCATGGTCGGAGCTGTACTTTGCCGGTGTCGGCTGGATCCCGTTCAATGTGTCCGTGGTCAATACGCTCAGCGATATCGAAAGCAGCGGCACCGAGGGCTCTCATACCGATAACAGCACACCCGAACCGACGCCTACGCCCGAACCTACCGAGGAACCTGATCCCGCATCCAATCCCCATCCCGATCAGACGCCCAAGCCGCAGACTGACCTGCCGGACGATGTTGCCGATGAGCCGACCGTTCAGCCCGACACAACGCCCGAACCCGAAAGCGATTCCGAACCCCCGCAGGAGCATTCTTCCGTTTGGAAGCTGCTGCTGTTCATCTTCGGCATTCTGGTCCTGCTGCTGGTTGTTGCCGTGTTCATTGTTTATCGTCTCCGCATTACCGATTCCTCCTTCATTGCCGCAGGCGAAAAGGACCTGTCGCTGAAAGTCATGGTATGGTACCGCACGGCACTGACGCTGCTGGCGGTCAATGCGCTGTACGTGGAAGGCGGCGAGACCATGCAGGCCTTCTCACAAAGAGCCATTTCCTCCGGCTATGCCGACGACAGCTTTGCGAAATTCTCCGAAGCCGTTACCGACATGCAGTACGCCGGAAAGAGCGCCTCTTCCCAGACCGTGAAGCTTGGCCGCAGCGCCTGCCGGGACATCCGGAAGCACTTGACGAACCGTCAGAAGCTGGCGTACACGATGAAGCGGCTCAGAAGCAGCATCGGCAACTATAAACAGATCCCGTAAAACCATCAATAAAGAAGGGTGATATCATGATTCCTTCCGCAAAGGCCGAACGTGTATTCCTTGAACAGAAGTATGCCGGTCGAAGGGTGTTCCACGGCGAGCTCCACGACCATGCCGCCACCGGAGGCACCAGCGACGGACATTGCAGCCTGACCGTCTGGAGGCGGGAAATGCAGGAACTCAAAATGGATTTTGCCGCCATTCTCGACCACAAGCAGGTACGCCACATGTACCTGCCGGAATGGGACGAACGCTTCTTCGTCTGCGGCAGCGAGCCCGGCACCCGCATTTCAGACAGCAATGCCTCGGATAAGTCCCTGCACTACAACATGATCGTTCCCTGTCCGCAGGCGCTGGAAAAGGTGCTTTCCGCCTTCCCCGAGTTTGAGTTCACCGGCGGCAGCGAGGGACATTTCAAGTATCCAGACTTCACCCGAGCCCGATTCAGGGAGCTGATCGATGCGGTGTTCGATGTCGGCGGTTTCTTTGTCGTGCCCCATCCCAAGCAGATCATGATCTCGGACGATCCGCTGGATTACTGGTTCCGTGACTACTGCGGCATCGAGGCGTTCTATGTATCGCCTGTCCGCAAGTATACCGAGGACGATACCGCCCTGTGGCTGGAGCTTCTGAAAAAAGGCAAACGGGTCTGGGCCTGCGCCGGAGGAGACGTACACAGTCATCCCCACAACGACTGTCTCACCACGGTCTATGCCGAAGAACAGAACGGCATTTCGTACCTGCCTTACCTGCGCCGGGGCGACTTCACCTGCGGCAATGTGGGCATAAAGATGGTTATGGGCGACACATTCATGGGCGGTCACTGCGAGTTTGGCGGAAACGTCATTCTCTCCGTCGGCGACTTCCACGACAATGTTGTCAAAAAGAACCACACCTACCGGGTCGAAATATGGAATGAAAACGAAAAGCTGTACACTGCTCCCGTTTCGCCGGATGAGACCTCCTATTTCACCTTTGAAGCCCCTGTCACCGATAAGCTGATCCGGGCCGAGATATGGGACGGACTGGACAACATCCGCATCGCCCTGGGCAACCCCATCTGGAACGACAGATAAAAAAAA
>JAZLHZ010000304.1:0-2515 GCA_045617085.1 Clostridia bacterium
TGATCGCCTTTGTCTATGACAGAGTGCTGAATGCGCCGCCGAAGCCCGTTCAGATCCCGGCTGTATTCACCGGTGACGATCCGCTGATTGAGATCACCGGCAGTACCCTGCGCATCAACATCAACGAGGCAGACGAAAGCGTACTGGAGCTGCTGCCCGGCATCGGCTCCGTCACCGCCGAAGCCATCTGCATCTATCGCAGCGAACACGGCGCCTTTTCCGATGCGGCCGATCTGCTTGAAGTCAGCGGCATCGGTGAGGCCACGCTGAACGGTATACTTCCCTATCTTACCTTTGAATGAAAGGACTATCCATGGATAAAAACAAGATCAAGCTCATCGCCTTCGACCTGGACGGCACACTGACCCAGCACCGCACGCCCATCGATCCCGTCAACCGGGAAGCACTGGAAAAGCTTGCGGAAAATCACCGTCTCGTCATGGTGGGTGCAGGCAACGCCAACCGCATCCACAAGCAGCTGGAGTACTTCCCCATCGACGTCATCGGCAACTACGGCATGGAAGAGGGCGTATATAATAAGGAGACAAAGGTCCTCGACATCGTCTCCGTCAAGACCTGTTTCCCCCTCTCCGAAGAGGAAGTGCGCCGCAGGATCAACATTCTGAGAGAGGAATTTCGGTGCGGCGCATATGCGGGTGACTATGTGGAGATCCACGCCTCCGGCATGCTGACATTCCCCATGCTGGGCACCAAGGCAGATATCAAGGATAAACTGGCCTATGACCCGGACCGCTCCAAACGCCGTCCCCTGTTCCCGAGAGTCAGGGAGATGTTCCCCGAATACACCACGTTTATCGGCGGCTCCTCGTCCTTCGATATCGTGCCCCTGCCCTATAACAAGCTCCATGCGCTGAAGGCCTACTGCGAAAAGTACGGCTACACCGCAGAGGAGACCGCCTTCTTCGGCGACGATTACCGGGAGGGCGGCAACGATGCCCAGGTCTACAACTCCGAATTCAACTTCATCACCGTGGACGATTACCGCACCTTCCCCGAAAAGGCAGCAATCCTTCTGTAAAAACAATGCCTCTTCGACACACTGCCGAAGAGGTATTGTTTTTTTACCGGAGCGAATCTCTGATGTCGTCGATGATTTTGCGGATATGTGTCTTTATATCACTTACGTCCATTTCGATCTTCGCATCAAAGTCGATTCCCGATCTTCTTTCCGTTGTTTCTGTCTTTCTTACGGAAATGTCGCCGTTGAATGAATGAAGGTTCAGCTGCATCTCCCCGTTTTCCGTTGCCGGATAATCGATGTCAGTATCTCCGTTCACTGTATGCACGCTCAAGCAAATTTCCATTCCTTCCGGAAGCTCTGCATCGATGTCACCTTCTACGGCATCCGATGTGATCACCTCCGCACAGCAGTTACTGATGCTGATATCGCCCTGCACCGTTGTCAGTCGGATCTGAACCGCCGTGATGTTCTCCGCCGTTATATCGCCGTTGACTACCTCGACGATCACCACCTTATCCGATACGGCAGGCAGATATACCGTTATATCGTCATCCTCTGAGATGATACTGTTATTCTCAATCGTCACCTTGCCCTCGATATGCATCCTGTCTTCGTCCGTTCCAATGATCTCCACATCGCCGTTTTCCGATTCAATACGAAGAACATCGTCTGCTTCCTTCTTCTTTTTCGGAAAATCCGCCATTACGTTCTCGATGCCGTCCAGCGACTCCCGGATCACGTTCATCGCCGTTTCGTCGCTGATTCCCTGCTCGATCAGGTCATCATATCTGGCTGTACAGTTGCCCAGCAGCTCGTTATACAATGCCCCGGCTTCTTCACAGCCGTCGATATCGACATTCTTGAACAGATCGTTGATTAAGGCTTCCACATCTGCCCTCATTCGTCATTTCCTCCTATGAGTATATTCAGGATTTGCCTTGTTTCGTTCCATGTCTTTCTTTCCTCTGCAAGGCGTTCTCTGCCTGCCTCGGTCAGCGTGTAATACCTTCTGCGGGCACCGCTGCCCTCATCGCCCCAATAGGAACGGATATATCCCGCATTCTCCAGCCGCTTAAACGCCGTATACAGTGTTGCCTCCTTCAACTCCAGACAGCCGTTGCTCAGCCCGCTCACCTTTTTGCTGATCCCGTAGCCATAACTGTCACCATCTTCCAATTGACGCAAAATGATCACGTCGGTATATCCCCTGAGGATGTCTGCTGCAATCATCCGTTCTCCCTCCTTTACGCATACATTATACACGTATATACCTCGCCTGTCAATGTATCTCAATGTATTTAGTTTGTTAAAATTCAGTGTATAGCTTGGATTATTAACATTGATATTGTATAATTGACCTGTTCGAGTGATGAGATTCATTAGCTCAGTTGGCAGAGCACCTGACTTTTAATCAGGGTGTCCCGGGTTCGAATCCCGGATGAGTCACACGAACCTGCCGCCTGTAAGATAACAGGCGGTTTTTTTCAAAATAAAAAGCCTATTCCGGGAACCTATTCGTATATTATATCGTCT
>JAZLHZ010000305.1:0-1161 GCA_045617085.1 Clostridia bacterium
GCGGCTCCAGCCCAGTGCACGTCCGGCATCGCACAGCATCGTGCTGCGCTCGTTGCCCGCCGTGTTGGCGATCACCAGACGGATCTCATTCTCGCCGTCCTTCACAAAGTCGGTGATATCCAGCCGATACGGTGCAAACGCCCGCCGTCCCGCAAGCTGACCGTTGACGTAGACCGCCATATAGAAGCGGACGTCTGCCGCCTCCAGCATCAGCCGCCGTCCGGGCTGCTTGTCGATATTCACCTTCTGCACATATTCACACTCGCCGGAATAGTCGGTCAGACCCGCCTTTCTCCAGTCGCCTGCCGCACGGGAAACGGGCGCAACATGTACCTTGGGACATTCGGTAATTCCGTCCTCCGGTCTGTTTGCCCGAACCGTCACAATGAGCTTACCGTCTTTGACCGTCTGCGTGTATTCGCAGTTTGTCCGGATGGGCAGTATTTCGTCCGTGCCCTCGGGAAGCTCGAAGATATAGCTCTCATTTCTGGGGTATGCCGTGGGCTTTCCGAACAGCTCGATATCCCCGAAGGGCTTCAGTGGCACCTTTCCCCGCTCCCATGCCCTCAGCCATGTGCCGTCGGGCAGCTTGTTTCCGATGCTTACCATCGTCTTCGGGTCGCAGACAGGCGCATCCTCCGGCGGCTGTGACCGGACATCACTGACGAGGAAGCTGCTGTCGGAGGCAATGACCTCGTCCCCTGCATGCATTTCCAGCAGCAGCGAGGTCAGCCGGGACGCATCCAGCTCACGCAGCCAGGGCATGTGCTCGCTCGTCATGGGCGTATCGTTGTGCACATGGATGATCAGCTCATTCCGCCCAACCTTCAGCGCCTTTGCAACATCCGTATTGAGCGGTCTTCCACTGCTCAAAGCGTCCAGTATATCGATGCCGTTCAGCGTCACATGCACGTGATTGATCGCACACACGCACAGCGGCGCCGTTTCGGGAATCTCTTCCAGTTCAAACCGTTTCACGGCATACAGATCGGTCTTATGGTCACACATCCATGCCGCCCGCCTCGTGATCCACTTGCCCTTCCAATCGGAAACATGCCGACCGACACCGGTGGCAAGGGTATCGCAGTCGACGATCCGTACCTTTTCGCCGTTGAGCTCGGCGACCTCCAGCGGGAAAATGTCCCCATCCTTCACGGGCTT
>JAZLHZ010000306.1:0-7357 GCA_045617085.1 Clostridia bacterium
CCCCAGCGCACCGGCTATGACACCCAGAAGCCGCTGAGCCTGCTGGAGCGCATCATCCGCTGCGCCTCGAAGGAGGGCGATCTGGTCTGCGACCTGTTCTCCGGCTCCGGCACCACGCTGGAAGCCGCCTGGCAGGAGGGACGCAGGTTCCTGGGCGTGGATATCTCTCCCTTTGCCTTCCAGCTCTCCAAGCGCCGTCTGGCAGCCTCGTCTGCGGAATTCCGTGCACAGCCGACGGAGAATGCGCCCGAAGCGCATGCCAACATCGTGCCCGGCATCGCCTTTTACGACATCGAGCTGGAAAGCTATGCGGGCGACGCCCTGCTGACCGACCGCACCGTACACAACCTCGACTCCATCGACGGCTGGTCGGTGGGCTACATCCGGGACGGCGTGTTCGTCTCGATGGCCTCGGACTACCGTCTGCGGGCAAAGCCGGAGCTGAAGACCATGCTGCAGCTTCCGGTCTATGAGGGAGTTCCCTGCCTGCGCATCTCCGATGTGTTCGGCAGAGAATTCTACTACACCTTCACCAACCAGAACAACTGATCTCAGAAAGTGAGGGACGAATCATGCTGCTGCTTCTCGTACTGATCGCCATCGGCGTACTGACCGTCACACTGCAGAACTACTTCTGCAAGAACCTGTTCAAGACCCGCAGCGACAACTTCGCCTACTCCGCCGTGGTGTATGTGTTTGCCGTCATCACCACATTCCTGGTCAACGGATGCAGGATCGGCGAGTTGTCCCTGTTCTCCGCAATCGACGGCGTGTTCTACGGGCTGATGATGACCGTGGAGCTGTACTTCACGCTGCAGGCGTATAAGACCGGCTCCATGTCGTTCACGTCGCTGTTCGTCGTGGCGGCGATCATGATCCCGATCATCCCCTCGTGGCTGTTCTGGGGCGAGCCCGTGACCTGGCAGCAGATCACCGGTATTGCCGTGATGTTCGTCGCCATTGCAATGATCCTGAACGTCACCGCCGCCGACCGCAAGACCATCAACGTCAAATGGCTGAAAAACGTGATCCCCGCCTTCCTTGCCAGCGGCCTTGCCGGTGTGTGCGAGATGGTGCTGACCCAGTCCGAATATGCCGATCAGAGCGACGGCTTTATCCTGTTCGGTCTGGTGTTCGCCGTGGTCACGATGCTGCTGGTGTTGCTGTTCCTCACGAAGAAGGAAAAGGAGCCCGTGACCTTCAAGCCGACCCTGCGCATCTCGCTCCCGACGGTATGCATCGGCATATTCTACAGCCTCGCCTGCATCATCACGCTGGCAGTACTCAAGCAGCTGCCCGCCTCGGTGGTATTCACGCTGAACAACGGCGTGCGGCTCATCATCGTGACCGTGCTGGACGTGCTGCTGTTCAGGGAGCAGATCAACAAAAAACAATATGCCGGTCTTGCACTGGGCATCGTCGGCATCATATTACTCTCGGTATAAAGGAGATGTACCCGTATGACAAGCTTTATCGAACTGGCAAAAAAGCGCTTCTCGACCCGTGCCTTCAGTGACAGGCCCATCGAACAGGAGAAGCTGGATCTCATTATCGAAGCCGGCAGAGTGGCGCCCACCGCCTGCAACAACCAGCCCCAGAAGGTCTGCATCGTAAAGTCCGAGGCGAAGAGAGCCGCACTCGCTGCCATCTGCCCCTGCACCTACAATGCACCCGTCGTGCTGGTCGTGGGCTATGACGTGAATCGTGCCGCCAAGGGCAAGGTCAAGCCGGACTACGATTTCGGCGAGACCGACGACGCCATCGTCACCACCCACATGATGCTGGAAGCAGCCGATCTGGGCGTGGATTCCTGCTATGTCGGCTGGTTCAACTCCGACGAGGTCGTATCGGCACTGGGACTCCCCGAGAATGTCCGGGTCCGTGCGCTGCTGCCCATCGGCTACAAGACCGAAGACTTCAAGCCCTCGCCCATGCACACGAATATCCGTGACATTGCCGAGACCGTCGAGGAACTGTGACCATGACAGAAGACGAGAGCTTTTATCTCTACACGCTGAAACAGTGCCGGGACAGCAACACCATCGTCTCGCTGTACATCTATCCGGACGAGCCGGAGGAATACATTTCCGGCTTCGTGATCGATGTGACACAGACCGAGGTGCTGATCCTTGCCCTGACCTCTGCCGGGATCTATGACGGCTACTGCGCCATCAGGCTCAGCTGCATCCGGGATCTGTACGAGGAGACCGACGATTACGGCGAGCGGCTGAAGCTGCTCATCAAAAAGCGGCACAAGAAGCCAACCGTCGTCGTGGAACCGGAGGAGGATGAGTCCTTCATCCACGCCGTATGCCGCACCGGCATCGACAACAGCCGCATGGTATCGCTGCTGACCGTGGAGAACGAGTACACCGGACATGTGGCCGCCTATGAGGACGAGCATGTGATGCTGCTGGCGCTGGACTATTTCGGCACCAATCCGATGGGAGCCAAGCTGCCGTTTGCCAACGTGCTGATGGCTTCGATCGGCGGCGAATATGAAGAGGTCTATGAGCTGCTGTCCCCCTTCCGACTGATCAGACATACTTCCGACGATGAA
Organism: Clostridia bacterium; assembly: GCA_045617085.1. GTDB lineage: Bacteria > Bacillota > Clostridia > Christensenellales > Aristaeellaceae > Firm-10. Next base: position 2,561 of record JAZLHZ010000306.1, read on the forward strand.
ACACTATCAGAAAATTGATCCGGATACGTTTGCCCTGCTGAGAAAGGGACGTCTCAATACGCTGACCCTGCCGGAAAGCGAAAAGACCCACCTGATGCGGACAGACGAATTGCTGGAGCTGACCGATCTCAAAAACAACCGGGAGTCCTTCCTGACCCGGATCACCGGTATCGCTTTTGAAGAAGGCAGCTGCACGCTCCGGCTCGCTGTCCTGAACAACGGCGAAGGCACGCTGACCGCCGCCAGCAAGTTCATCAGCCTCGTGCTGCGGCACAAGCCCTCCGCCGCCGGGATCACGCTGGACGAGCACGGCTGGGCAGACACCGAAGCCCTGCTCGCCGGCATGGCGGACAAATACCCGATCTCCCGGGCGGCGCTGGAGCAGATCGTCGCCGAGGACGACAAACAGCGCTATTCCTTCAATGATGACAAGACCCGCATCCGTGCCAATCAGGGGCACTCCGTTCCCGTGGACATCGAGCCCGAGGAGCTGATCCCGCCCGAATTCCTCTATCACGGCACGGCAGAACAGAACGTCCCGAGCATCACGCTGAACGGCCTTGTGGCGAAGGAGCGGCTGTATGTGCATTTGTCAGCCGACCTGCGCACCGCCGCCGCTGTGGGACTGCGGCACGGGAAACCCGTCGTGTACCGGGTGCGCTCCGGCGACATGCAGAAGGACGGCATCCGCTTCTATCGGGCGGCCAACGGCGTATGGCTGACGAAATACGTGCCCGCCTTTTACCTGGACCCGGTCGAACCGGACGAGATACATAACCTTTAACAGTACAACACTTGAATACCGCATTTGCCTTGCGGTATAATATAAGTTGGTAATAAAAAATAATATACGGAGGTATTATTCTTATGGCTATTATCGACAAGATCAAGGCTAAGGCCGCTGCTGACGTGAAGACCATCGTACTGCCCGAGGGCGAAGAGGACCGCAACATTCAGGCTGCCGCCATCGCTTCCAAGCAGGGTCTGGCAAAGGTTATCGTTCTGGGCAACCCCGACAAGGTGAAGGCTGCTGCCGAGAAGTTCAATGTCTGCCTGTGCGGCATTGAGATCATCGATCCCGCAACCTCCGACAAGGCTGCCGATTATGCAAATACCCTTTATGAGCTGCGCAAGGCAAAGGGCATGACCGAGGAGCAGGCTGCCAAGCTGGTCGCCGATCCCATGTACTACGGCATCATGATGGTCAAGAAGGGCGACGCAGACGGCCTCGTTTCCGGCGCTATCCATTCCACCGCCGACATGCTCCGTCCCGCTCTGCAGATCATCAAGGCAAAGCCCGGCATGAAGACCGTTTCTTCCTGCTTCCTGGTCGAGTCTCCCCTCGCTGAGTACGGCGACAACGGCATCATGATCTTCTCCGACTGCGGCGTCAACATCGACCCCAACGCAGAAGAGCTGGCCAACATCGCTCTGGGTGCTGCCGATTCCGCAAGGTCTCTGGCCGGCATGGAGCCCCGTGTTGCAATGCTTTCCTTCTCCACCAAGGGCAGCGCAAAGCATGACAACGTCACCAAGGTTCAGGAAGCTACCCGCATCGCCAAGGAGCTCGCTCCCGACCTGATGCTGGACGGCGAGCTGCAGCTGGATGCCGCTCTCGTTCCTTCCGTCGGCGCTCTCAAGGCTCCCGGCAGCGCAGTCGCAGGCAAGGCCAACGTCCTCGTCTTCCCCGATCTGGAAGCAGGCAACATCGGCTATAAGCTGGTGCAGCGTCTGGGCAAGGCAGAAGCCTACGGCCCCATCCTTCAGGGTATCGCAAAGCCCTGCAACGACCTCTCCCGCGGCTGCTCCGTAGAAGACATCGTTGCCACCATCGCCATCACCGCCGCTCAGGCTCAGGGCTGATAAACAGTAGTCAATTGATTTGAAGTTGCGGAGGAAAGAAACATGCCTATTGTCGACATGCCTCTTGAACAGCTTTATACGTTTTCCGGGCGCAACGAGCGTCCGGAAGACATTGATGCATACTGGGACCGCTCGGTAGCGGAAATGGAAGCCCTCGGCACCGGCTGCGAGCTGGTTCCGGCGGAGTATCATTTTCCGAACGCCGAGTGCTATGATCTGTACTTCACCGGCATGGGCGGCGCACGCATCCACTGCCGCTTTGCCCGTCCGGCAAAGATCGAAGGCAAGATCCCCGCTGTCTGCATCTTCCACGGTTATTCCGGCGGTCTGCACAGCTTCACCTCGCTGATGAGCTATGTCGCAGCCGGTTTTGCCGCTGTGCAGATGGACTGCCGCGGTCAGGGCGGACCTTCCGAGGACACGATCCCCGTCAAGGGCAACACCTATCACGGCCAGATCATCCGCGGTTTGGACGATCCCGACCTCGACAAGCTGTATTTCAGGAACGTGTTCCTCGATGCAGCACAGATCGCCCGCATCATGATGGCGTTTGACTTTGTCGATGAGACGAGAGTCGGCGCATTCGGCGGTTCCCAGGGCGGCGGACTGACGCTGGCCTGCGCCGCACTGACGCCCAAGCTCAACAGCGCTGCGCCGCAGATGCCCTTCCTGTGCGATTACCGCCGGGTTTGGGAAATGGATCTGGACGTCGCCGCCTACAGCGAGCTGAGAGAGTATTTCCGCCATACCGACCCCCTGCACAAGCGGGAAAAGGAGATATTCACGAAGCTGGGCTATATCGACAACCAGCACATCGCCCACCGCATCAAGGCAAGAGTGAAGATGTTCACCGGTCTCATCGATACCGTGTGCCCGCCTTCCACCCAGTTTGCCGCCTACAATAAGATCACCTCTGAAAAGAGCGTAGTCATCTATCCCGATTTCGCACACGAGGGCTATCCCGGCTGCGAGGACATGACCATGCAGTTCATGTGCGAAATGTAACAACGCCAAAGGAGAATTACAAAATGAAGATTCTTGTTATCAACGCCGGCTCCTCCTCCCTGAAGTATCAGCTCATCGACATGGATGGCGAGAAGCTGCTCGCTAAGGGCCTCGTAGAGCGCATCGGCATCGACGGCTCCAACCTCGCCCACAAGTTTGACAAGTCCGGCGCAGAGAAGTTCGCCAAGTACGCTGTCACCACCCCCATCGCCAACCATTCCGAGGCCATGAAGCTGGTTCTGGACGCTCTGGTCGACGCCGAGCACGGCGTTATCGCCAGCGTCAAGGAGATCAATGCAGTCGGTCACAGAGTGCTCCACGGCGGCGCAAAGTTCACTGCCTCCTGCCTCGTTGACGATGCCTGCAAGCAGGCCATCAAGGACTGCTTCCCTCTGGGACCGCTCCACAACCCCGCCAATCTGATGGGTATCGAAGCCTGCGAGAAGGTTATGCCCAACACGCCCCAGGTTGCCGTTTTCGACACTGCCTTCCATCAGACCATGCCCGCCAAGGCCTATACCTACGCGGTGCCCAAGGCCTATGTTGAAAAGCTGCATGTCCGCCGCTACGGCTTCCACGGCACCAGTCATCGTTATGTCTCCCGCCGTGTGTGTGAATTTCTGGGCGTCAGCCCCATCGGTCAGCGCATCATTATCTGCCACCTCGGCAACGGTAGCAGCCTGAGCGCCGTGAAGGACGGCAAGTGTGTCGACACCAGCATGGGCCTCACGCCTCTGGAAGGCCTCGAGATGGGTACCCGCTGCGGCAGCTGCGATCCCGCCGTGGTGCAGTTCATCGCCAACAATCCGCTGGATGAGAACGGAGAGCCTTTGGGCCATCCCATCAGCGTGGATGAAGTCCTGACGATGATGAACAAAAAGAGCGGACTGCTGGGCGTCAGCGGTTACAGCTCTGATATGCGCGATGTGGACGGCAAGGCCAACGAGGGCGACGAAGCCTGCTTCCTGGCACGTGAGATCCTGATCTACGGCATCCAGAAGTATATCGGCGCCTACACGGCTGCCATGGGCGGCGTTGACATGATCGTCTTCACCGCCGGCATCGGCGAGAACAACGGCGGTATCCGCAAGCGCGTCCTGACCGGCCTGGAGTATCTTGGCTTCAAGCTTGATGAAGAAAAGAACAAGGGCCGCGGCGAAATGGTCATCTCCACGCCCGACAGCAAGGTCAAGGTCCTCGTGATCCCGACCAACGAAGAGATCATGATCGCCCGCGACACGCTCGACCTGGTCACCACCGGCCATGTCCGCGACAACTGAGTCCCGAGACCGGATAGGTTGATTACTGTTCACGGGCGGAAGTCGCTCCCGGTACTTCACGCGAGGGCTCCGGCGTTCGCGAGTTCGTCTTGCGCCGCATCGTTGCTTTTGCAGCCGGTTTGCTCACTGCTTTTCCCGGATGCCGGACGCAAGAGTCACCGCTCCGAGTCGCCCCTGCGCGAAGCACCCGTCGCATTCTCTGTGCCGTGGAAATTAACATATTTTGAAGAAATATTTTCGCAGACCACAAAATACAGTTGACAAACAACCGGTTATTTCCTATAATAACCGATGGTCACTTTTGAGGTGAGGTCATGACACTGGATGTTTCCCGTTCCCTGATAAATCCCGGTCAGGCGTATCCCTACCACGGCGTGCAGGCCATTGCACCGGTGGAGATTGGCGGCGATTTGGTCACTTTTGACGAGATCAAGGTCGAGGGGGCATACATGGCGGATGATGCCGGCAACATCACCGTGGACGGAAGTCTGGTCACAGTTGCCCATGCGCCCTGCGCGAACTGCCTCGAACCGGCTAGCGCACAGGTCTCCTCGGATTACAGGGAAACGTTCCTTCGGGGCGGTGATCCTGAGGATGATGAGACCTTTGCCTATCAGGGGCATGAGGTCGCACTGGAAAAACTGATCAT
>JAZLHZ010000307.1:0-18300 GCA_045617085.1 Clostridia bacterium
TAATTGTCTTCCTAAGACCGCTTGGCCTCCGACTTGAAAATCTGGCAGAGCCGGAGGCATAACACAAGTTCTCACAATCATTTAATCAATATACATCCGCAACAGGAGGAACATATCTCATGAATAATTTTGACAAGGTCGCACAGCTTCTGGCCGATCAGCTCGGCATCAACAAGGACGACATCACGCCCGAATCCCGTCTTCTGGAAGATCTTCACGCCGATTCCGCCAACGTCATGATCATGGTCATGGACGTGGAGGACGCCTTCGGCATCACCGTGGACGATGACATCCTGCCCACCATCCGCACCGTAGGCGACGTGGTGGAGTACCTCGACAATCAGGTCTGATCGCCATGGCGGAGCTGAGGGAACTGATGCGGCGGCTGGATCACGTCTTCAAAGACGAATCGCTGCTGCTCACGGCGCTGACGCATCCCTCCTATACCGGCGAGCACGGCGGACAAAGCTATCAGCGGCTGGAATTTTTGGGCGATGCGGTGCTGCAGATCGTCATCAGCGACTATCTGTATGCCCACATGACCGAACAGGAGGGCGTGCTGAGCCGCATCCGGGCCAGACTCGTCTGCGAAGAGACGCTCAGCCGCATTGCGGAGGGCTTCGGCCTTTCGGCGCATATCCGCCTCTCCGTGTCCGAGATCAGAGACGGCGGCATGAACAAGCCCTCGATACTTTCGGACGTATGCGAAGCGGTGTTTGCCGCCGTATACCTCGATGCGGGCTTTGATAAGGCAAAGGCGCTGATCCTTTCTGCCTACGGAAGCCTGCTTTCGGATATGGCCGGGGATCCGGCGCAGGGCTTTGACTACAAATCAAGGCTGCAGATGCTGTGCCAGCAGAAATACAACTGCACGCCCACCTATGCCTCTCTGGGGAAAACGGGTCCCGACCACAACGCCAGCTTCACCGAAGCGGTCTACGTGGGCGGTATCCTGAAAGCCAAGGCCTCGGGACATTCCCGTCACGGTGCCCAGCAGGAGGCGGCACGGCTTGCCTTTGAAATGATGAGCAAGTCCAAATAACTTTTTTGCAAGGAGTGCTACCACAGGTCTGTTCACTCCTTTCTTGTTTTAGATACGATCAAAATAACATTCAGGAGTATAATCCATTGAAACTGAAAAAGCTGGAGCTGAAAGGCTTCAAGTCCTTCCCCGATCAGGTAGAGCTGGATTTTGACAACGGCATCACCGGCGTTGTCGGTCCCAACGGCAGCGGCAAATCCAACATTTCCGACGCCGTGCGGTGGGTGCTGGGCGAGCAGAGCCCCAAGTCCATCCGCGGCACCAAGATGGAGGACGTGATCTTCAACGGCACCGAGGTCCGCAAAAAGGCCGCCTGGTGCGAGGTCACGCTGACGTTCGACAATTCCGACAATTCCATGAATCTGCCCTACAACGAGATCGCCGTCACCAGACGGGTCTACCGCAGCGGCGAGGGCGAATACTTCATCAACAGGGCTTCCTGCCGCCTGAAGGACATCATCGACATGTTCCGGGACACCGGTATCGGCAAAGAGGGCTATTCACTGATCGGACAGGGCAGGATCGACGAGATCCTCTCCGTCAAGAGCGAAGACCGCCGTGCCGTATTTGAGGAGGCTGCCGGTATCGCAAGGTTCAAGGCGAGAAAACAGGAGGCCGAGCACCGGCTGGAAAACACCCGGGGCAACCTTTCCAGAGTGGAGGATATCATCTCCGAGCTGGAAAAGCGTATCGAGCCGCTGAAAGCACAGAGCGCCGCCGCCAGAGAATATCTGGAGCTGGCGGATGAGCTGAAGGGGCTGGAGCTCAACACCTTCCTCACGAGGACCGAGCGCTACAACACCCGCATCAAGGAGCTGAGCGAGAGCCTTGCCGCCCTCGAAAGCGCCATTGCTTCGCTGGACGGGGAGATCGACTCTCTGACCAAACAGCGGGACGAAGCCAACATCGACCTTTCGATACAGGAGACCGCTGCTGCAGAAAAGCGGGAGACCGTACAGACGCTGATCCGGGATACCGAAGCCTGCGAGGGCGTCTGCGGCATCCTGCGGGAACGCCTTGCCGCCTCCGAAAAAGAGCGCAGCCGCCTCAGCGAGCTGATCTCCGGTGCAAAAGCCGCCAATGAAAAGGAAAACACACGGCTCAATGACCTGAAGATCCGCCTGCATGACGAAAAGGAAGAGGCAGAACTGGCCGAGGTCAAGCTGACGAACGCCCAGAACGAGCTCTCCTCCCTGATGGAAAAGCTGACCAAGGGCGAAACAGACGTCGAATCGCTGAAGGAAAAGCGTATCGCCTCCCTGAACCGGCTCTCCGACGTCAAGAGCGAACAGGCCAGATACTCCGCCATGCACGACGCCCTTACCGGAAGGCTGGAAGAACTGAAAAAGAACTCCTCCGTCAAAGAAACGGAGACCGAGGCCTGCCGCACCGAGATCGCATCCATTGAGGAAACACTCGCAGCGCAGAAGGCCGAAGCCAGGCGGTACAATGATACCATTTCGGCCATTCAGAAAGAGCTGAACGATGCGGGACTGCAGATCGAGGCAAAGGCGCAGTCCGCCCGCCAGCTCACGGCAAAGCAGCACGACGTGCTGGGCAGGCTGAAGGTGCTGGAGGAAATGCAGCGGGATTATGAGGGCTATCAGAATTCCGTCAAGCAGGTACTGCTTCAGGCGAGACGGCTCCCCAACAGCGGCGTGCACGGCGTCATCGCCACGCTGATCAACGTGCCGGGCAAGCTGGAGCGTGCCATCGACATGGTGCTGGGCGGTGCACTGCAGAACATCGTCGTCGACCGGGAAGAGGATGCCAAGCGCATGATCGACTATCTGCGTCAGGGCAGACTGGGCAGAGCCACGTTCCTGCCGATCTCCTCGGTCCACGGAAAGACGCTGACCCCGCAGGAGCGCAGCGTACTGAAGATGGAGGGCTGTGTGGGCCTTGCCTCCGAGCTGATCACCTTCGACCCGAAATACAGGGGCATTATCGACAGTCTGCTGGGCCGTACCGTCATTGCCGAAAACCTCGACTGCGGCATCAAGATCCAGCGGGCGGGCAACCATGCCTTCCGCCTCGTCACGCTGGAGGGCGACGTCATGCACTCCGGCGGCTCCATGACCGGCGGCTCCGTGACCTCCCGAGTCACCAGCCTGCTGTCCCGGGAAAGAGAGATCAACGAGAACCGGGAGCTGGCGCAGAAGCTGGCGCAGGAGATCGCGCAGGCACAGGCAGAAGCCGATGCCCTCGAAAACGGCCGCACAAAGACCAAACAGAAACGCACCGATGCCTACGATGCCCTGCACAGGCAGGAGATCGAGGTGGCGCATACCGAATCCGAGCTGACCGGCGCACGGGAAGCCCTGCGCGAATGCACCGAGGATGCCAAACGCATACAGGACGAGACCGACCGCACGCAGCAGCAGCTCTGTGACGTGGACGAGGCGCTGGAAAAGCTGGCGCACACCACCACGGACACCAATGCGGGCGACGAGGATACCCAGCATCAGATCGACCTGTTGAATCAGGCGATCTCCTCGCTCAAGGCGGAGATCACCGTACATCAGAAAAGCGTCACCGAGCAGAGCGCCGCACAGGCCGCCCGGAAGCGCGGTCTCACCGCACTGGAAGACGAGATCGGCCGCAGCGAAAAGGAGAACGGTTCGGCAGCGGAAGCACTGCGCATCAACGAGCAGCTTCTGGAAAGCTGCAATGCATCGCTGACTTCGGACAGCGAAGCTCTGAAAGAAAACGAAGACAAGCTCGCCGGGCTCAGGAAAGCGCTGGACGATGCGAGAAACGATTTCGCTGCTGCGGATGCAAAGAGGATCAGCTGCCAGAAGCAGATCAACGAACTCTCGGACAAGCTGGACCGTCAGCGCAGGGACAGCGACTCCTTTGCGGAGAAGAAGCATTCCTGCGAGATGAACCTTTCGAGGAACGAGGGCGAGCTGAAGTCCATGACCGACCGCATCTGGGACGATTACGGACTGACCTATGCGGGCGCCGAAGAATTCCGAAAGGAAGATTTCAAGCTGAGCGAATCCGAAAAGCGGATCGGCCAGCTCAAGAGCCGCATTAAGGCGATGGGCAACGTCAACGTGGGCGCCGTGGACGAATACCGCACGGTGCAGGAGCGATTTGACGAGCTGACGACCCAGCGGGACGACCTGACAAAGGCAGAGCTCGACCTGATGGGCATCATCGACGACATCACCGGCAGCATGGAAAAGCAGTTCACAAAGCAGTTTGCCCAGCTGAACGAGTATTTCAAGGAGACCTTCGTCAACCTGTTCGGCGGCGGCAAGGCGGAACTGAAGCTTGCCGACAGCAAGGACCCGCTGAACTGCGGCATCGACGTGATCGCCCAGCCGCCGGGAAAGAAGCTGCAGCTGCTGACCCTGCTCTCCGGCGGAGAGAGGGCACTGACGGCCATCGCCATCATGTTCGCCATGCTGAAACTCAAGCCCACGCCCTTCTGCTTCCTCGACGAGATCGAGGCGGCACTGGACGATGCGAACATCGATTCCTTTGCCGAATACCTGCATTCCTTCTCAAAGGATACCCAGTTCATCGTCATCACGCACCGCAAAGGCACGATGGAGCGCTGCGATTCCCTCTACGGCGTCGCCATGGAGGAAAAGGGCGTTTCAAGACTCGTATCCGTCCGTCTGAGCGAGATCACCGATGCAAAATAAGAATTACCGGTTTGTCATATGATTACGGGGAGGGTAAATACCATGTCGAAAAAGGCATTGAATACCGAGGGCGGACAGGCGCTGTATGAAAACCTCATCTGCGGTCCTGCATTGCCCGTGTCCTTTACCTACGACGGAAAACGCTATGAAGGTCTGTCCGAACTGAAGCCGGAAGCCCGCCTCTCCAGAGACGAGGATGGCCGGGAAAAGACCATAACGCTGCTGCGGCTGGACGACAACGTCCAGATCACCGTGGAGGCGGCATACTGCGAGGAATTCGGCCAGTCCGAATACACCGTATGGTTCCGCAACATCGGCAAGGAACCATCCAAGGTGCTGAGCGATGTGACCTGTCTCGACATGGACTTCCGGGGCGAGGATCCGGTGCTGCGTGGATGTCTGGGCGACCATGACAAATGGTACGAAGCCTATGACCGGGACCTCACCAAGGGCGATGCGTATTTCCTCTCCACCGAGGGCAGAGCCACGCATATCGTATTCCCCTATTTCGACCTGTGCTTCGGCGGCGGCGGCGTGCTGCTGGCGCTGGGCTGGGCCGGCACATGGGAGGCACTGTTCTCCCACAACGACGGGAAGACCCAGCTGCGGGCAAAGACGAATCTGAACCTCAACACCGTGCTGATGCCCGGCGAAGAAGTCCGCACCGGTCTTGTGGTACTCCTCCCCTACCGGGGCAGGAACGCAGACGATGCGACCAACCTCTGGAGAGAGTGGTTCATGAAGTACAATCTCCCGAAGTTCGACGCCACCGGCAAGCCCCTCTATCCCGTCACCACCTCCTGCTTCTCCAACGACACGGGACTGCCCAACTCCGACGGCAGCATCTCCGAATGTGCCTCCACCTGGAAGCGCACGCTGGACAAGCTGATCGAGGAAAACGTGGTGCCGGACTTCCGCTGGTTCGATGCGGGCTGGTATTTCGATCCCGAGGGCAACACCGTGCCGTCCCTGTGGTGGCACACCATCGGCAGCTGGGAGCTGGATACCGTCAAGTGGCCCGGCAAGTCTTTCCTCGAATCCAACGAAGCCTGCCACAAGGCGGGAGCAAGGGTGTTCGTCTGGTTTGAGCCGGAACGGGTCACACACCTCGATGCCCTGTGCAAAAACTACGGCTACAAGGAAGAATGGGGCATTCGCAGCTCTGTCCGCAGCGATATCAATGCCGGAGTCATCACCAGCAACATCGGCGATCCCGAATGTCTCAAGTGGACGCTGGACCGCATCACGAAGATGATGGACGAGAACGGCGTAGACATGTACCGTGAGGACAACAACAGCGATCCCGCCGCCGCATGGAAGATCCTGGACAAGCGGGACGAAGCAAAATTCGGCGTTGTCCGCAGCGGCATCAACGAGAACAAGTGCATCTGCGGCCACTACAAGCTGTGGGACGGCATCATCGATTACTGCGCCAAGCACGGCAAGTGCACCTTTGTCGATTCCTGCGCCTCCGGCGGCGGAAGAAACGACATCGAGTCCATGCGCCGGGGCGTGCCGATGATGCGCTCGGACTTTGACCGCACCACCTCGGCGATGCGCCTGTCCCAGACCTCCACCTTCTGCAAGTGGATCCCCTTCCACGGCTCCGCCACCAAGGAGACCAAGGAGCAGCAGGACGCCAGCGCCGGAAAGGGTGCGGACATCTATGTGACCCGTGCCTCGTTCCTGCCGGTATTCAACCTCCACGAGGCGTTTACCCAGAATACAGAGCTGGACTATGACCTTTTCCGCCGCAACCTGAACGAGTGGAAGAGCGTCAACAAGCTGCTGACCAAGGACTTCTACACGCTGACCCCGTGGCGCCATCACAGCTACACCAAGGCCTGGACCGCCTTCGCCTACAACGACGAGGAGACCGGCGACGCCGTACTGCTTGCCTTCCGCATGGAGGAGGCCGAGAAGGAGGAAAGCACATTCTTCCTGCCCTTCGTCAAAGCGGAGGAGACCTACTTCCTCACAAATGCCGACACGAAAGAGGAAACCGCATTGCCCGGCGCAGCGCTCATCGAAAACGGAATAACGATAAAACTCACCGAGAAGCGTTCCAGCGCCATGATCACCATCCGCACCGCAAAATAAAAGGAGCACACCATGGGACTTTTTGACAGATTCAAGAAAAACCGGCAGGAGCCGAAGACCGAAGAAAAGAAAATAGAGCAAAAGATAGAGCAAAAGCCTGAAGAAGTGAAGGCCGAAGAGAAAAAGGTCGAAGAAAAGATCGAAGAGGTCAAGACGGAGATCAAGCCCGAAATCAAACCCGAAATCAAGCCCGAGATCAAGATCGAGCCTGCAAAGACAGAGGAAAAGCCTGCGGAGGCACCCAAGACCGAAGAGCCCAAGACCGAAGAGGCTCCCAAGCAGGACGACCAGAAGAAGGGTTTCTTCGGCAAGCTGAAGGAGCGTCTGACCCGCACCCACGACAATCTCTCCGTCAAGGTGGACGACCTGGTGGAGAATGCCGGGGAAGTGGACGACGACTTCTTTGAGGAGCTCACCGACATCCTCATCATGGCGGACGTGGGCATGAAGACCACCGACATGGTGATCGACGAGCTGAAGGCCAAGTGCGAAGCCGACAAGAGCATCACACCCAAGAAGGCAAGGGAGCTGCTGAAGGAGATCCTCGTGCGTATCATGAGCGCCGAGCCCATGCGTCTGTCCTCGCCCACCGTGCTGTTCATCATCGGCGTGAACGGCGTGGGCAAGACCACGTCCATCGGCAAGCTGGCCTCCCGGTTCAAGGTCATGGGCCGCCGTGTCATTATCGTCGCCGGAGACACCTTCCGTGCCGCCGCCGCCGAGCAGCTTTCCGTATGGAGCGAGCGCGCCGGTGTGCCGATCATCAAGCAGCACGAAGGCGCCGATCCTGCCGCCGTGGTATTTGACGGCATTCAGGCTGCCAAGCAGAAGCAGGCAGACATCCTGATCGTCGATACCGCCGGACGACTGCACAACAAGGCGCATCTGATGGAAGAACTGAAGAAGATGACCCGTGTCGTGGGTCACGAATATCCCGAAGCCAACACCAAGGCGCTGCTGGTCATCGATGCCACCACCGGCCAGAACGGACTGAATCAGGCGCTGGCGTTCAGGGACGTCACCGATCTGGAAGGTATCGTGCTGACCAAGCTGGACGGCACCGCCAAGGGCGGCATCGCCGTCGCCATCCGCAGCGAGCTGGGACTGCCGGTCCGCTATATCGGCGTGGGCGAGCAGCTGGATGACATGCAGGGCTTCGATGCAAAGGAATTCATCGACGCCATTCTGTAAGGAGCGTACCCTATGAAATTCAGTGGATATCTGCTGGCCACCGATCTGGACGGCACATTCACCATAGACAACGGACAGGTTTCGCCCGAAAATCGGGCCGCCATCGAACGCTATCAGCGAAACGGCGGCCTGTTCACCGTGTCTTCGGGCAGGAGCATCGAATATATCCGCAATCTGACGGGCTTCAAACCCAACGCCCCCATCATTGCCTACAACGGCGCCGCCATATACGATTCGGACGGCATGATGCTGCTGAAGGACCGGCCGCTGGATCCGGAGCTTCTGAAAGAGGCGGACCGGATGGTCGAATCGGGGTTGTGCGAGCTGATCATACTGAACGGTCCCGAGCTGTCCGTAAGCTGGAAAAAAGACCGGGACGCAGGCAGTATGCCCTCCGAATTCTTTGCCCCCTATGCACAGAGAAAGCTGTACAAGCTGGTGTTCGCCCAAAACAGGGAAAAGACACTTGCGCTGCACGAGCTGATGCAGGCACAGTCTGACAGGTATTCCAGCTGCATGAGCTGGGCGACGGGCATCGAAATCTTGAGCAGGGGCTGCGGCAAGGGTCCTGCGCTCACATGGATCCGGGAGCACAGCAGCGACATCACCCGAACCATCGGCGTGGGCGATTATGAAAACGACATCTCGCTGATCCGGGATGCGGACATCGGCTATGCGGTGGGCAATGCCGACCCCGAGGTCAAGGCGGCAGCAGACCGCATCACGGTGCGGCATACCGAGAGCGCCATCGCTCATATTCTGTACGACCTTGAAAAAGAAATCGATTCGGAAAGCAGGAAATGATAATATGAACAAACGGTTGGAAAAATACATCGGAACGAAGGCCTTTTACAAGATGGTGATGGCGGTGCTGCTGCCCATCGTCATTCAGAACGGCATCACGAACTTTGTATCCATGCTGGACAACATCATGGTCGGCAGGCTGAATACCGAGGCCATGAGCGGCGTATCCATCATCAACCAGTACGTATTCATATTCAACGTGTGCATCTTCGGCGGCATGGCAGGCGCGGGCATTTTCGGTGCCCAGTACTACGGCAGCGGCAATATGGATGCCATGCGGGGCACGATACAGTTCAAGCTGATCATCGGCGCCTTCCTTTCCGTGGCCGCCATCGTGCTGATGACTGCACTGGACGAGCCGATGATCTCCAAGTTCCTCAATGATGCCGAAAACGAAGCGGGCATGGAAGAGACCATGCAGTTTGCCAAGCAGTATCTGAAGATCATCCTGTGGGGCTTCCCGCCCTTTGCCGTCGTACAGGTTTACTCAACCTCGATGCGGGAATCCGGCGAGACCAAGGTGCCCATGTATGCCAGCTTTGCGGCAGTACTGCTCAACCTCGTATTCAACTACCTTCTGATCTTCGGCCGTCTGGGTTTCCCCAGGATGGGCGTTGCCGGTGCGGCTCTTGCTACGGTCATCTCCCGCTATGTCGAATGTGCCCTCATTATGTTCTGGTCGCACTCTCATCCCGCACAGTATCCCTTCTTTGTCCGGCTGTACACAAAGCTCAGCATGGACGGCAGGATGTTTGCCGTGATCGCCAAGAAGGGCTCGCCCCTGCTGTTTAACGAGATCCTCTGGTCCAGCGGCAATGCCATCATCAACCAGAGCTACTCCATCCGTGGTCTGGATGCCGTCGCCGCCTGCAACATCAACAGCACGCTGTTCGGCACGTTCAGCGTGATCGTGTACTCTGTCGGCTCCGCCATCAGTATCATCGTCGGCCAGCTGTTGGGCGCAGGCAAGAGCGACGAGGCCAGATGCACCAGCTCCCGACTGCTGACTTTTGCCGTAGTACTGGGTCTGGCGGTGGGCGCCGTCATGGCCTGCATATCCCCGTTCTTCCCGATGATGTACAATACCACCGAATCGGTACGGGCAACGGCCACGGGACTGCTGCTGGTCGCCGCCTCTTTCATGCCGATCCTCGGATTTGCTCATTCTACCTATTTTGTACTTCGCTCCGGCGGCAAGACGTTTATCACGTTCCTGTTTGACGGCGGCTTCATGTGGGCTGTCGCCACGCCCACGGCCTATCTGCTGTCCCGTTTCACCGCCATCCCCATCGTGCCGATGTATGCGCTGTGCCAATGCGTCAACATTATCAAGTGCATTTTCGGATATGTGCTGGTAAAGAAGGGCACCTGGATCCACAATCTGGCGGCAGAGAATAAATAGAAGAAAAAAACCGAAAGTGAGATCATCCGGTCATGAACAGTAAGCTGCGCCGTTTCTTAGGCACCAAGGACTTCTACAAGATGGTATTCGCCATTCTGCTGCCCATCGTGCTGCAGAACGGCATTACCAACTTCGTCTCCATGCTGGACAACATCATGGTGGGCCGCCTCAATACCGAGGCCATGAGCGGCGTATCGATTGTCAACCAGTACAACTTCATTTTCAACCTGTGCACCTTCGGCGGCATGGCCGGTGCAGGCATTTTCGGTGCCCAGTATTTCGGCAGCGGCAATATGGACGGCATGCGCGGCACCATGCAGTACAAGCTGGCTATTGCCGTGCTGATCTCCGTCACCGGCGTCGTGATCTTCTCGTCACTGGATGAAACGCTCATCAGCCTCTTCCTGCACGAGAGCGACAGCACCTCCGGCATTGAGGAGACCATGCAGTGCGCCAAGACCTATCTGCATATCATCCTCTTCGGTCTGCCTCCCTTTGCCTTTGTACAAGCCTACTCCACCTCTCTTCGGGAAGCCGGAGAGACAAAGATCCCGATGTACACCAGTTTTGCCGCCGTTCTGGTCAATCTGGTGTTCAACTATCTGCTGATCTTCGGACGGCTGGGCTTTCCGAGGCTGGGCGTTGCCGGTGCGGCGATCGCCACGGTCATTTCCCGGTATGTGGAGCTGACGCTGATCGTCGTATGGTCGCACGCCCACCCGAAGAAGTACCCGTTCTTCACCGGCATTTTCAAAAAGATATTCATCAATGCAAAGATGTTTGCAATGATCTCCGTCAAGGGCGCTCCCCTGCTGATCAACGAGATCCTGTGGTCCAGCGGCAACGCCATCATGAATCAGAGCTACTCCATCCGGGGTCTGGATGCCGTCGCCGCCTGCAACATCAACAGCACGCTGTACGGCACGTTCAGCGTCATGGTGTTCTCCATCGGCACTGCCACCAGCATTATCCTGGGACAGCTGCTGGGCTCCGGCAAAACCGAGGAGGCCCGGCTCTCCGCCACAAGGCTGCTGACATTTTCCTTCCTTTCAGGGCTGTGCGTCACCGCCGTCATGGCGATCTGCGCACCGCTGTTCCCGCTGATCTACAACACCGGTGATGCCGTCCGTGCCACGGCTACGGGACTGATCCTGGTATCCGGCTGTTTCATGCCGCTGTACGGCATGGAGAACAGCAGCTATTTCATCCTGCGCTCCGGCGGCAAGACCATGATCACATTCCTGTTTGACGGCGGCTCCATGTGGCTGGTGTACATTCCCACCGCCTTCCTGCTGTCCCGCTTCACTGCCATCCCCATCGTGCCGATGTATGCGCTGTGCCAGTGCTCCACATTTATCAAGCTGGGCTTCGGTCTGTACATGGTAAAGAAGGGCATCTGGATCCACAACCTCACACTGGAAAGCTGACGTTTCGGAGGTAAAATCTCATGAATATTCTCGTTACCGTGCCGCAGGGCGACACGTTCAACACTTTCTTTCCCGCTTCCGTCTGCCAAGAGCTGGAAAAGCTGGGCAGTGTGACGTGGAACGAAACACGAAAGGACTTTTCGGACGAAGAGCTCTCGGAAAAAATACGGGGCATCGACGTGGCCTTTATCGGCTGGGGCACCCATGCCTTCTCCCCGGAGGTACTGAAGAATGCCGACCGGCTGAAGCTCATCTGCCATACCGGCGGTTCGGTGGCGGGCTACGCCACGGAGGAGAGCTTTGACCGGGGTATCCGCATACTGTCCGGCAACGAGCTGTATGCCCAATGCGTCGCCGAGTGTGTACTGAGCTTTGCGCTCAACATGCTGCGCAGGACGCAGCAGTATTCCTCCCTGATGCGGGAAAAGGGCTGGCGGACGGACAGCTTCATGAACGAGAGCCTGTTCGGACAGAAATTCGGGTTCATCGGCTTCGGTGCGATCGCCCGGTACTGCGTACCGCTGCTGAAGCCCTTCGGCTGTAAGATCTATGTCCATGCGCCGCATCTGACGCAGGCCGATGCCGAAAAGTACGGCATCACCCTGTGTGATACGATGGATGAGGTATTCTCCGTCTGCAAGCTCACTTCTCTGCAGCTGGCCAAGACGAAGGAAACGTATCACGTCATCGGCAGGAAGCAGTTTGAGGAGATGCCCGACGGCGCCATACTCATCAACACCGCCCGGGGCAGCATCCTCAACGAGGAGGAGCTCTGCGATGCACTGGAGACCGGCCGCATCAGTGCTGCACTGGATGTATACGAGCAGGAGCCGCTGCCGCAGGACAGCCGCCTGCGCAGGCTCGACAACGTGCTGCTGATGCCGCACATGGGCGGACCCACCATCGACATGCGCAAGGTCGTCACGATGACGCTGATCGGCGAAGTTCGGGCAGTGCTGAACGGTGCAGAAAGCAAGTATGAATGCACCCGTGAAATGATGCGCCGCATGACCACTCACTGATATGGCAAACATCCGCGATTATATCACCTGGCGGGGCGACATTCCCTTTAGGCAGGTACCGCCGAACATGGTGGACGCCCTGATCTTCTCTCAGCTTTCCTATATTCTGTGGAACTGCGCCGGACAGACGGTCCGGGAGGCAGCAGCTCTTCTGAACGAGAGGGGCGGCTTCGCCCGGGGCATGCTGGCGGAGCACCATACAAAGCTGATGAACCTCTGCGCCGCAAGTGAGCGTTTCGGCGAGCTGATCCTCGCCGACTATACAGACGAGTTTGACGAGGCACAGGAAAAGCAGTTCGCCGCCGTCACGTTTCTGCTGCCGGAGGATCTGATGGTCATCGCCTACCGTGGCACAGACGGCACACTGACCGGCTGGAAAGAGGACTTCAACATGGCGTTCTCCGAGCCGGTGCCTGCCCAGAAAAGGGCCGCCGAATACCTTCACCGGATGGCGCAGACCTATCCCGGACGGGGCATTCTGCTGACGGGACATTCCAAGGGCGGCAACCTCGCCCTGTTTGCCTGCGCCCGTGCGGAAGACGAACTGCGCAGAAATCTGTATGCCGTCTACTGCCACGATGCGCCGGGACTTCGGCCTGACATGCTTGCGGACATCCGGGACATGCAAAACCGGATATTTACCTTCGTTCCCCGCTCCTCTGTTATCGGCATGCTGTTTGCACGGCCGGAAAACCGGATGATCGTCGAGAGCACCTCGGTCAGCATACTTCAGCACAGCGCTTATTCCTGGCAGGTGATGGGCGGCAGCTTCGTTCCTGCGGAAAAGCTGAGCCGCAGCAGCATGCAGACGGAGAAGATCGTGCGGGAGTACCTCGCCGTGACCGATGAGGAGCAGCGCAGGGCATTCATCAATACGTTATTCGACGTCCTTGCCGCTGCCGACAGTCAACATTTGGGCAAGGAGACACTGCTCGGACTTTTGAAAAACCCGACAGCCCTCGTTTCGTCCTTCAAGGGGCTGGACGGACGCACCCGGCAGAAGCTGATCGAATCGCTGCTGCTGTTGGGCGGAACCGTGTTATCCAACGGTATCAACAGAAAGGAAGACACAGACCATGGCAAACTGCCCGGAGACTCCTGAGATCAACGATGAAATGTTTGCACAGCTGGTGCAATTCTGCAATCACTCGGACAACAGAAACGACAATGCCAAGCGGGCCGAGCTGCTGGGCTTCGGCGGCAGGGATGTATTGATCGCCCCCGGCGCCATCGTACGGGTACGAAATAAGGAATCCATCGGCAGCGATGTGTTCATCGGCCTGTACAGCTATGTCAACGGCAACGTCATCATCGGCGACCATGTGCTGATCGGACCGCACTGCTCGCTCACTGCCGGACATCATAAGTTCGACCCGAAGACGCAGGCATTTACCGCTCGGACTGAAAATGACTATGACAATACCGTCCGCATCGGCGACGGATGCTGGCTGGCCGCCAATGTGGTCATCACCGCCGGTGTCACCGTCGGCAAGGCGAACCTGATCTGCGCCAACGCCGTCGTGACGAAGGACACACCCGACTATGCCATCATGGCGGGTGTTCCGGCCAGGCAGATCGGCAGGATCGATCCGGAAACAGGAGAGTATATCTATTTCAAGTGAGCAGTTAGGCTCCTGCAACGCCACTCCTCACTCCACACTCCTCACTTTATAGGAGGTTTGTATTATGAACAAACTGAATCAGTCCGCCACCGCTTCGGGGCAGCTGTTCCCCTATCCATCGGACGGAGAAACGGTCTGTGAGAATCCGCCGACGCTGTGCTGGCGAAAGGTCGACGGCATCAAAGAATATACCGTGATCCTGCGCTCGGACGGATTTGAGCGGAGATATACGACTGCGAACTCGTATGTGGTGCCGGATGAAATACTGACCGGCAGAGAATATGAGTGGAACGTGATCGCCGGAGACTGCGAAAGAGGTCTTTGGCATTTCACCGTGGCAGAGGATGCGGAAGAATTCCTGCGTCCCGACCCGATGGACATCTACAACGCCGTACCCGACGTGCGGCCCAGAGAGCTTTTCTATAAGGAAGATATTCCCTCCATCGTGAAGTCGCACACCCTTGCGCTGGAGACGCTGCAGCGGAACGTGGCATTGGCCTGCGAGGACGGACTGCCTCAGCCGCCGATGTATCACATGGACACCGCCGCTCTGCCCTACCGGGAATATTTCGGCAGGCACCGGGATTTCTGCGACAGAGACATGGTCGCCTGTGCGCTGGCATATCACCTGCTGAAGGATGAGAAGGCGGGCGAACACGCCAAAGCGCTGCTGCTGACGATCTGCTCCTGGAACAGCGAAGGTTCCTGCTCGCTGGAAGGCCCCTGGGGCGACGAACTGGGTCTGAGCCATGCCCGTTGCCTTCCCGCAGTGTTCGACATGCTGTATGAGCTGCTGGATGAAAAACAGCGGATCTTTGTTGCCAGAGTGGTCGCCGCCTATGCGATGCAGTGCGAGCGGCGGCTGAAGAACCTGGACTTCTGCGCCAATCCCGGCTCCTCCCATGCCGGACGCCTGCCCGCCTATCTGGGTGAGGCGGCGATGGTGCTGAAGAGCACCGGCGTGATCCCGGAGGAAACGCTGATCCGCTGGCTGAAATATGCAGTGGAGATCTACGGAGGCATGTTCCCCTATTACGGCTGCAGCGACGGCGGCTGGGCGGAGGGCACCTTCTATGCCACCAGCTATACCAAGTGGTATCTGCCCTTCTTCTGCGCCGTGGAGCGTTTTTCCGGCGTCTCTTTCTTCAAGCGGCCCTTCTACCGCAGATATGCAAGATATCTTCAGCACTTCTGTCCGCCGAACTGGGAAAACCATCCCTTCGGTGACGGATACTGGTGCAGGCCCGATGATGCCGAATGGCCGGGATTCTTTGCCCAGAATCCTTACCATATTTATGCCGAGCGCTGGGGCAGCAAACTGATCCGGAAGTGGTCAAAGGACGCCCAGCAGCAGGAGATCTTCCTTCTGCATCTGCTGGACGTATTCCTTCCCGAAAACGAGAGCGCCGACACCGAGCCGGTGACAAGAGCGGGCTTCTTCCCCGAATCCGGCTACATCAGCCTGCACACCGATCCGGAGCATGGCGAAAAGGACATCGCCGTGGTCGCCCATGCCACGAAGTACGGCACCGGCAGCCACCGGCATGCCGACAACGGCAGCTTTGCCATCATGGCAGGCGGCACGGCACTGATCTCGCCCTCGGGCTATTTCGGCAGGCAGTACGGAACGAAGCACCACTTCGACTACACCAACCAGTCCAAGGCCCACAATACGATACTGATCGACGGCATCGGTCAGAAGTCCTTCTCGCATCTTGCCACGGGAAAACCGCTGTATGCAAGAGACGGAGGAAACCGGCTGACCGCCAAGCTGGATTGTACACAGGCGTATCCGCAGCTTGAAAAATGGACGAGAGAGTTCATTCTGGAAAACGATACGCTGACCGTCAGCGATGAGATCGTTCTGAAGGAAGAGGCGCAGATCACGTATCTTCTGCACACTCTGTCCCTGCCGCAGCTGACGGAGGAGGGCATCACGGTGAATCGGAATGGAAAGTGCCTGCGCATCGTTCCCGAGTCGGGCGGCCTGAGCAATCCGGTCATCAGCGATGAATTCGACGTGCCGCTCAACGAGGGCGAGCCGGAGGAATATGCGGTCACGATGCCGCCCCAATACCACATCAGATATACCGCACCGAAACGCAAGGTGCATCAAATATCGGTACGCTTCTGCGTATCTGTCGGGGAGTGATTCAACTTGAAAGGCAACAATACAAGCTATGAGATCGATATGGTAAACGGACCGCTGGCGAAGAACGTGCTGCGCTTTGCGGTGCCGCTGATGCTCACCAGTGTACTGCAGCTGCTGTTCAACGCCGCAGACCTCATTGTCGTCAGCAACTTTGCAGGTTCCAATGCGATGGGTTCCGTCGGCGCCACCGGCTCGCTGATCAACCTGATCATCAACGTGGTCATGGGCATGTCCATCGGCACCAGCGTGCTGGTCGCCAAGCACTGGGGTGCCCGGGAATCCGAGGACGTATCCAAGGTGGTACATACATCCGTCACGTTCAGCGTGCTCGGCGGCATTGTCATCGGCATCATCGGCATTATCATCTGCCGCCCGATGCTGCAGTGGATGGATACCCCGGCGGAGATCATCGACGGCTCCACCACGTACATGCGCATCTACTTTGCGGGCTTCCCGATCATCGCCCTGTATAACTTCGGCTCTGCCGTGCTGCGCTCCACCGGCGATACCAAGCATCCGCTGTACTTCCTGATGATCGCCGGTGTGATCAACGTGCTGCTGAACCTGCTGTTCGTCATCGTGTTCCACATGGGTGTTGCCGGTGTTGCCATCCCCACCGTCATCTCGCAGGGCATCTCCGCTTTCCTGGTGCTGCGGTGCATGATAAAGAGCGATACCGCCATCCACTTTGACATCCGCAAGGCGAAGATGGATTGGAACAAGCTGAAGGAAATGATGAAGATCGGCCTGCCCGCAGGCATCCAGGGCTCCATTTTCTCCATCTCCAACGTGGTCATCCAGTCCTCCATCAACTATTTCGGCGCAATTGCCGTTTCCGGCAGCGCCGCCTCCGCCAATCTGGAAGGCTTTGTCTACGTCATCATGAATGCCTTTTATCAGACCTCGCTCACCTTCACCGGCCAGAATGTCGGCGCAAAGAACTACTCCCGCATCATGAAGGTCATGATCGTCACCGTATCGATGGTAGCCGCCTTCGGTCTGGTGTTCGGCGTGGGTGTATATCTTGCCGGCGGCACACTGCTGAAGATCTATACGCAGGATCCCGAGGTCATCAAATATGCAATAGAGCGTCTGCTGTACCTCAGTGCGCCGTACTTCATCTGCGGCATCATGGATACGATGGTCGGCATGATGCGAGGCCTCGGCTATTCCATCACCCCCATGATCGTATCGCTGACCGGCGTGGTCGGCATCCGTCTGACCTGGATCTATACGATATTCGCCGTCAACAAGACGCTGCCCGTGCTGTTCATTTCCTACCCGATCTCCTGGGCCGTTACCGCACTGACACATATCGGCTGCTTCATCTATGCCTACCGAAAGCTTATGAAAAAGGTTAATTCCGAAGAACATAATCTCATGGTATAGACAAAAGCCGACATATATGATATAATATAGTCAGATTATTATCGAAAGGAATCCGCACCATGAAAAAACTTGTTTCTCTCCTGTTGGCTCTGTGCCTCCTCCTTACCTCCGTTGCCTTTGCCGACAGCGCAAAGCGCAGCGATCTCAAGGCAGGCAAACCGACGGCAAAGACAAACACCATCGTTACCGTTACGGCTGAGCCCACCGCAGAACCTACGGCAGAGCCTACCGCTGAGCCGACAGCCGAACCCGCAAATGAGCTTGCCGAAAAGAAGGACGTGACCAAGCGGGAATTCGTTAAGCCCGTCAAGCCCAGCAGGTCTCCCCTGACTGCTTCTGCCCCCACTCCCGAACCCGTGCCGGATCCTACCGCCATACCTACGGAGGAGCCCACAGCGGAGCCTACCGCAGAACCGACAGCAGAACCCACGGCTGAGCCTGCCGCCAATGGCACCAAGCGGGAATTCGTAAAGCCCACCAAACCTGCCAAGCC
>JAZLHZ010000308.1:0-5394 GCA_045617085.1 Clostridia bacterium
CCTTTCTCGCTGCGGCTCGGTCAGGGTTCGGCTCTGACAGCGCACTGCGCTGTCATTCACTCCCGAACCCAACTCGCTTACGTTCGTTCTCGCTGCGGCTCGGTCAGGGTTCGGCTCTGACAGCGCACTGCGCTGTCATTCACTCCCGAACCCAACTCGCTTCGCTCGTTCCCACTGAGGTGGGGAAGGACTTTTGGCAACCAGATATACTTACTTATTCCCTCACAATTCCGTGAAAAGCCTATTTGTGCTTATCCCAGAAACCGGTAATGCCCGATGATCTCCTTATACCCGATGTTGTCCTCTTCAAAGGCGCCGGAGGAGCGGTGATGAATGATATACGGCTTGCCCTCGGCATTGCGCTTGTCGGACACCATCGCCACATGACCGCTGTTGTCGGCCCTGTTGTAGTAGATGATGATGTCGCCGGGCTGCCACTGGGCAATGTCCTCCACGTCGCAGGTCAGCGCCTGACCGTTCCTTGCAAAATACGTTTCGAGGTTGAACACCCTGCGGAAATCGATGTTCCTGTCCGCCTTGTCAACGAGCCCGTAGGCAGCGGTGTTGGCGGCGATATCCGCATCGATCATCGCCTTGAAGTCATAGCCTGCGCCGTCCAGCGCTTTCCAGATCACGTCGGCACAGCAGCCCCGGCCCTTTGGGGGATAACCGCCGTCGAAATAGCTGCCGTCATAGATCGGGTGAGTATTGATATAGGCTCTGGCGGTGCGCACCATGTCGGTATAGTCGTCCACGCCGTCGCCGTCCTTGTCATTGGGAGACTTGATCGTCGCAATGCCGAAGTCCGCCGCCGTATACGTCTTTTTCGACGGGAAGAGAGTACCGGTCTCCAGATAGTTCCATACGAAGTAGGCGCCGAACAGCAAAATCAGCGCAAGGATCAGACATTTGAGAAACGAGCCGTGCCGGTTTTTCCGTTTCGGCTGCATCGTGTTATTGTCCATCGTTTTCCTCCCCCGCCGGCTTGTTCCACAGGGCGTACTGCTCATCGTTGCGCAGAGCGCTCAGCATCAGCTCTCTGGCATTCGGGATGCGCTTGCAGATATAGTCCAGCAGCTCCTTCATGTCCTGCCGCTTGGTATAGCCGTCGGCGGGACAGGGCGAAGGAATGACCGGCAGACCCAGCTGCTTGACATAGTGCTTGATGTCCTTTTCGGAAACATAGATCAGCGGACGTATCTGCGTGATGCCGGTGCGGGACAGATACGTCACCGGCTGGAAGGTGTGCAGCCTGCCCTCATAAAACAGGCTCATCAGCAGCGTCTCCTCGGCGTCGTCCCGGTGATGACCCAGCGCCAGCTTGTTGACGCCTAACTCCTGACACAGCTCCATGATGGCGCCTCTGCGCATCTTGGAGCAGAGCGAGCAGGGATTCTTCTCTTTTCTGTCCTCGAATATGATCTTGCCGATCTCCGACTCTCTGACGGTATACGGAATCTCCAGCTTGGAACACAGCTCGTGCACCGGCGTCAGATCGAAGGGCTGAAGCCCCATCGTCACGGTGATCGCCTGCAGCGTGAACTTGTTTTTGCTGAACTTGCGGTACAGACCCATGGCGTACAGCAGCAGCATGCTGTCCTTGCCGCCGGACACGCCCACCGCCACATGATCGCCGTCCTGTATCATGCGGAAGTCCTGATCCGCCTTCCGGATACAGCCGAGTATCTCCTTCATAAATCAGTCTTCCTCCTCAAACCGCAGCAGCTCCCGGTGCCCGTCCTGCGGCATTTCCAGCCGGGGACATATCTGACGCAGCTGCTCCAGATACTCCTCCGGGTGCGCCTCGGCAGGGCTGTAATGGGTGAGCCACAGCCGCCTTGCTCCGGCGTTTTTCGCCAGCTGCGCCGCCTCGCTCATCAGCATGTGTCCGGTCTCCAGCATGCGGTCGATCTTCTCATCGCTGCCGTACATGCCCTCCAGGATCATGAGGTCGGCATCCTTGCCCAGCTCCTCAATAGCCTGCACGGGTCTTGTGTCGGTGCTGTACAGCAGCTTCAGTCCCCGTCTGGGGCTGTCCAGCACATCCTCGGGCACGAAACCGTCGATAGCCGTGCCGTGCTGAAGGATGTTCCAGTACCGGATCGGGACATTGTTCCGTTTCGCCTTTTCGGGATTGAATTTCGGCAGCCGGTCCTGAACGATCCGGTAGCCGAGGCACTTGATCTTGTGATTGCATTTGAATGCCGTAATCTTCAGTCCGCAGGCCGTGATCTCGTCTCCTGCCTCGACCTCGTGAAGTCTCAGTTCAAACGGCAGCTGCGGCACGATCACCCGCAGGCCGGAGATCACGTTCCGCAGCCCTTCGGGACCGTAGATGTCCACCGGGTCGGTGCGCATCTCGTTGCCCATCGTCAGCAGGAAGCCCATCAGGCCGCTGATATGGTCGGCGTGATAGTGGGTGATGAGTATCGCATCAATGGGCTTGAACCGGCAGTCCGCCAGCCGCATCGCCGTCTGGGTGCTTTCGCCGCAGTCGATCAAAAGCGCATGTCCGTCCGCCGCCGCATACAGCGATGTGAGAAACCTCTCCGGAAGGGGCATCATACCGCCTGTGCCCAGCAAGCATACATCCAGCATATCTTCACCCTCGATTGATCCGTTTTTATATGTCGTTTTATATACATGAAGGGATTAGGCTTCCCTAATCCCTTTCTTATCAAAGGAACTTCGTCGCAATGCTGAACAGGATCGTCAGCGAGCAGGCGTCCACCAGCGTGGTGATGATGGGGCTTGCCATCAGTGCGGGGTCCAGCTTCAGCTTCTTTGCCAGCAGCGGCAGCGTGCAGCCGATGGACTTGGCGATAATGACGGTAAGGAACATGGCCGCCGAGACCACCATCGTGACCCGCAGCGTATCCGCCGTCACGCCCGCCGTGAGCTTATACAGGAGCAGCTGGCGTCCGATATTGACCACCATCAGCGTTGCGCCGACCATCAATGCCACCCGGACTTCTCTCCACCATACCTTCAGTATGTCGCAGAAGTCGATCTGGCCCAGCGCCAGCGAGCGGATGACCAGTGTCGAGGACTGGGCGCCGCAGTTACCGCCGGTATCCATCAGCATGGGCAGGCATGCCGTCAGCAGCACGCCGAGCTTGCCGACCTCGCTCAGCATACCCTCGAAATGCGTGATGATCATGCCGGTGAACGTGGCGGAGATCATCAGGATCAGCAGCCACGGGATTCTGTTCTTGAACAGCGTCACCAGCGGAGTCTTGAGGTATTCGTCATCGGAGGGCAGCAGACCGCCCATCTTTTCGATATCCTCGGTGTTTTCTTCTTCGATAACGTCCATGACGTCGTCGGCGGTGATGATACCGACCAGACGGTTCTCGTTGTCCACCACAGGCAGCGACATCAGGTCGTACTTTCGGACGGTATCCGCCACGTACTCCTGGTCGTCCAGCGTCTTGGCGGAAATGATATTGCTGTCCATTATATTCCTGACAAGGACATCATCCTCTGCCAGGATCAGATGCCGCAGCGCCACCGTACCGATCAGGTGACGGCCTTCATCGATCACGTAGCAGGTGTAGATAGTCTCCTTGTCCAGTCCCGTGCGGCGGATGGTATCCATCGCCTGACGGACCGTGAGACTTCCGGGCAGCTCCGCAAACTCGATCGTCATGATGGAGCCTGCGCTGTTCTCCGGATAGTTCAGGAACTGGTTGATCAGATTCCTCGTATTGGAATCGGTGGTCTGCAGCACACGCTTGACGACCGAAGCCGGAAGCTCCTCAAGGAAGTCCACCGCATCGTCGATGAACATCTCTTCCATGAGGTTATGGATCTCGGTATCGCCGATCAGGGTGATCAGCTGCTGCTGCTGATCGCTGTCCATATATGCAAACACATCGGCAGCGATATCCTTGGGCAGTATGCGGAACACCATCAGCAGTTTGTCGGAGGACAGCTCCTCCATGAACTGTGCGATGTCGACCACGTTGAGCATGAGAAGTGCGCCTCTCAGCTCGTTCTTCTTGTTGTCGTTCACCAGCTTCATCAGCCGGCTCTCAATGACCTCGTAATCCAACTGATTCTCCCTCCTTCTTATTTATCACACATTGATCACACATTCACGCAATATTCTTGCATGAAACACAATTAGACACCTGCATGGGAATGCACGGTGCCGCCGGTGTATGTGGATGAAGGAAGGCTGCCAAAACGCCTTATGCTATGCCTGCGAACCCGAAAGGACCCACGGCAAAGTATGCAGTGCTACTTCGCGGCACGCCTTCATTCGTCGAACAACTACCGCCAGCGTCCATTCGGATTCACCTCCCAAAATCATTTTACGGTTTATTATAACACGCAGCCGCCTCTTTGTCAACAAACCTGCCGCCGCCTTCTTTGTAAAAAAACATAATGTTGCCCAAAATACAAAAAAAGGGCTTGAAATTATGACAAATTTGTTTTATAATAGAGACTGTATTCTTATGTTGGGAGTTTATCATATATGAAGTCTGTTTGCAAGCTGATCGCCGTGCTTCTTTGCATGCTGCTGCTGTCCTCCGCCTGCCTGGCCGAGGGCTATCGTACATATTCCGAGACCGGCTTTTCCTTCGGCAGAGGAATGCTGATGTCTTCCGTATTCTCTTCTTCCCTCTCCAAGTCGGAGCTGAAGAGCGAAGCCGGAAAGGTCAAGCTGCTGCGGGTAGAAACCGATCCTGCCGAGTCCGCCGTTCCCGAGGACGACGCAGCGAATGATGCCGAGCCTACGGCGGAACCCACTGCGGAGCCCACAGCCGAGCCTACCGCTGTGCCTACTACAGAACCCACCGCAGAACCCACTGCAGAACCCACCGCAGAGCCCACGGCTGTGCCTACTGCCGAACCCACCGCAGAGCCCACGGCTGTGCCTACCGAAGAACCGACAGCAGAACCGACTGCCGAGCCCACCGCAGAGCCTACAGCAGAACCGACTGCCGAGCCCACCAACGAGCCTACTGCGGAACCCACAGCCGAACCCACCGACGAACCTACTGCAGAACCTACTGCAGAACCTACGGTTGAAGCAACCGAAGAGCCTGCCGTACCGCCGGAGACCGGAGATCATTCTCAGCCCGTGCTGTACATCCTGCTGCTGGCTGCCGGATGCGTGTTGCTGATCTCGGCACTGGCAAAAAAGCGCACGAACCGCTGATAAACCTTCACACAGACTCCCGATAAGGGAGTCTGTTTTATTGACATATACAGATCGATATGATATAATGGAAAGAGTACGATCATCCCATTATCACTGCAAAAGGAGCAGTCGAATCATGAAAGCGATCATTAACGGAAAACTCGTCCTGCCCTGCGAGATCGTCTGCGGCAAGGTACTGGTATTTGACGAAAAGATACAGAGCATCTGTGACAAGGTCCCCGAGG
>JAZLHZ010000309.1:0-10274 GCA_045617085.1 Clostridia bacterium
AGAAGTATACCGGCACGATACTGCTGGGCTTTGCCGTTCTGATGACCGGTATGTCCACCATCTCCTCTGCCGTCAAGCCGCTGGCCAACGACGAGAGCTTCGTCAACATGCTGGTCATGTTCTCCAACCCCTTCATGGGCGTTGTGGTCGGCACGCTGGTCTGCTGCCTGCTGCAGTCCTCCTCCGCCTCCGTCGGTGTGCTTCAGGCCCTGGCGGTCACGGGCGTGATCGATGTTGCCGGCGCTTATCCCATCGTCATCGGCATGAACATCGGCTCCTCGCTGATGCCCATGATCGCTTCCGTTGGTGCGAATAAGGATGCAAAGAAGGCATCCATCCTGTATCTGGTGTTCAATGTGGCGGGCGGTATCGTCACGCTGGTGCCGTATTTTATCATCACCCGGTTGATCCTGCCGGGCATTGCTTCGATGCCGGTCAGTGCTGTGATGGTGGCTGTCATCCATACCTCATTCAAGGCATTTACCGCACTGGTGGCACTGCCTCTGACAAAGCAGATGCTGAAGGTGGTGGATCTCCTTTCCGCAAGGATCGAAAAAAAGAGCAAGAAGAAAGAACCCGAAGACCGGCATATCATCATGCTGGACGAGCGTCTTTTCTCCACGCCGTCTCTGGCTGTGGCGCAGAGCCGCAACCATGTGGTCGCCATGGCGAATGAGGCGCATCAGTCGCTGCTTTCCGCTATCAGCGTCACAAGGAACTATGACAAATCCCTCGTCGATATCGTAGAGGTGCAGGAGGACGATGTGGATAAGTACGAGGATACCCTCAGCACCTATCTGGTTCACCTTTCTGCGCAGAACCTGACCACTGCCGACAGCAGCGAGGTCTCCGGCATGCTGCACATCATCGGCGACCTGGAGCGCCTCAGCGACCATGCGGTCAATATTACCGAGGTGGCTACCGAGCTGCACGAGAAGAACATCACCTTCTCTCAGCAGGCATGGCATGAGCTGAGCGTCCTCAGCAGCGCCATCACCGAGATTCTGAACCTCACGATCATTTCCTACAGCACCAGGAACATGGAAATGGCAAGCATGGTAGAGCCGCTGGAGCAGGTCATCGACAACCTGACCAAGAGCATCCGCATGAATCATATCGAGCGCCTGCGTGCCGGTGACTGCACTATCGAGCTGGGCTTCGTGCTGGGCGATCTGCTGGGCAATTACGAGCGTATTTCCGACCATTGCTCCAACATCGCCGTTGCCATGATCGAGCTGGCCAAGAACACCTTCGATACCCACGAATACCTCAATTCCATCAAGAATAACGGCGAAGAGCACTTCCAGAGACTTTTCAACGAGTATACAAGGAAATACAGTTTTACCTGATATACCGCTTTACCGCAGCTTGACGCTGCGGTATTTTGTAGAATAAAATAAAGAAAATGTGTGCAGAATGACGGAAAAGTATTGACAAAATCGACGAAAATGAGTATACTGAATTAAGAAAAGAAAAAAGGAGGAGTGTTGCGTATGGCCGCTTCAGCAGCGAAGAAAAAACCGCTCGGTCAGCGGATCGCCAGAGAGATCAGGAGAAACTGGAGCCTCTATCTGCTTGTCGCAGTGCCTCTTGCGTATCTGATTATTTTCAAATACTGGCCTATGTACGGCGCTCAGATCGCTTTCCGGAACTATAAGGTCACAAAGACCATCTGGGGCAGCGAATGGGTCGGCCTGAAGTACATCATCAAGTTCGTTACCTACCGTAAGTTCTGGCTGCTCATGAAAAATACCTTCATGATCAACCTGTGGGGACTGATGACGTTCCCGCTGCCCATCGTATTGGCACTTCTGCTGAACTATATGCCGTCGCAGAAATATAAAAAGACGGTGCAGCTGGTGTCCTATGCGCCTCACTTTATTTCCACCGTCGTCATGGTCGGTATCATTCTTCAGTTCCTCGATACTCGTACCGGTCTCATCAACGTGATACGCATGTCGCTGGGCAAGGAATCCATCAACTTTATTGCCATGCCGCAGTACTTCCGGTTCATCTATACGTTTTCCGGTGTATGGCAGGGCGTGGGCTACAGCTCCGTCATCTACATCTCCGCACCGAGCGGCGTATCTCCCGAGCTGCATGAGGCGGCGATCGTAGACGGCGCCGATATCATCAAGCGGATCTGGCATATCGATCTGCCCAGCATCCTGCCTACGGTGGCGATCCTGCTGATCATGAACTGCGGCTCCATGCTGTCGGTCGGCTATGAAAAGATTTACCTGATGCAGAACAGCCTGAACACCGAGGTCTCCGAGGTTATCAGCACCTATACCTACAAGCAGGGCCTCGAAGCGGCAACGCCCCAGTACTCCTATGGCGCTGCGGTCGGTCTGTTCATCTCCTGTATCAACGTCGTCATGCTGCTGATCGTGAACGGCATCACCGGCAAGCTCAGCGGCAGCTCCCTGTTCTGAGGAGGTGTGCGGTATGAGCAAAAAAAAGAATATGACGATACGGCACACGTTCAGCGACAAGGTGTTCCTGACCATTGACTGGATCGTTTTGTCGTTGTTCCTCCTCATTATCGCCTATCCGCTGCTGTTCGTCATTTCGGCTTCGTTCTCGGCGGGCACTTCGATCATGAGCCTGTCTCTGCTGCCTGCAAGACCGTCGCTGGAAGGCTATCGGGCGGTGTTCGAGTATAAGGATATCTGGACCGGTTACGGCAACTCGCTGATCTACATGATCGTGGGTACGTTCATCTCACTGGCGGTCACCACGATGTGCGCCTATCCGCTGTCCCGCCCCGACTTCAAGGGCAAGGGCTTCATCATGGTGCTTTGCATGATCACGATGTACTTCAGCGGCGGACTGATCCCGACGTATCTGACGATCCGCTCGCTGGGCCTTTTGCAGACCCGCTGGTCGGTGCTGCTGCCCGGTGCCATGAGCGTATACAACATGATCGTCATGCGCACGTACATGAAGACGCAGATCCCGCTGGAAATGCTGGAAAGCAGCCAGCTGGACGGCTGCGGCCCGATCCGCTATCTCACCAGCATCGTATTGCCGCTGTCGGGTCCGATCATGGCGGTCATCGGCCTGTTCTATGCCGTGGGCCACTGGAACGCCTACTTCGATGCGATGATCTACCTTTCCGGCAAGCGCGGCCTGTATCCGCTGTCGGTCATCCTGCGTGAGATCCTCGTTCTGAATAATACCAATATCGACGAAGTGGACTTCACCACGATGATGCTGCTGGAGGAGCGCAGAAATCTGATGAAGTATTCCGTCATTGTGGTGTCCTGCCTGCCCGTCATGATGATCTATCCCTTTGTACAGCGGTACTTCGTCAAGGGCGTCATGATCGGCGCCGTCAAGGGATAAAAAAGGGCAAAATACGAATATCAAAGTGCGGAATGCACTTGATAAATAAAAAAGGAGGTTCTTCACCATGAAGAAGCTTTCACTGATCCTCGCTCTTGCGCTGATCTTCACCTGTGTCTCCGCAAGCGCTCTGACCCTGAGCCCCGCAGGCGAGTATCCGCTCTGTGACGAGACGGTTACCCTGACCCTGTTCGCAGGCGAGATCGTCGGCCGTGATTACGAGACCGACGACATGACCAAGTATCTCGAAGAGATGATGAACATCGACATCGTATGGCAGATGTACAGCTCTTCCGAGAACGGTGACACCGCCCGCAACCTGAGCGTTGCCTCCGGTGAGTGGCCCGACATCTATACCGGCACCTTCGGCACCGCCGTTATCAACGAGTGGGCAGACGCCGGTGTGGCTCTGGCTCTGGACGACCTCATCGAGGAGTGGGGTGTCAACTACAAGATCGCTCTTGAGGAGCAGCCCCAGTATAAGGACATGCTGACCGCCAACGACGGCCACATCTACAACTTCATGTATACCGACACCGGCGTGCATAAGGACTGCGAGTACAAGATGTGGGTCAACCAGGCTTGGCTGGATAAGCTCGGCATTGCTGCCCCCACCACTCCCGAGGAGTTCAAGGACATGCTGATCGCCTTCCGTGACAACGACATGAACGACAACGGCGACACCACCGATGAGCTGCCCCTGGTTGGCTGGTACAACGGCAGACAGTCCGATCCTATCTGCTTCCTGATGAACCCCTTCGAGCTGTATCGTGAGAACTACTACGTCATCACCGATGACGGCGAGATCCGCTTCCTTGCCAACACCGACGGCTGGCGTGAAGGCCTCAAGTACATCGCCGATCTGTATGCCGAGGGTCTGATCATTCCCGAGACCTACACTCAGGATGAGACCCAGTTCAAGGCTCTGCTGAACAGACCCGCTGCCGAAGCCATCGTAGGTACCGCTCCCTGCTGGTATCTGGGCGGCTACACCGATCCCACCATGGTCAACTGGACCGACTATCCCGCAATTGCTCCTCTGGCCGGCGAGTATCAGCAGGCTGCAGCTCGCAAGGGCGGCAACTTCAACCTGAGCCAGGTCATCACCACCTCCTGTGAGAATCCCGAGGTCGCATTCCGTATGCTGGACTACCTCATTTCCGAGGAAGGAACCTACTTCGGCCACTACGGCTACGAAGGCGTTGACTGGCATTGGGAAGATGCCGAGGCATTCAACGGCGAGAACAAGGCTGTTGTCCGTGACGTTCTGGATGTAGACTGCCTGTGGAATTCCGGCACGCATCCCCGTTACGACCGTGCAGCCATCCGCTACGGCACCACAATGAATCCCGATATGTTCAACTCCGACAACACCTACATCCTGTACTCCTCCGCCGCCAAGTATGAGCCCTACTATGTATGGCACAACATCCCCGATGTTGTTTGGTGCGCAGACGAAGACCTGATCCAGGAGCGCAGCGACTTCCAGACCGACTTCAACGACTACATCAAGACCATGTGCACCAAGTTCGTCATGGGCGAGATCGACATCAACGATGACGCCGCTTGGGAAGACTACAAGGCTGAGCTCGATGCAATGGGCCTTGCAGACTACATCGACGTACTCACCAGCTACTATATCGGCTGATAAGCATTCCGCAGCGGGCATGGCGTTTTCCGCCATGCCCGCTGTTTGTGAGGTGAAGAATATGATACTGATCACGGGAGCCAAAGGCTTTGTCGGCGCAAGGCTGATGAAGGATCTGAAGGACACCATTGCAGCGCCGTCTCTTCGCGGAATGCATGAGGAGGACGTAAAGCGCATGGTGGAGGAGAGCGGCGCAGATACGATCATCCACACGGCGGCGATATCGGATATCCCCACCTGCGAGCAGGACCCGGAGGCATCGTATATCGCCAACGTGCTGCTGCCCGTTTATCTGGCGAAGGCGGCAGGGGACAGAAAACTGGTCTGCTTCAGCTCCGACCAGGTGTACAGCGGCTGCGACGATGCGGGTCCGTATACCGAGGACAACGTGAAGCCCGCCAATACCTATGCCCGGCACAAGCTGGAGATGGAGCAGCGGGTGCTGGACATCTGTCCGGATGCGGTACTGCTGCGGGCGGAGTGGATGTATGACATGGTGTCGCTGAGGGGGAATTATATCAGGAACCTGCTGGCGGCGGAGAACGGCGTGTCATTTTCAAGCCTCCAGTACCGGGGCATCACGTACCTGCGGGAAGTGGCGGAAAACATGCCTGCCGTTTGCCGTCTGCCGGGCGGCGCCTACAACTTCGGCAGTGAGACGGACAGGAACATGTTTGACATCACCCGGGATTTTGTGAAGTATCTCGGCAGGAAGACAACGGTCACGGACAGCCGGCGGCAGAGCCACAATCTGTGGATGAACTGCAAAAAGGCCGCATCCGGCGGCGTGATATTCAGCTCCGTCGATGCGGCACTCAAAAGATGTGCCCAGGATTACGGGATCATTTGACTTTAGACTTTTTCAGGAATTTACCGCAGCGCACATCGGTCTGTACGCCGTCTTCCAGTGCGATCTCGCCGCCGATGACGACGTGTCGGATGCCGACAGCGGTGCGGACAGGATCGAGATAGGTGGCTCCCGGCGCCACGGTGTCGGGATCGAACACGGTGATGTCGGCAACAAGGCCTTCCTTCAGCAGGCCCCGATCCGTCAGCCCGATCATATCGGCGGGCTTGGATGTAATGCGGCGCACGGCCTCCTCTACGGAACAGAGCTGCTTTTCCCTTGCCAGACGCAGGAACTCGACGATGGCGGCATAGGAACGGGGATGCGGGCTGAACTTGACCTGTTCGGGGTCGGCAGGCAGCGCATAGCCGTCGGAACCGATGCCGATATCCCGGGAAATGAAGTACAGCATGTCGGCCTCGCTCATCACGAAGAAGATGCCGCCTGCCTTGCAGTGGGTGCGGATCAGCACGTCTGCGGCGGCTTCGGCATAGTCGGTGGTGTGCAGGTAGTCCTCGGCGACGGTTTTCAGCGTCTTTCCGACGATCTCCGGCCAGTAGCCGCCGTCACTGCTGAACAGGCAGGTATCGGCACGCTCGGCGTTAAAATAGTGCGCCGTGCGGATATGCTCGACGATAGAGGCACGCTCGGGACCCGTCAACCGCTTCATCAGCGCTTCGTCGCCGCCCTCTCTGCTCCACTTGGGGCAGCGGATCGTAAGACCGGTGGAGGAAGCCGTAAAGGGGTACATGTCACAGGTGACATTGACTCCTTCTTTTTTTGCATCCTGAATGTGCTGCCAGACCTTGTCGGCAATGCCGTGTACACGGAAGTTGTCGATCTTCAGATGCGAGATATGGACATGCACGCCGGAGGCTCGTCCCACGTTCAGCAGCTCTTCAATGGCTTCATGGATCTGCATACCTTCGCTGCGCATATGGCAGGGGACAAGGCCGTCAAATTCCTTTACCACGCTGCCCAGCGCATTCAGCTCGTCAGGCTCGGCAAATATGCCGGGTGCATATTCCAGACCCAGCGACATACCCCAGGCGCCCTGCTCCATGCTCCGGCGCAGCAGGGCCTTCATCTTTTCCAGCTCTTCTGCAGTGGGCTTTCTGTCTTCATAGCCCATGACGGCGTCCCGCAGGCTGCCGTGGCCGACGAGAATGGCCTGATTGACCGCCATGCAGTGCTTCTCGTCAAACTCCTTCACGAAGTCCGCAAAGGACGGCCAGCGCTTGGGGAAGGGTGAAGAACCGCACTGACCGGTCACCTCGGTGGTGATTCCCTGATACAGTTTGCTGGCGCAGGAGGTATCGGTCAGGAAAGAGGTGTCCGAATGGGCATGAGAATCGATAAAACCGGGCGCAACGATCAGCCCGGCGGCGTCCAGCTCCTTCTTCGCCTTTTCCGAAGAGAGGTCGCCGATCTTTGTGATGATTCCGTTGTTGACGGCGATATCTGCCGAAACCAGCGGCGCACCGGTACCGTCGGCGATGCGTCCGTTTCTGATGATGATGTCATGCATGATTCATTCTCCTCTGATCGCCCGGCAAACGGCTTCGGCGCACAGGCCGATGGCCCGTTCCGTCAGGTGGATGTTGTCGTCCTCCCGTATATTCGCATCGATGTCTTCGGCAACGACGGAGAACAGGTCGTTGATCTCCACGCCCTTTTCGATGAGTTTGGGCACCAGCGCCGCATTGAAGGCGGCGATACGCTCGGTAATGTTGTGGGTATTGGCCTTCCGGACCGGCGTGGTGGTGGCAAAGATGATGCGCTTGACACCGTAGGAGAGGAGAATGTCGGCGATCCGCAGCATCGTGGCACAGTAATCCTCCGGCGCTGTGAAGCTGCCGTCGCCGAAGAGATCGCACTCATCCCACAGTCCGTTGTTCCAGTGCACCACATCGGCGTTCAGAAGATGCTCCTTCCAGTCGAAGAGCCCCCGCAGGGTGTATTGGGCGAAGCGGCAGTTGTCTTCCGGCTGCCATACTTCATATTTATCCTTCAACATTTCGGCTGCCTTTGCGCCGTAGCCGATCAGACGGATGGAATCGCCCAGCAAAACTACTTTCTTCATTGCTCAGCCCTCCGTGATCTCCGAAGCGGCCTTGCACAGTGCGGCCAGCTCCTCCTTGGACAGCGTGATACCCTTGCCCATACGGGTGTGGGTGCTGTCCCAGCTGCGGATGTCGTACTTGGCGGGGTTGTCGTTCCAGGAGACCAGATTCAGCTCCTTTGTCCAGCCCTTGCCGTCCTCGGATAAGGTCGCGATGTGTTCTGTGATTTCATATTTGAGTTCTGCCATAATGAGTTCCTCCTGTTATCTGTGAAGTCTTCTCTTGATTCCGGAAATAACGCCGCTGAGCTGCTTGACCTTCAGACCTGCGGCAAAGGCGAGGAATACGATGCCGGAAACACAGGTGCCGATGATGAGTCTCGTGAAGGCGTTGATGTAGGTGGTGGACTGGGGCAGTACCCGGTTCATGAAAGCGCACATCAGGGCGCAGGCGGCGGAGGCGATCACGATCTTGATGAAGTCGGAAAGACTGGACTTGTCATATATGCTGCCCATGCGC
Source organism: Clostridia bacterium (assembly GCA_045617085.1). Lineage (GTDB taxonomy): Bacteria > Bacillota > Clostridia > Christensenellales > Aristaeellaceae > Firm-10. Next base: position 8,426 of record JAZLHZ010000309.1, read on the forward strand.
TTTTTCACAAGGAAGGCCAGCGACAGTGCGCCGATCGTGGCGGAAACGGAGGTGGCCAGCGCCAGACCGCCCAGTCCCATGACCTTGACGAGTATGACGTTCAGTATGATATTCAGTACCACGGTGAACATGGCGTTCAGCATGGGTGTCCGGGTGTCCTGGAAGGCATGAAAGGTGTTGCTGAGCAGGTTCCGCATGCCGAAACTGAATACGCCGATGATGTAGAACAGCAGTGCCGTGGCGGTGGGTGTAACGCTCTTTTCGGTGAATGCGCCGTGGAGATAGGCGAGGCGGATGACGTCCTTTGCCATAATGGCGCCTATGATACTGATGGGAAGTATGATCAGCGCAATGACGCCGGTCTTATTCCTTATCTTGCTGCGAAGCTTGGTATAGTCGCCCCGGGCGGCCTCGGTGCTCATTTCGGAGAAGGCGATGGTGTTGATGGGCACCAGTACGACGCCCTCCAGGAACGTGATGAGCCGGAATGCCAGATTCATGCAGGTCAGATCGCCTGCAGGCAGCGTGGCGGCCAGCATCTTGTCGATCATGTGGTTCAGCTCGTTGACGCCCATCGAGAGCATGGCGGGCACAGCCAGCAGCATCATCTTGCGGAACCGCTTGTCGCTGAAGTTCAGCGTGAAGGAATACTTGAAGTCCTTCATAAAGAAGGGCAGCAGCACGATGATCTGAAGCACGCCGGAGAAGAACACGCCCCAGGCCAGCGCATTGATGCCGAATCTGGCAGAGAAAAAGATGGTGGCGACACACAGGGCGATGGTCAGCGGGAAACCGGTGAGCTGGGCGGCAAGATAGTTGCGCCGTGCGTTCAGAATGGTGGAAAGTACGATGGAACCCACCGAGAAACACAGGGACAGCAGCATGACCCGCAGCATATAGATGGTTTGCTCGAGGAATTCCGCTTCAAAGCCGCCCGCCAGCAGCCTTGTCAGCGGTGCGGACACCAGCAGCATGATTACGGTAACACCCAGCGCCAGTACGGTATACAGGTTCAGCGTGTTGCCGGTAAAGCGGTCCAGCTCCCGGCGGGAGCTTTCCTCTTTGAGGTGGATATAGGCAGGCACCAGCGTGGAGGTGATGCAGGAATTAAACAGCAGCACAGGCACATAAAAAATGCTGTATGCCATGTTGTAGGCATCCATGTGAGCTCCGGCGCCGAAATACGCCGTCATGATGATCTCCCGCAGGAATCCCAGTGCTTTGCTGATAAAAATGACCATTGTGACCGCCATGGTGGTCTTGAATATGTTTTTCTTACTCGGCATAAAAACCGTCACCTTTCCGGATTTTGTGTTTGCATCTATTATAGCATATTACGGCGGGAATTTCAACAGCAACTTTTCTTTGAAACGGAAGGCTTGAAAAAAACACCGGTTTGTGGTACAATAATGGTATATGAATGAGAAAAGGAGGACAACCTTATGAAAGACATAAATCATTTGGACGAGAATCAACTGGATCAGGTCAACGGCGGTATCAACTGGATCACTTTTTCAAAAGGGATCGTCAACAGTATCGATACGGAGAATCCCGGTAAGTATGCCGAGTATCTTGAATTGATCAAGAAGGGGCAGTACATTCAGTCTGCCGCCATTGCCTTGCAATTCATTTCGGATGGCGATCCGTTGTTTATTGAAATGTACCGGGAACTGAGCAGTAAGGAACAGAAAATCTATTGATTGATAAAAAATGACCTGCATGAAGCAATGATATAATCCCCATAGAGTAGACACTTGAAATAACAAAAAGTTTCAAGGCAATACTATGGGGGTTATTATTATGCTAAGAAGAAGCCACAAGAACAAAAGATATAGTAAAGAGATAAAGG
>JAZLHZ010000310.1:0-7247 GCA_045617085.1 Clostridia bacterium
TGTTCCCGGAGCAGGCGGTCAACTGGGACTGGATGAGCGGCCTGATCCGCAAGGCGAACCGCCCGGTGAAGGTGCTGAACCTGTTCGGCTACACCGGCGGCGCGACCATGGCCTGCGCCATGGCGGGCGCGAAGGTGACCCATGTGGACGCCGCCAAGGGCATGGTGCTCTGGGCCGGGGAAAACCGGGAGCTGTCCCGCATCGACGAGAGCAGCACCCGCTGGATCATCGAGGACGCGGGCAAGTTCGTGGCCCGGGAGATCCGCCGGGGCAACACCTACGACGGCATCCTGATGGATCCGCCCTCCTATGGCAGAGGCGCCAACGGCGAGGTGTGGAAGCTGGAGGACGAGCTGTTCGGCCTGGTCAAGGCGTGCAGCGGCGTGCTTTCCGAAAAGCCGCTGTTCATGCTGATCAACAGCTATACCACGGGTCTGCAGCCCGCCGTGCTGTATAACATGCTGGGCATGACGCTGAAGGACTATCATCCGACCGTCGTGTCGGACGAGGTGCTGCTGCCCATTACCGTCGGCGGCTTCCTTCCCTGCGGCGCCAGCGGCAGAGCGACCTTCGGAGACTGACGTGAAGCTCGATATATTATATGAGGACAACCACGTGCTGTGCGTGGTGAAGCCCTGCAACGTGCCGGTGCAGGCGGATTCCTCCGGCGATGAGGATATGCTGACCATCCTCAAAAAGTACATCGCCGAAAAGTACAATAAACCCGGTGCGGTCTACCTCGGCCTTGTGCATCGGCTCGACCGGCCCGTCGGCGGCGTCATGGTGTTCGCCAGAACGTCCAAGGCGGCCTCCCGATTGAGCGAACAGTTCTCCGGCCACAGCACGAAAAAGCGGTATATGGCCGTGCTTCAGGGCACGCTGACCGAAGAAAAAGAGCTGAAGGACTGGCTGTACAAGGACGGAAACGGCATGGTGCACGTCGTGGACAGGAGCTTTGAGGGGGCGAAGGATGCCCGGCTCATGACCCGGCCCGTTGCATCGAGAAACGGCACCACGCTGACGGAGGTGGAGCTGTTCACCGGACGGGCGCATCAGATCCGGGTGCAGCACATGCACGCCGGATATCCCCTGTGGGGCGACGCCCGCTACGGAAACGGCAAGCCCGGCCAGCAGATCGCCCTGTGGGCATATTCCCTGACATTTACCCATCCTACACTGAAAACCGAGATCACCATCCGCCGTATGCCCGAGGCAAAGGGGATATGGAAGGACTATACCGACCTGCTTGAAGAAGGAGCCGCCGATGAGTGACAGAAAAAAAGCGAAGCCGGGACGTGTGTTTTCAACTTTTTTGTGCTGCTGTCTGGGTGTACCGGCGTGTACGCAGCTGGTACCGGGACTGGTGTGCGCTTCGATGGAGATCGCCCTCACTGCCGGTGTGCTGTTGGGCGTGGCGTATCTCATCGTGCGTCCGATCCTGCGGCTCATCACGCTGCCGCTGGGCTGTCTCACCTTTGGACTGTTCAAGTGCGTGATCGATGTGGCGCTGCTGTACGTGTGTGCGCAGCTGATCGACGGGTTTGAGATCGAACATATACTGTCCGCTGTCGGCACGGCGCTGGTCATCAATACCATCAGCGGCATCGTCGGCGGATTCAGATAACCTATACGGGGAGGAAAGAATCATGTGGTTGTTTTTCACGATATTTACCACGGTTTTATGGGGACTGGCCGAGTTCTTTTATAAGAGAGGCGCCCGGCCCGACGAGAAGTATGCGCATCTGAAGATCTGCGTGTGCGTCGGCACAGTCATGGGCATCCATGCCCTGTTCACCCTGCTCACACAGGATATCGGCTATCAGGCGGTCAACCTGATCCGGTATCTGCCGGTGTCGCTGCTGTATATCCTCTCGATGGCGTTCTCGTTCTTCGGAATGCGGTTCATTGAGGAGTCCATCTCCGATCCCATCGAGAATACGTCCGGCGCCATCTGCTCGCTGCTGTGCGTGCTGATCCTGGGCGACACCATCTCCGTGCCTGCGATGTTCGCCATCGGCATCATCGTCATCGGAATCCTGGGCATCGGCTTCCTTGAGAACAACGGGATCACCGACCGCAAGAAGAAGCTGGGCCGTACTATGGCAATCGTGGCGTTCATCATGCCGTTCCTGTATGCGCTGCTGGATGCCTTCGGTAGCTTCCTCGACGTGTTCTATCTGGAGGACGTGAGCCTGAGCCCGCTGGTCGGCATCACCGAGGATAACATCGAGGCGGTGGCAAACACCTCCTACGAGCTGACGTTTGCCTTCTGTGCACTGGTGCTGTTCATCTTCATGAAGGTGAAGAAGGTGCGCTTCGAGCTGCCGAGGCAGAAGGACAAGCTTGCGGCTGCCGTCTGCGAGACCGCAGGCCAGTTCACCTATGTCTATGCCATGAGCGGCAACGGCGCCATCGCAGCGCCCATCATATCGTCCGTGTGCGTCGTGTCGCTGCTGCTGTCGAGGGTGTTCCTGAAGGAAAAGCTCACGAAAAAGCAGTATGCGTTCATTGCGCTGGTGATTGTCGGCATACTGGCGCTGGCGATCATTGAAGGGGAATAAACAAAAACAGATTCCGGTGAAAAATACGGAATCTGTTTTTTGTATATCTGCGATGCGGCCACGGTCAAATGATTCTTTCGAGCAGTTCTTCCGGCTTCAGAGCGGAGATGCTGCTGTTCATGTAGTCCTTGATGTTTCGGGTGACGATGTACCTTGCTCTGATGCGGTCGGCGCATGCGGCCTGAACGGCATCCTCATAATCGGAGAAGCCGAGAAGAGCCGCCTCCCGAATGTCGGACGGCATCAAAGGAACGAATTCGAATATCAGATCCAGCCGGTCGATGATCTGTTTGACAGTATCCGGCTGAAGCTGTTTGCGGAGGATATAGGCAATGTTCAATATGGAAAGGGTACATATACAACCGTCGATGATCCCGGTTTCGCACAGCTTCCATACTTTTCCGGAAGCTTCGACAAAGTCGGGACGGTTGCATAGGACATCGAGCAGTATGTTTGTGTCAATAAATACCTTCATGCTTCTCGATCCTTTCCGCCCGCATGGCTTTGTCATCAAAGTCTTCGGTCAGAACTCCGGTAAGCGAATCGGTCAGGAAGGATACGGCCTGCGTGTTGGAGATGAGACGGGCGACCTCTTTTCCGTTTTTCAGTATGATGATCTCATTTCCGTCAATGGCGGATTGCAGAAATTTCCCGAAATTGTTTTGTATTTCGGTGGCGGTGGCAACTGTCATAAACGATCACTCCTTTGTTTTAGCTAAAATTATTATACACTGTTTTAGCTATTTTGTCAATAGGGGATTTCCTATTGACAATTTTGACAAAGCATGGAAAATTTGTCAGTAGTATTGACAAATTTTCCAACTTGCGGTAAAATTGTCAATAGAAATATCAATGAAGGTGGTATATATGGTCGTTCGGGAAAAGTACTTGGAGGAGATCCGCGGATTCTATGAAAGTGACTTGATAAAAATCATCACAGGTGTCAGAAGAAGCGGAAAATCCGTCATTTTGGAACAGGCAATGGAAGAGATCCGGGAGAAGACGGACAACATAGTATATTTGGATTTTGATGACCGGGCAACTACTGTGAAAATTACCGCATGGGAGGATATCGTAGACTGGGTCAATGCGCACAGAACGGAAGGACTTTGCTACGTCTTTTTGGACGAGGTTCAGGAGATCCCGGGCTGGCATTTGGCCTGCAGGTCGCTGAGAAGGCAGAATTGCTCCGTTTTTGTGACAGGCTCCAACTCCAAATTACTGTCTGGCGAATTCACGAAGGAGCTTTCCGGCAGGTATGTATCTTTTCGGGTGCGTCCTTTTGTGTATCGTGAGCTGCAGCAGTATGCTCATGAGCTGGGACGGGATATTTCGGTCATGGATTATCTGGTTTGGGGCGGTTTTCCGAAACGTGTTGAATTTTCATCGGAGAAGGATCTGCACCGGTACTTGAATGATCTGGATGAGACGATCGTAATGAACGATATCATCAAGAGGTATAAAATCAGGAAAGCGGATGCCTTCCGACGTGTGGCGGACTTTGTATTGATCTCCAATGCACGGAAATGCTCTGCAAAATCCATCGCCGATTACATGAACGGCAATGGTGAGCATATCGGAGCCAACACGATCCAGAAGTGGATCGGCTATCTGGAGGAAGCATATGTGATCGACTCACTTCCGACTTTTTCCAGAAAAGCGAAGAAGAAACTCAATCAGAGCGATAAGCTTTTTGATTGCGATCCGGCACTGAATTCCATACGGTGTCAGGACAGGCGCTATGACCTGACGCATAATCTGGAAAATGTGGTTTACAATGAGTTGATTTATCTTGGCTACTCGGTATTTGTGTATGATAATAATGGGCGTGAGATAGACTTCCTGGCAGAAAAGGACGGGAAACACACCTATATACAGGTGTCCTGGAGCGTTGTGGATGAAAAGACCTGGCAACGGGAATTCGGCGCTTTCGGAAACCTTTCGCAGATCGACAGAAAATTGATCATCACAAATGATGACCTTGACTACTCCACGTCAAATGTGACGCATATAAAGCTCGGCGATTTTTTGAAATACGGGTGCTGAGCAGGCGATCAATACTCCGAATGAATTTTGACTGATTTGTACTGTGAGCACAAATCAGTCTTTTGTTATTTGCTTGTAAAACGCTTGACAGGAACAATACTACGTGATATGATGTATAACGTGAAAGGGGGTATTGCATGGACGGACAGTTGAAACGGGGACTATTGGATGTGTGCGTGCTGGCGGCGATCCGGAGCGAGGACTCCTACGGATACAAGATGATCAAGGACATGAAGCCGTACATCGAGTTGTCGGAATCTACATTATATACGGTGCTGAAGCGGCTGGAGGCGGCGGACATGCTGACGGTCCGGACGGCGGAGCACGAGGGAAGGCTGAGGAAATACTATCACATTACCGATGCCGGATTGCAACGGATCGAGGATTTCAAGAGCGAATGGAAGGAGATCCTGTCGATATACAGATTCGTGACCAAGGGAGATGAGCAACATGACTAAGCAGGAATTTCTGATGCGGCTGCGCAAGGGACTGTCGGGCCTGCCGCAGGAGGAAGTCGAAGAACGGCTGAGCTACTATGAAGAAATGGCGGAGGACCGGATGGAAGACGGCCTTTCGGAAGAGGAGGCCATCGCGCAGATCGGAAACCCGGAGGACATTGCCCGGCAGATCATTGCGGATACGCCGCTTCCGAAGCTCGTAAAGGAAAAGATCAAGCCGAAGAAAGGTATAAAGGGCTGGGAGCTTGGTCTGATCCTGTTGGGGTCACCGATATGGCTTTCGGTTCTGATCGCAATTGCGGCAACGGTATTTGCCGTATTTGCCGTATATGCCGCACTTTGGGCGGTGATCGTGGCTCTTTGGGCAGTGGAAGTCGGTCTCTGCGGCGGTGTCATCGGCGGGCTCGCCTCCGGCATCTGGTTCATATACACAGGAGGGAGCACTTTGACCGGGCTCGTTGTGGCGGGAGTGGCGATCGCATGCGCCGGACTGGCGATATTCATGTTCTTCGGATATAAGGCAGTGACGAAAGGCATGCTGGTGCTGACCGCAAAGCTCAGCGGAAGGCTCAAGCACCGTATCATCGGAAAGGGGGCAGCAGCATGAGGAAAACGAAGAAATGGCTGACTGCGGCGGCATGGCTCGTGGCTGCGGGCTGTCTGCTGTTTGTGCTGGCGATGACGCTGAAAGGCTGGGACTTTACCAAACTGAGCACGGTGTATTTTGAGACCGAAACGCATGCGGTGAGTGAACCGTTCAGTAATATCCGGCTGGAAACGAGGACGGCGGATATCGTGATCATTCCGTCGGAGGACGATACGTGCAGGGTGATCTGCCATGAGCCGGAGGACGATAAGTATACGGTTTCCGTTCGAAATGACACGCTCGTGATCTCCGAAGCCGATGAGCGAAAATGGTATGAGCATATCGGGATCGTATTCGAGACGACGGAGGTCCGGGTCGAGCTGCCGATGGGCGAATACGGCGCACTGACGATCGACGGAACGACAGGAGATATCGATATATCGGAAGGCTTCCGCTTTGACTGTGCGGACATTTCACTCACGACCGGCGATATCCGTCTGAGCGGCATCGGATGCAGGGAACTGAACGTGCAGAGCACCACGGGTGAAACGACATTTGAAAATGTGATCGTCGACGGAACGCTTGCCGTGGAAAAGAGTACGGGAAGCGTGATACTGACGGATGCCGATGCGGGCGAGATCGTGATCGACACATCGACGGGAGATGTCCGGGGAACGGTGCTTTCCGAAAAGGTGTTTGACGTGCATACGAGTACCGGCAGCGTGGATGTGCCGGAGTCCGGCTCCGGCGGGAAATGCAGGATCCGAACCTCTACGGGAGATATCAAGATCAAGGTGAAAAACTGAAATAAAAAAGCAGCAGACCCCGAAAAATTTCTGCGGGATCCGCTGTTTTTTTATGTGTTACTCAGAGCATATTGATCAGAAGCTGCACGATGAGCGCCGCACCGCTGGCGGCGAGGGCGACGATGATCAGCGACTTCTCCTTGAAGGCGAGGAACAGGGCGACGGCCATGGCGGCTGCGGCGGCCCAGATGCTGCCTGCGGCGTAGAGCATGGCGGGGAAGGTCATGGCGCTGAGCACGGCGTAGGGCACATAGTACAGGAACGAGCGGATGAACCGGCTGGTGATCTTTTTGCGGAAGGCGGCCAGGGGCAGCATTCTTATGAGGTAGGTCACCAGTGCCATCACGATGACGTAAGAAAGGTAGATATCCCATCTCATGAGCCGCTTTCCTCCGTTTCTATCGGGAATTTCCATGCGCAGAAGGCGGAGACCGCTACGGCGCAGATGATGATGGTGAAGCCGGAGGAGATTTCCGGAAGGAACGAAAACAGCCGGGGTAGGTAACAGAACAGGCAGCTGAGCACGCCCGCCAGCACTACGGCGGTGAGCACGGCTTTGTTCTTTCGGGAGGGCGGGATGACGATGGCGATGAACATGCCGTAGATGGCGACGCCCAGCGCATCCCTGACGATGGCGGGAAGCAGCGAGCCTGCGGCGGCGCCCAGTGCGGTGCCGATGGCCCAGCCGAAATACGGCGTGAGGATCAGCCCGTACAGGTAGCTTTTTCCCACGTCGCCGCTCTGGCCGGAGGCTACGGCGAACACCTCGTCGGTATTGCAGAAGGCGAAC
>JAZLHZ010000311.1:0-4089 GCA_045617085.1 Clostridia bacterium
ATTATGTGCTGGACAATCAGGACGACATGCTGGAGACGATCCCCTTCGATCATCTGCGTGAGATCCCGAGGGCAGGCATTCAGGGCGGCAGGAGCCTTCTGGAAAGGGCAAGACAGGAGGGAAAGATCACTGTTCCCAACAAGGACATGCTGATCTTCGAGACCAATACCAAGGGTCAGGTCATCGTCAACATGACGCACATGTACAACCTGAACTCGGTGGACGCCATGGGCCTGACCGAGGCGGAGATCGACGGAAGAAGACAGGCATGGGAGCTGTTCGGCTTCCTGAAGGAATATGTGCCCGGGTTTGAGAATGCGCATCTGATACAGACCGGCCCGAATATCGGCATTCGGGAGAGCCGAAAGATCAACGGCGTGTACAAGCTGACCGATAAGGATGTGGCGACCAATGTGATGTTCCCGGATGCCGTCGCCATGGGCGGATATCCCATCGATGTGCATCTGCCCAGAGCCAAGGGCACGGAGAACGAGATCCGGTACAAGCTGGAGGAAGGCACCTGGTATTCCGTTCCGTATCGGTGCCTTGTGACCAACGAGGTGCGCAACCTGATCGTAGCGGGACGCTGCATCAGCACGACCCATCGTGCCTGCGGTGCTACCCGGGTGACGCCGGTGCTGATGGCGATTGCTCAGGGCGCAGGCAGTGCGGCAGCAATCGCGGTGAAGGCCGGATGCCACGTCAGAGATATCGATATCGAAACCCTGCGCACCACACTGAAAAATGACGGCGCATTTCTTGAAGAGTATCATAAATAAAGGAGGATATTGCTATGTATACGATGCCCAAGATGGAGCTTCCGATCGATGAAAGTTATGATGTGATCGTGTTGGGCGGCGGCCCGTCCGGCTGTGCGGCGGCAGTGGCTGCGGCAAGGGAGGGTGCCCGCACTTTGATCATCGAAGCCGCCGGTTTCCTCGGCGGTATGAGTACCGGAGGTCTGGTCCCGTTCTGGTGTGGTTTTTCCACCGGCGGCGGTCCCTTCTGCAACACCGGTATCGGAAAGAACATTTATGATAAGCTGAGAGCGCAGATGCCGAAGGAGACGAATACCTTTGCTATTGATGCCGAGGCTCTCAAGCGTGTGTACGATGAGATCGTTACCGAAGCCGGTGTGGACGTTCTCTTCTTTACGCAGCTGGCATGGACGGAGGCGGATGACGGCAATGTCCGCACCATCGTGGTCTGCAACAAGGGCGGTCTCAAGGCATACCGTGCCAAGGTTTACTGCGACGCCAGCGGCGATGCCGATCTGGCTGTGGCGGCAGGCGGCAAGTATATGATGGGCAACGAGTACGGCGAAACGCAGCCTGCGACCATGTGCTTTACACTGACCAACTGCAATCTGGATAACTACAAGGGAAGTCATGTTGAACTCCGTGACCGTGAAAAGTATCCTCTGATCGTGGATAATCATCAGGTCGTGAATATCGTCGGTAAGGGCGCTGTCGGCTTCAATGCAGGACATATGTACTATGTCGATTCCACCGATCCCGTGAATGCCTCCAAGACGATGATGAAGGGTCGTCAGCTGGCATATCAGCTGACGGAGTGTGTGCGCAATTCCGAGCCGGAGACCTACGGGAATGCCTTCCTTGCCTCCACTGCCTGCCTGCTGGGCGCCAGAGAGAGCCGCCGTATGATCTGTGATTTCATGGTGACGATAGAGGACTACAAGAACCGCAGCATCTATCCAGACGAGATCGCCCGCAGCTGCTACAATGTGGATGTTCACAGCACTCCTTCCGAAAAGAAGGCAAAGCTGGAGGGCAAACTCACGAACTTTGCCCAGTATAACGGCAAAGTGACCTATCAGCCCGGCGAGTCCTTCGGCGTGCCGTATCGCTGCCTGACTCCCGTCGGCGTGAAAAACGTCATCGTCGCCGGAAAGACCATCTGCTCCGACAGAGGCGCCAACGGATCCTGCCGTGTCATGTCGACCTGCTTTGCAACCGGTGAGGCCGCAGGTATCGCTTCGTATATGGCGCTGTCCCAGTCCGAGGCCGATTTCCATAAGGTCGATACCGACGCGCTGCGGGCGAAACTGAAGCAGTACGGTGCTTTCATCAAGTAAGTAAACAGCAAAACAGGCATATCGTCATTTGATTATGATGATGTGTCTGTTTTTATATGTGGACTTGACAAAAATGTGTCATTTAGTGTATAATTAATACGGAAGTACAGGACTATACCTGTGACGATATGTTTGCATCAAAAAAGGAGGACATTTCAATGCAAAAGAATTCCCGACGGTGGACAGCATTGGTACTGACCGTACTGATGCTGCTCACCATGCTGCCTGCAGCACCGGCTTCGGCAGAGGAACCGTATTGGTGTTGCCCTGTCTGCGGCAGCTATGACGGCTTTGACCCCGGTCGATACATCCCGCCCACTTGCACGCAGAGCGGTGCGCTCAGCGGGTATTGCGGCAACTGCTATGATAATAACCCGGATGATGAGACCTACGGCTATGTCGAGGGTCTTGTTCCCGCTCTCGGCCACGACTGGGGCGATTGGTGGCATCAGGATGATGAGGAGCCAACCTGCACCGAGAAAGGCAAGGAGCATCGGTACTGCAACCGCTGCGATCTTCTGGAATCCAGAGACATTCCCGCTCTCGGCCACGACTGGGGCGATTGGTGGCAGCAGGATGATGAGGAGCCTACCTGCACCGAGAAAGGCAAGGAGCATCGGTACTGCGACCGCTGCGATCTTCTGGAATCCAGAGACATTCCCGCTCTCGGCCATGACTGGGGCGAGTGGAATATCACAAAGAGTCCCACCTGTACCGAAGACGGCTATCGTGAGCACACCTGCAACCGCTGCGGGATCAAGGAAGGCGAGTCCATTCCCGCCCGGGGCCATGCTTTCGGTGACTGGGTCGTGACCAAGCAGCCCACCTGCACCGAGGAGGGCGAGCAGCAGAGCAAGTGCTCCCGCTGCGGAAAGACCCTGACCGAGTCCATTCCCGCACTGGGTCATGAATACGGTGAATGGACTGTGGACCGTCAGCCTACCTGCGTGCAGGAAGGCCAAAAGCATACCACCTGCGGCCGCTGCGGTGATACCGTATATGACACCATTCCCACGGTTGCCCATACCTGGGGCAATTGGCACGTCGTTCAGGAGCCTACGGACTTTGCCTGCGGCTATGAGCAGCGGGAGTGTCAGGTCTGCGGCAAGGAAGAAAAGCGTCCCATCTATCCCGACGGCGCCATCAAGAACGGCGACCGGGGCGACGATGTCAAGAAGCTGCAGGAAGAGCTGAATTACAATGGCTATGATTGCGGCAAGGCAGACGGCATTGCCGGAAGTAAGACCACGGAAGCCATAGAGAATTGGCAGCTGGAGCACGGCTATAACGCCGACGGCGTGTGGTATCCCGGATACTGGACGATCGATACCACGCCGGTCGGTCCCACTCCCGTACCGGATCAGCCCAAGTCTTCCCTGCTGCTGGAGGTCCTTTCCGTTGACAAGACCACAGCGGCCTACGGTGACGAGGTCCATGCCAAGCTGAAGCTGACCAATACCGGCGATATTTATCTGACGGTCAACGGTCTCAGATATACGTATGCTGACGATCAATTTGCGGAAAACGACAGCACGGCAGAGGATACGGCTGCTTCCGACGGCGTTTGGAGTCTGTTTGCGCCAGGCGAATATCTGATCTACGATTATGCCATCAAGACCGGGGACAAAGATGAAGCGCTTGGCTTTATCCGGCGGAATATGGTTATTTATGCCAAGGAATGGCTGAACAAAGACGATAAGACCCCGGTGACGAAGAACAATAAGAACGGCAGCGGTTTTGTTACCGATGACGACCTTCCCAGAGTTGAATCCAACACCGTTCAGATCGATGTGAATACCACGGTGCCCGTCGACGTGTATCCGTCTCTGCTGCTGGAGGTCGTCTCCGTCGATAAGACCGCCATCCAGTATGGCGAAACCGTGGAGGTCGTACTGAAGGGCACCAATATGGGCACCGATATCCTGACGGTATGGGGCTACACCGATGCATACGAAGACGGTGCGTATCCGTTCAAGGACCAGTTTGCCGAGCAG
>JAZLHZ010000312.1:0-19683 GCA_045617085.1 Clostridia bacterium
ATATCCATCTTGGCCTCTTCCAGAAGAGCATCTATCATTTCAACATTCATGTCGTTCGCGATACCGAGAGCGATCAGGTCATCCCTGGGCGGTACGTCGTGTTGGGAACGGAGACGGGAAAGAAGCGTATCGAATTTCGGCGGAAGGATATCGAGAGTCACAAGCGAATGTGTGCTTCCTTCATTGAGTCTGTCAAGCTCGTTGGCCAATGTCACATACGGCACGAAATCACAGATGTTGTTTTCGACATATCGGAGGAATCTGTCGTCATCAAGGATCTCATTCATCGAATCGTAGACAGTGGCAGTCGGTCTTCTTCCGGCAGAACCTTTCGGAAGCTTATGTGCTGCTTTGAGTGAATTGACTTTTTTCATCAGCTCTTTGACATAGCCATAGGGATAATCCTTATGCGTCATGGCACGATCTGTGCCGTGACACATACAGCGAATGACATAAAGGCAAACGGCATCCTCCAGATTCTTCACATACAGCTTAGGATATCCGCCGAAACGAACAAGTATGTAATTGGTTTCCTCCTCCGTCATGGAGAAGGCCATGGCGGTGGCGATCAGGCTGCGCCGGCTCTTGGGATACATGTTTTTATTGATCCAGTTTCCGATCGTCTTTTCATCAACGCCCGCTTTCTGAGCAAAGGCTTTGTAGCTGCGGAGCCCTCGGCTGATGATCTCCTGCTTCAGAAAAGAGGACCAGGTCATGGTGGAATGAGTCATTTCATCGACCAGCTGACGGAGAGAATCGATGTCTTCGATCTCCTGAATATCCTTGCGCCAGTTGGTGGTTTTCTTGACGTCCAGACGCATATCATTTCACCTCCGGTGTATTTGAGGAAAGATCACTTTTTGTTTTTTGCATTGTAACATATATTCTGCAAAAAATCAACTGCTTTTTATAATTTTTTTTTATAACAACGGGTGCTTATGCGGTACTTTATTCAGTCGGCACTTTCCGTCCGTGTTAAGTAGTCCTTATACCAGGCTACTGTGCTCTCCAGCATGCGGTCGATACTGATGGATGGAGTATAACAGTATCGGTTATTGAAGTCCGACGGATCGATGAATTGCGACTTGATCTCATAGCCGGTACCGATAACGGAGTACTCCAGACGCATATTCTCTCCGGAGCCGTAGTGATTGGCTATCCGTGTCACAAGGTTGGTGACGGACATGGAATTATCGCGGGAAGGAGCTACGCAATAGATACCGGAATGGGAAGGCTCGGGATTGCTGATCAGATCCTCGGTCACGATGGTATAGATGTTGATCAGATCCTCAATTGCCATAAAGGTGCGGTAGAATTCATCAATACTGCCGTTCTGATTGCGGAAACAGCGGATATTGATCGTCTCATGGTGATACAGCTTTCTGCATACCTGAGGAACGATCCTTGTGAAGTTCATGTCACCCTGGCCGACGATGTTGCATTGCCGTAAGATAACGACAGGATTGCCTTCCCTGGCGTAGGACTGACAGAGAAGCTCTTCGATGCTCTTTGCACAGTCGTAGGAGGAGCGGAAAGCAGGCAGAATGCGGGTCCTGCCGCTGTAGGGAACACCGAAGGGCTGTTCCTCCATGACTTTGTCGGTACTGCTGATGATGAGCGGGATTTTATGTCCGACGGATTGCTGATACTTGTCAAGGATGATCAGTATATTCTGTGTTCCAAGGGAATTCGTCAGCCAGGTCTTTGAGGGATTGGCAAAGCCTTCGTCTACGGTGCTGACTGCGGCAAGATGAAGCACGGCGTCGGGCTTGGTTTCACAGACGATATCGAAGAGCTTTTCAGGTTCTGTGATGATGTTGCACTTGCAGAATCTGTCCGGATTGGCGTTCAGGAAAGGATTCGGGTCTGCAATGTCTATTCCTACCATGTGATAGTTGTTGCGGCACATACGAATGAA
Source organism: Clostridia bacterium (assembly GCA_045617085.1). GTDB lineage: Bacteria > Bacillota > Clostridia > Christensenellales > Aristaeellaceae > Firm-10. The sequence continues at coordinate 1,919 of JAZLHZ010000312.1, forward strand.
GGCGCTGCCGAGGAAACCGCTGGAACCGGTAATAAGGATAGTCTTTTTCATGATGTTCACTCCTTTATTGACAAATAGATACGTGTGACTAAGAACAGGACGTTACCATTGTTATCACCCTCTTGCTTTGCTTGTTCTGGCATTATCATACCATATGATGTACAGGAATATTTTTCTTAAGTTCCCATTTGCTCCTTGTCAATCCGAATGGGGCAATCAGTATAGGATAGTCTTGTTGAGGAAGAGTCCAATACTGTTTTGCTTGTTCTGGTACAATCATACCACATGATATATCGCAGTATACCACAAGACAGTCGGAATACTGTTGTCAGCTGCATCACAGAGGAGCAGATACAGTAGGGGCTGTGAAAGAACGTACATATGCGTCTTTCACAGCCCCTTGTTCTAAGTTCCGCGAAGGCAAAAATGAAATAAAAAGAGTATAATCCCCATTACCCCCACAAAAGCAGGAATAAGTATCCTTATGAGGCTAACAGTTTTTTATTTGTTTGTTGTAGTACTCATACAGGTTGTGGCTGATAGAAACAAGCATTATTTCAAGTTCGACAGAATGGGTACCTCTGCGGACGATTCGCTTGTAATGCCGGTCATTTTTTATTGTTCCGAATGTACTCTGTGCCTGGATCGAGTGTTTCATTCGGAGTAGCGCTGCCTGTATGTTTTCCAGATTGTCCAGGACCTCACGATGGGAGGCTGTCAGTTCGTCGTTTATACTTACGGTTCGGTTTCGGCTTGTCGTTTTGCACTCTTCCGTATAAGGACAGCCGCTGCAGTCTTCGCATTCGTATATCTTTTCCTGTCGGCCATAGTTGTATCCATGGATGTTATTCCTGTAGCGGAACAGGAATGCTTTTCCGTTCGGACGCCGCAAGACTCCATTGTCGTTTATTTTGAAGTTCTCTACCCGATACGGGTTTTCCATGTACGCTTTATCTTTTATTGATTTATCATACATGGGAAATTTCATATGCTATTTCATCCTAATGCTGTTCGCAATACAGGTAATTGATATACAAACCGTAGCCTGCATCTGCCACCGGATCAGTACGTCATTAATCTCTTTCAACAGTTCACTGATCTTCCTGTACAAACGGTATCTGGATTTATAGTTAATTACTCACTTTTTTGCAAGGTTGTACAACAGCCCCTTTTATACAATGTTATTTGTTGCTAATGGTGATTTCGGGGGATTTCAGAATGCCCATCGGCTTGAATTGATATTCATAGCACCACAGGTCGTTTTCGGAGCGCCAGGAGTTGGGGCTCTGGTAGAAGTATACGCCCTGTGTGTGATGAAGCTGGGCAAAGCCGTTCTGTCTTGTGCCGTAGAACTTCAGCGTGACGTGATGCGGCTTGTTTTCCAAGTCGGAAGCGGTCACGGTGTAGGGCGAGAAAGCGATAGCGCCGACCTCGTTACCGTCTACAAAGACCTTTATGAGCCCGCCGCGGAACTGCGGGGTACGGACGGTGAGTGAGGTGCAGGCCTCGGTATCAAAGGCGTAATCGATGCAGCCGGTGTAGAAGGGCAATCCCTGCGGCACCACATCGCCGAAGCCCAGTGTGCAGACCGGCGCCGTGATGGTCTTTTCGGTGCCGTTGACCCGGACACCGAAATCGCCCAACAGATACATTGCTTCGAGATTCGTGCGTCTGCCGATCGGTACCTCGACTTCAAGGATGTTCGTTCCGACTTTCAGTTCGGGCAGCTTTACCGTGTGGATGTCCTTATCCACATACCAGCCGATTGTTTCATTGGATACTTGGGCGCCGTTAAGCCAAAGGCGGGTCCGATCATTGTCTTCCAGCGCCAGCATCGGCTCACAGACGGCAAATTCGCAGGGGATCGTGAACCGCAGCTTCAGTGTATGCGTACAGGTCTCCGGTGCAATGAGGTAGGGCTGGGTGATCTCTTTTCTGCGCAGCGGTATGCCGAGTGCCGCTCTGGCCTTGTTGTCCAGACGCAGGATCTCTTCCAACGGCTGATACTCGCCGCCGTCCATTGCATACTCTGCCATATCCAGCAGATACATATTCGGCTCGTCCAGCATGACGGAGACGGGCTTCATGATCTGCTTCGGCGCAGCGGTCTTTGCCTTTTCCGTTTTGGCTGCGACGGTGCCTCTGCCTTCGGTGAGCATCAGCAGCAGGCTGTCATGCATGTACCATGTGCGATTAAATACGGTATTGCCATCGACATATTCTGCAGGCAGCGGTTTGATGTTGCCGGTGAGCGTGTTATATTCGGTGAGTGTATACTCGCCCCGGATCGTGAAACGGTAGACCGGCGCATCTTCCACATCGGGACTGACGGGGTTCTTTCCGTTGGCGATGAACAGCCAGCGGTTTTCATGATCCTGACGGAGATTGTACAGCAGAGTATCGACCCTTTTTCCGTCCCCGGTGCGGATATCGAGGAACCGCAGCGGCTCCAGCGCATTGAGGATGGCAGTTCGGTCGAAATCGACGCAGACCGAGCGCTCGAACAGTGCCTTGGGCCGTTCGGAGGGCACGGCATCCGCAAGGGCGGGGCACTTGCCGACGAATATCAGCATGCCGCCGGCGTCACGGAACTTCTCCAGCCGCTCCAGCGTGGTGCTGCGCAGTGTCGTGGACGCATTGACGATCACGGCGTCATAGCGCATCTGACCGATGGGGAGAGGAGCAGCGCCCTCGCTGCACTGCTTCGGCAGCAGCGCTTCGGAGATGAAGTCAAAGTCGATCTGGCCGAACAGCAGGTATTCGGTGAGCGCGGCGAACTGGTGCTCCAGCTGACTGCGCTTTTCCTCGGTCTGCTCATACGGGCCGCAGGCGAGCCAGTAGCTTTCGATGGGATGAATGACGGCGACCCGGGAAACGGGCTTGCCCCTCGTCAGGGCAGTATTGAGGCGGGCGAAGTGGTCCTCCACCATGGAAAACTCCTTCCACCACGGCGACTGATAGCCGATGCAGGCGGGATAGTCTCTTTTGGCCTCGCCCTTCATCGTCATCCAGGTCAGATGCGGCACCCGCACGGTGACGCCCAGCGCCGCCTGCCAGTCGCCCTGCAGCTTGTAGCCCCGGAACTCATAGTCCCAGCCGGTCACGCCGTACAGCTCGCTCAGCATGCCCTCCTTGCCCTCCTGATGGACGACAGACTGGGTCTGTTTGGCGGTGTTGTACTCGTGGAAGTCACACAGCATGTCGATACCGGGAATGCCGAAGGGCGGATAGCAGCGCATGGCCTCGCCGACGGCATTGGTCTGGGAGAGCAGGGTGGGCTCCTCCAGCACGTGGCCGGTGAGGGCAATGCCCTGCGACTGACAGTACCGGCCGATGAGGCCGCAGTATACGGAGGCGAACCGTTCCGCCACGTGGTCATGGAAACGGTACCGGGTCGGAGACACCTGCTCCTGCGGCAGCTCCCAGATCAGCTCGGGCAGTCTGTCCATAAAACTGTCGCCGTATTTTTCCGTATAGGTGCTTTCCAGATCGTCTGTCCAGGGCAGGAACACGTCCCGGGTGCCCTTGGCGAAGGCGAGGGGAGCTTTTTCTGCGATGTGCGGCTCATCGGTGAATATGGCGGGGATAGTCTTTCCGAATTCGTTGCCGAAGCGGTCTGCATACGCCTTGTGCGTCGTTTCGATGAACTTCTCCACGGCTTCCTTTTTGATGGCATCCACATAGGGATGATCGTTGAACCAGGGGTCATCGGTACAGTGCTCGGCATAGGCATACCATTTGACGCCGCAGGCGTTGTCGTTTTTACCGATGCGGCGGTAGGACTTCAGCGTGCCGTTGTCGTTCAGCTCCACGTCGAATACCGCCAGCAGCTTGCCGTTTTCAAAACGTATGGCATGCTGACCGTAGCCGGGGACGGAACCGTACTGCATGGGGTGTGTTTCGTCATAGGGTGTGGCGGTGATCAGCAGCAGCTTCATCGCATATTCGGGATTGTCCGCCGTGACTTTGCCGCCGGCAGTGCCGGAGGGCCAGCGATCCTCGTCATAGAGCCAGGCCAGCATGTCCTTTTCCCTGGCCTTTTCGATACAGTGGCTGATATAGCCCATGAACTCGTCATCCAGGTACGGGCTGTCCATGCCGGTGCGCACGTGCATGTGAAAGCCGCCCATGCCCATCTTTTTGAAATTGTCGATCTGCTCGTCAAGCCGGTCATTGGTGAGCTTGCAGTTCCATGCCCAGAACGGCGTGCCCCGGTATTCGCAGGTGGGGCGCTCAAACAGCTCCTTTTCCAGACGGGGAGAATCGTTTTTCGGATACAGCATATGTGTTCACCCTTTCCGATCATATTCTTCTTGATTATACTATGAAACGGCGCAGATTGCAAGAAGCATTTTTTGACAGTCTCGGGCTTTTTTTTCCGGTTTCGTCAAATATTCTTGAAGAATTCACTTTACTATTCCGAAGCAAAGTGTTATAATAAGAAAGGTAATAATAATCGGAGGGTGAATGTATGAAAAACATCTCTGTCAAGACCATCGTTGCCATCGGTATCGGTGCGGCACTGTTCTTCGTGCTGGGCCGTTTCGTGGCAATTCCCAGTCCTGTTCCCAACACCAACATCTCTACTCAGTACGGTCTGCTGGCCTTCATGGCAGCCATGTTCGGTCCCATCGCCGGCTTCCTGATCGGCTTCATCGGTCATGCACTGATCGACTTCAGCTATGGCTGGGGCGTGTGGTGGAGCTGGGTCATCGCTTCCGGTATCTTCGGTCTGCTGGTCGGTCTCATGAGCAAGAAGATCGGTCTCTGCGACGGCGAGTTCGGCAAGAAGGGTGCCATCTGGTTTAACGCAACGCAGGTTGTGGCACATCTCATCTGCTGGGGCGCCATTGCTCCCGTGCTGGATATCCTGATCTATAACGAGCCCACCGACAAACTGGTTGCTCAGGGCCTCATGGCAGGCGCAGGCAACATCGTCGTTACGGCCATCGTCGGCACTCTGCTCTGCATCGCCTATGTTGCGGCTAAGCCCAAGAAGGGCAGCCTCAAGGCAGAGGACTGATATCGATAACAAAGGGCGGACAACATCCGCTCTTTTTTTATGAGGGTTGATCTATGAATACGGAACCGAATGAAAATGTCGTGCTGGAGTTTGAAAACTTCGGCTTCAAGTATGACGCACAGGCTGAACCGACGCTGTATAATATTGATCTGAAGGTGCATAAGGGGGAAAAGATACTGATCGCAGGTCCCTCCGGCTGCGGCAAGTCTACGCTGGTCCATGCCGTGAACGGACTGATCCCGTGCTCGTATAAGGGCGAGATCACCGGCTGCTGCAAAATATCCGGCAGAGATACCCGGAAGATGAGCATATTCGATATTTCGCTGCATGTGGGTACCGTGCTGCAGGATCAGGACAGCCAGTTTATCGGCATGACCGTGGCGGAGGACATCGCCTTTGCCCTTGAAAATGACTGCGTGCCGACCGACGAAATGCACCGGCGTGTCAAAGAGATGGCGGACACCGTGGATATCGGTACCCATCTGCGACATGCACCCGAGGAACTCTCCGGCGGTCAGAAGCAGCGGGTCTCGCTGGCCGGCGTGATGGTGGACGATGTGGATATCCTGCTTTTTGACGAGCCTCTGGCCAATCTCGACCCGGCTACGGGCAAGCAGGCCATCGAGCTGATCGACGAGATCGGCAGAACCACCGGCGCTGCGGTGATCATCGTGGAGCACCGTCTGGAAGACGTGCTGTGGCGGGACGTGGACAGGGTCGTGCTGATGCAGTCCGGACGCATCATTGCCGACACCACGCCGGATGCGCTGCTTTCCGGAGATCTGCTCTCAGAAAACGGCATTCGGGAACCGCTGTATATCACGGCGCTGAAATATGCGGGCGTGAAGATCACGGAGGAGCTGCAGCCGCACTCCATCCGCAGCATAGTGCTTTCGGAAGAGGCGAAGGCGGTTGTCCGAAAATGGGCGGAGGCTATCGTCATTCCGCAGAAAAAGGCCGACGAACAGGTGCTTCTTTCGGCAGAAAATATCGATTTCAGCTATGACGGAAAGGAAAAGGCGCTGTGCAATGTTTCTGTCAAGGTAAAAAAGGGCGAGCTGCTGGCCATTGTCGGCAGGAACGGCGCAGGGAAATCCACCTTCTCCAAGGTGGTCTGCGGCTTTGAGAAGCAGCAGAAGGGAACGCTGACATTTGACGGAAGCGACCTGATGCCGCTCTCTATCAAGGAGCGGGCAGACCACATCGGCTATGTGATGCAGAACCCGAACCGCATGATCTCACAGGTGATGATATTTGACGAGGTGGCACTGGGCCTGCGCACGAGGCATGTGCCGGAGGACGAGGTCAGGCGGAGAGTGGAGGAGACGCTGAAGGTCTGCGGACTGTGGCAGATGCGCAACTGGCCGATTTCGGCATTGTCCTTCGGCCAGAAAAAGCGGGTCACTGTAGCGGCGATCCTGGTGCTGGAGCCGGAGATCATCATACTCGATGAGCCCACCGCCGGACAGGACTGGCGTCACTATACCGACATCATGGAATTTCTGGCGATGCTCAACAAAAAGGGCGTGACAGTGGTCATGATCACGCACGACATGCACCTGATCCTGGAATATGCCGACAGAGCCGTCGTATTCTCCCGGAGCCGGGTGATCGCCGACGACACCGCAGCCCACATACTCACCGATGCGGACATCATCCGTCAGGCCAGCCTCAAGGAGACCTCGCTGTTTGAGCTGGCAGTTAAATGCGGGATCGACGATGCCGTGGGCTTCGTGCAGCGGTTCATCGATTACGAGAGAGAGGTGGTGCGGGCATGACGAACATCTTTAATTATGTCGACAGAGAATCGCCCATCCACCGTCTGACTGGGGCGACAAAGCTGGTCTGCGTACTGCTGTGGAGCTTTGCCGCCATGCTGACCTACGATACCAGAATGCTGGCGGTGCTGCCGCTGCTTGCCTTTGCCCTGTTTTATGTCTCAAAGGTACACCTGAGCGATGTGAAGTTTATGCTGGGCTTTACCGCCGTGTTCATGGTGCTGAATAATGTCATGGTCTATGTATTCTCGCCCCAGCACGGCGTGGAGATCTACGGCAGCAGACACATTGCCTTCGGACTGAAGGACATCGGCAGGTATACGCTGACGTATGAGCAGCTGATGTATCACGTCAATCTGATCCTCAAATACCTCTGCACCATTCCGGTGATCCTGCTGTTCGTCTGCACCACTAACCCCAGCGAGTTTGCGGCATCACTCAACCGCATCGGCGTGAAGTATTCCGTGGCGTATTCGGTGTCGCTGGCGCTGCGTTACATCCCCGATATCCAGCGGGAATATCACGACATTTCTCAGGCACAGCAGGCGAGGGGAATCGAGATGAGCAAGAAGGAATCCCTCGTCAAGCGCCTCAAAAGTGCGGCATCGATACTGATCCCGCTGATACTCTCCAGCATGGACCGGATCGAGACCATTACCAACGCCATGCAGCTGCGGCGGTTCGGCAAGCTGAAAAAGCGCACCTGGTACATGGGCAGGAAGTTTACGAAGGCGGACATCGGCGCCATGGTGTTCTGCGCCTTCCTGCTGGCGGCGGCATTGCTGCTCAATATCCTCAACGGCAGCCGATATTGGAACATATTCGTTTAATTCACATTAAAGTTTGCTGAAATGTTGCACAGGTATTGCAAAACATCTTGAAATGTGATATAATGCTTTCAGTTATTCTGAAAGGAGAAAACATATGAAGAAGATTTTTGCAATGATTCTCATGCTGGCTGTTCTTATGTCCTGCACGGCTCTGGCAGAAGGCGAGACGATCTATTCCGTTACCACCGGCCTGCCCACCGATAAGACCGAGCAGAAGGTCGTCGGCGTACAGTTCGACAACACCGTTGCCGCCCGTCCCCAGATCAACATGTCCCGTGCTGATGTTATCTATGAGGTGGAGATCGCAGCCGGCGGCTACACCAGATACACCGCATTCTACAATGATGACATTCCCGAGCTGGTCGAGGCGACCCGTTCCGCAAGAATGCATCACATCGACCTGGCGCTGGACTGGGATGCCGTGTTTATCCACTACGGCGGCCAGAACATGGCAGGCACCAGCATCTATGACTATGTAAAGACGGTGCAGATGAAGGACAGATATGACGGCCTCACCAACTCCACCGACTTCTACCGGGACACCGCCCGTGTGGCTCCCTACAACGTTATCACCAAGCTGGGCCAGATCTACGGTTATCTGAATGAGAAGCATGTGACTACGCACACTCCTCTGAAGTTCGATGCCGAGAACTACACGCAGAAGGGCGACACCGTTACCGAGTTCGAGATTCCCTATCGTCCCGAGCTGAGCTTCTATCCCTCCTACAAGTACGAGGACGGCAAGTACGTCCGCTACTACTGCGGCGAGAAGCAGATCGACGGCGGTACCAATGAGGGCTATGAGTTTGCCAACGTCATCGTGATGAAGGCTATCGAGAGCTACTACAACAAGGAATATGACCGCCCCATCGTCGAGCTGTACAGCAAGAACAAGTGCGACTACTTCATCGACGGCCGCCACTTCACCGGCTACTGGGTACGCACCAAGTCCACCGTCAGCACCACCTACTATGATGACGACGGCAACGAGGTCATCTTCAAGCCCGGCAAGACCTTCATTCAGGTCATCAACAACAGCGATTTGATGGTCATCAAGTAAGCAATCAAAAAAGCATGCTTCCCGAATTGCGGAAGCATGCTTTTTAGTGTGATAAGCAAGATAATAAGCAAGATATTGATTTTTACTCTGAAGTGGTGTATAATATCTTCAGCAAACAAAAGGAGAAACTGGAACGTGGAAAACTATCAACCTCCGTTTACGATCACGAACCGGATGCTGATGTGTGTTTCGGAAATTGCGGAGAAAGTCGGGAGGCTTTCTGCTTACAGAACTATTGACACAAAGCCGATATTGAGAAGAAACAATCGGATCAAATCCGTTCATTCATCGTTGAAGATCGAGGCAAACTCACTGACAGAGGGAATGGTCCGTTCGGTACTCAATCACCAAACGGTCATCGGGCCGGAAAAGGAGATTCAGGAGGTCCGGAATGCGTTTGCTGCCTATGACATGATCGATTCGGTATCCCCGTATTCTCCGGATGATCTGAAAAAACTGCATGGCGTGATGACATGCCTGACGGTGGAGGAATCCGGCGTATACCGCAGTACCGCCGATGGGGTGTTTGAAGGAGACCGCTGCATATTTCTCGCACCGCCGCCGGAGTTTGTGGCTTCACTGATCGACAGCCTGTTTGACTGGATGCGAAGAGCGGAAGGAACGGTACATCCGCTGATCGTTTCCTGCGTGTTTCATTATGAGTTTGTATTTATACATCCGTTTTCCGACGGCAACGGCAGAATGGCCAGATTGTGGCAGACGATCCTGTTATCCAAATGGAATCCGATATTCAAATATATCCCCATCGAGAGCCAGATAGAGAGATTCCAGGAGGGCTACTATGAGGCGATCACCGTAAGCAATTCGCAGGGAAGCTCTACGGCGTTTATCGAGTTTATGCTGGAAAGGATCAATGAGATTCTGGATGCCGTGCTTTGTGAGACCGGTTTCGGCGTGTCTGTGTTTGTCGATAAGCTGCTTACTGTCATGGAGTATGACAGGATGTATTCCGCATCGGAGCTCCTGATTTTGTTGGGTTTGAAATCGAAGGAAACATTGCGGGCCAACTACCTGAATCCCGCACTTGCCGATGACCTGATCGAAATGACGATCCCGGAGAGACCGACCAGCCGCAACCAAAAATATATGAAGAAATGAGATTTCCTTGTACAGAGGTGTACACTGCCCGAAAGGAGATTTGCAGATGAATTATATTATCAAAGGAGATTTTGCATACAGTGCCGGTCCTCGGGAGCTGCGGACGTATGCCGATCACTATCTGGTATGTGAAAACGGCATATCAAAGGGCATATTCAGCCAAATTCCGGAGCAGTATCAAGGCCTGGAGCTACTGGATTATTCAGGCAAACTCATCATTCCCGGCATGGTGGATCTGCATATGCATGCCCCTCAGTTTGCATTCCGGGGGATGCATATGGATGAGGAGCTGCTGGAGTGGCTGAAAAAATACACCTTTGTCGAGGAAGCCCGATATGCTGATCCGGAATATGCCGAAAAGGCATACTCGCTGTTTGCAGGTACAATGAAGAGATCGGCTACGACCCGGGCCGTGATCTTTGCGACGATACATCGTGCATCAACCGTAATTCTGATGGACGAAATGGAAAAAACGGGGCTGGTAAGCTATGTAGGCAAGGTGAATATGGACCGGGATGCACCGGAAGCGATACTGGATGCCTCTGCGGATATGTCTGCCTACAATACATTCGGATGGATCAACGAAACCATGGGCAAGTATGAGCGGACGAAAACGATCCTCACTCCCCGGTTTATTCCCAGCTGTTCCAATGCGCTTCTGGGTGAGCTGAAGGAGATCGTTCACACATATGATATTCCCATTCAATCGCATTTGTCGGAGAACCCCGGTGAAGTGGAGCTGGTGCATTCTCTTATGCCGGACAGTGAATTCTACGGGGAAGGTTATGCCCGGTTCGATCTGTTCGGCAAGTATGCCAAAACGGTCATGGCGCATTGTATCTATTCCACGGAAAAAGAAGTCGAACTGATAAAAGAAAACAATGTGTATGTGGCGCACTGTCCTTCCTCCAATATGAACCTTTCCAGCGGTATCGCACCGATCCGCCGTTATCTGGAACGGGGGATCCATGTAGGATTGGGAAGCGACGTGGCGGCAGGCGAGAGCGAGTCCATATTCGGTGAGATCCGTGCAGCCATTGCTGTTTCCAAACTGTACAGCCGCTATGTGGATGAAACGGCACGGCCGCTGACATTCCCGGAAGCTTTTTATCTGGCAACTCTTTCCGGCGGGTCATTCTTCGGAAAGGTTGGTTCCTTTGAAGAGGGCCATGAGATGGATGCTGTTGTGCTGGAGGATAAACTGGAGCCTCATCCGCAGGAGCTGACGATAGCCGAGCGGCTGGAGCGCAGCGTGTATCTTCGTGCGGATAAGAACTGCATACGGGCTAAATTTGTACGGGGAAAAAAGGTGCTGCCGTAATACAATTAGTATTATACATCATCTGTCAAAAAGTCCCCCTTCTCTGTCACCAATGAGTATACCACTTCAATATTCCGCAGGAATCATGATGCATGGCTCGTTTTTGGAAATATCCAATAGTAGGAGACTTTTGGTATTGCAATGCAGGAATGTGTGTGGTATAATAAAAACAATGTGGATAACCTTAGTATTGGTCATAAAAGATAAGAACGCCGTAAGATTGAGAGACAAAGAATGGAGAATAAGCTTATTGTGGGATTCGGCAGACCCATGATGAGCACCTCTTACCGCATTGGTGCAGACGGTTCGTTCTTTTGCATTTCAGTCTTGACTCGATTCGCATCATCGGTGATGCGGTGAAGGAAGTCAGAAGTATCCTGAAATACATTGCTTAAGAAGCGGGATTATTCATTGAGAGGGTGGTAATATGAAGTGTTGTATTTGCGGAGCGGACTGCGGCGAACGGCAGTATATGCTGAAAACCCGCAATAACGAGCTGCCGATCTGTTGGGAGTGCAATTACGAATTGGAGCATTTGCAGAATGAAAATGATTGGGTAGGTGCGTACGAGTCGCTGCGTGAGAAATTGCGGGATAATGTGTGTGCGGAAGTGTGCGATGCCGTTGAGTCAAGGTATTGAACGCAAAAAGTATAACATCATGGTTGGGTGATAAGAAAAAAAGTACGATAACCTGTCTCCCTGCACGATCCTCCCGAGGGAATCATGCAGGGACTTCTTTATTTCCGGATTCGATTCCGTAAAAGAAAAAATCTTGACATTCCGCCGAAAATGTGCTTTAATATAGGCAAACGGAAACAGGAGAGGAGCGTGCAAAGTATGATCGTGACTCTTGACGGAAAAGAATATGAGTTTTCGGAAGGCGAGAAATACGAGGACATATTGAAGCGCAGCGGCGTCACCGACAAGGTGTTGGGCATCCGAACCGCAGGCGTGACCAGATCGCTGGCGGAATCGCCTTTTGACGGGGAAAAATCCCAACTGCTGACGTTCCGGGACACCGAAGGACGGCTGATTTACGAGCGGTCGCTGCGGTATATTTTCGTGCTGGCTGTCCATCAGCTTTTCCCGAATCGGCGGGTGCGTGTGGAGCATTCCGTCGGTGACGGCGTGTATTGCGAAGTCAAGGGCAGCCGCAACTCGCTGACGATCCGTGATGTGCATGCACTGGAGCGGAACATGCAGGAGATCGTTCGGCGCAACATTCCCTTTGTGCGTACCGGTGTCTCGAAGCGGGATGCAATGGCATATTATGAGAACCTGGGTCAGAGCGACAAGGTCGATCTGCTGGCGTATCGTCCGTATGACACGTTTACGCTGTATCGGCTGGACGACATGATGGAGTACTTCTACGGCGTGATGGTGCCGTCTACGGGCTATGTGGACGTGTTTGCTCTGCATCTGAGCCTGCCCGGACTGGTGCTGCAAATGCCCGGCTACGGTGACGGACGCACGCTGACGCCGATGCGTTCCATCCCCAAGGTGATGAATGCCTTTGCCCAGTCGGCAAAGAATGACATCATTTTGCGCTGTTCCAATACTGCCGACCTCAATGCCATGGTGCGCGGCGGCGAAGTGCGTGAGCTGATCCGCATCAATGAGGCGATGCACGACAGAGCCATTACGAGGATCGCCGACAGCTTTATGGAAAGCGGCGCACGGGTACTGCTGATCGCCGGGCCGTCATCCTCGGGCAAGACGACGTTTGCCAACCGTCTGAGCATTGCGCTGAAGGTGCTGGGCATGCGGCCGGTGGCGCTGTCGCTGGACGACTACTATAAGAATCGGGATGCCGTACCGCTGGACGAAAACGGTGAGCCGGACTTTGAACGGCTGGATGCGCTGGATGTGCCGCTGTTCAATGATCATTTGGTGCGGCTGCTTCAGGGCGAGCCGGTCTGCACGCCGAGGTTCGATTTCAAGACCGGCAAGCGCAGCAGTGAGAACCATCTGATGCATGTGGATGCCGATCAGCCGATCATCATTGAAGGCATTCACGGCCTGAACGATGAGCTGACAGCCGATGTGGCGAGAAACCTCAAGTTCAAGGTTTACGTGAGCGCTTTGACTACGCTGAATCTGGATGACCACAACCGTATCCGCACCACCGAGGTGCGTCTGCTGCGCAGGATCGTCCGGGACTATATGACCAGAGGCACTACGCCCGAGGATACGATGAAAATGTGGCACAGCGTGCGCAGAGGCGAGGAGGCCTACATCTTCCCGTTCCAGGAGGAAGCGGATGTGGTGTTCAATTCGTCCCTCGTGTACGAGATCGCCCTGCTGAAGAAGTATGCCTATCCGATGCTGAAAGAGATCAAGCCGGAAAGCGAGTGCTATACCACGGCGGGCAGGATGCTGAAGTTCCTCAATTACTTTGTGGAATCCGATGCCGAAGACGAGGTGCCGCTCAACTCCATATTGAGAGAGTTCATCGGAGGAAGCTGTTACTACAAGTAAACGGATAATATACAGGAGGTATCAGAATATGCGTATTTGCGTTCCCGTTCCCTGTTTTTACGGCAAACTGGATTTCTGCGAGGCGATCGAGAAGATCGCAGACCTGGGCTTTGACGCTGTTGAGACCTACAACTGGAAGAGCCTCAATCTGGACAAGGTGCGTGCCACCTGCGAGAAGACCGGTGTGGAGCTGCTGAGCATGTGTACCACCGAGTTCCGTCTGACAGATGCCGCCTATCGTGAGGCATGGCTGGCAGGTCTTGCAGAGAGCTGCGAGGCAGCCAATCGTGTCGGTGCCAAGCGGCTGATCACTCAGGTGGGCCCCGATACCGGCGCTCCCAGAGAGCAGCAGCATGCCAACATCGTCGAGACCCTGAAGCAGGCGGCTCCCATCCTCGAAAAGAGCGGCGTGACCATTATGGTCGAGCCCCTGAACACGCTGTACAACCATCCCGGCTACTATCTGTGGTCTGCCGTCGAGGGCTTTGACATCATTCACGAGGTCAACAATCCCTATGTGAAGATCGTCTATGATATCTATCATCAGCAGGTCATGGAAGGCAACATCATCAACAACATCTGCAACAATCTGGACTGCATTGCGCATCTGCATTCCGCCGGACATCCCGGCAGGATCGACCTGCAGTTCGGCGAGAACGATTACAAGTTCATCTTCAAAAAGGTGGATGAGGCGGGCTACAAGGGAGCCTGCGGTCTGGAATACCATCCTACGCTGGAGCCCACCGAGAGCCTGAAGGAGTTCCGCCGCATCTATCTGGGCAAATAAACGAAAACTTACGGATTGTTCACTTTTCCATCAAAATTCAACATTTTTTACTTGACAAATCCTCCGATTGGTGTATAATATTGCTTATCACCCCTAAGGAGGATTTTTGATGTTTAATAAGCGATATGACGGATTGAGGGTAAAAAGCCTGGATCCCATTGTAGCCCTGACTCCGTATATCATGCCCGAGAGAAGCGACTCTCAGGTCATGACAAAGCAATATCTCGATTTTGACGTTACCACCGAGTTTATCCGGAAGCAGCGCATCGAAGGCCATACGATTACCCATATGGGTCTTCTGCTGACAGCATACCTCAGAGCCGTCTGTGAGTATCCGGAAATGAACCGTTTTGTGGTGAACAAGCGCCTTTTCAGCCGAAACAACATCAGTGTGTCCTTTGTTACGCTGAAGCAGAAGAAGGACAATACGCTGGAGGAAGCACTCTGCAAGGTGTATCTGGATCCCTATGATACCATTTACGAGGTTTCGGACAAGATCGCCCAGGCTATTGAAGAGGCGAGAGTGGAGACCAACTCCAACTCCACGGACAAGGTGGCCAAATTCCTGATGGCGATGCCGCTGCTGCCCAATCTTGTGGTGAGCCTCGTCAAGTTTATGGACGCCCACGGCTTCATGCCGAAGCTGATCTTCGAGGCCAGCCCCTTCCATACCAGCCTGTTCCTCAGCAATATGGCGTCACTGGGTATGAACTACATCTATCACCACATCTACAACTTCGGCACTACCAGCGTGTTCTTCACGATGGGCAAGACCGAGCAGAAGCTGTTCCCCAATCCCGACGGCACCGTGCGCCACAAGCGTGTCATGCCGATGGGTATCGTAATCGACGAGCGTATTGCCGCCGGCGGTACCTATGCCAGAGCGTTTGCCTGCATGATGCACTATATCAACAATCCCGAACTGCTGGCGGAAAAGCCCTCCGAGGACAAAGTCAGGCTGGAGATCCCGCTGGTCAGAACAAAATAAGCATAAATGAAAAACATGGACCGACGATTTTGCCGGTTCATGTTTTTTGATTACTTTCGTATGCGGTGAAGATAGGTGTCGATTTGCCTGAAAAGCCGATCACTGATCCGATATTTGACTTTCGCTTGGTTCACGACCAGGTCGTAATCCGAAGAATACCGCCACAGCTCTCTTTTGAACGTTTCGCAGTCAAAACAGAAAGAAACATCATTCCCGATTTCTTCGGTTTCAGCAAAGCCTTCTTGCCAGAAGATGTCCGAGCGATGATTGTTGAGCTTTGAGCTGTATATGGCGGCGATGAACCCGTGCTTTTCGGAACGGAGCAGCTATATAATATCACATGACGGCAGATACCGGGCGTTCGTTACGGCTTCGATGACGCCCAGATAGGAGCAATGATCGCCGACAGTCAGACTGAACGAGTGATCGTCCATGTCGTCTCCCATGCAAATGCTTTGGCGGTTGACCGATATCGTTTTCATGCGCTGTCCTCAGATATCTTCGGTCAGACCTGCCACCAGCTCTGCCCGGTAGCCCAATTCATTTTTCAGCGCTTCTCTGTCCGGAAGCGAAGAGCACATGACGGTAGTCCTGCCGCTCAGAGTTACTCCGCACATGCAGGCAGGGATCAGGGCGCTTTCGCCGGGATTCAGGGCGAAACTGCCGTCTGCCCATGCGACATCCGTCTCGCCGAGGGAGGTGATCAGCAGCATCCGTCCGGACTTCAGGGGCATGGTTCCGGCAAGATTGAGGCGGGAAAGCTCGAAATTGCGGTCGGAGATGTAGTAGGTGCAGCTGCCGCCCTCGCAGATCACCGTGGCGCCGGGCAGCTTGTCCAGCTTCAGAGAGGGACGGCTGACATCGAGGGCCTTCTTTGTATGCAGCTCCCGGGGCTTACCGTCCTTGCCGAGGCGGTCCCAGTCATAGAAACGGTAGGTTACATCACTGGACTGCTGGATCTCGTAAATCATGAGTCCGCCGCCGAGAGCGTGTACGCAGCCGTGGGGGATATACAGTACGTCGCCGGGACGTACCTTCACCCAGCGCAGAGACGAGCGGATGTTGCCGCTTTCCACATATGCTTTCAGTTCTTCATCGGTTTCGGCATTGACGCCGTAGACCAGCTTGGAATCCGCATCGGCGCTCAGCACCAGCCATGCCTCGGTCTTGCCCAGCTTACCGTTTTCATTGGCGGAGGCATAGACATCGTCGGGATGCACCTGCACCGACAGCATGTCTTTTGCATCCAGCAGCTTCAGCAGCAGCGGAAAATCCGTGCTGCAGCCGGTCAGATCATTTCCCCACAGTGCGATGGCATCGCAGAGCTTTTTGCCCGCCATTTCTCCGTTGGCTATGATGCTTTCTCTCCCCGGAAGTGCGGAGATTTCCAGCGCTTCTCCGGTGCGTTCGTCCGGAATGTCCTTTCCGAATACGTCCCGAAGGCTGCTGCCTCCCCAGGGCGTTTCTTCACCGTGACGGAAATAGGGGAGCAGCTTCAGCGGATATGCCATAACAAACACCTCTTTCAAATCTGTATTTCCTGTATTATATACTATCTCCGTGCAGAATGCAAGTATATCACCGAAATATTACGGCAATGGAAAATAATGTCATAATATATTAATGGTATTTTCGTGGTTGATGGCTTTATTGTTTCTTGTTTTTGTGATAAAATAGAACAAAATGCTATAAGTATATTGTTAACCATAACAGAATGTGAGGTTTATCATATGAAGCCGAAAGTATCCGTAGTTGTTCCCGTATACAATGTGGAGAAATATCTGAGACAGTGTCTGGACAGCATCCGGAATCAGACATTGAAGGATATCGAGGTCATTGTGGTGGATGATGGCTCGAAGGATTCGTCCGGCGCCATCATCGATGAATATGTAGCTAAGGACAGCCGTTTCAAGGCGATCCACAAGCCCAACAGCGGTTACGGCAACAGCATGAACCGGGGCTTTGATGCCGCAACCGGCGAGTATATCGGCATCGTCGAGTCGGATGACTATGCGGATGAGGACATGTTCGAGCATCTGTACAATGCAGCGAAAAAGTACGGTTGCGATGTGGTCAAATCCAATTTCTATATGTATTATTCGGCGATCGAGGAGAAGAGTACCTTCTTTGAGGCACTGCCCAGAAAAATCTGCGGTAAGCCCTTCTGCCCGGCAGAGGACATGCGCCTCAACGAAAGAGTCAATTTTCACAATACCAAGCCCTCCATCTGGTCAGCGATCTATCGGGCGGATTTTATCCGGGAAAACAACATCCGTTTCCTGGAGACTCCCGGCGCTTCCTTCCAGGATACCTCTTTCACCTTTAAGGTGTTCACCAGAGCCAAGGTGATGTACTGTCTGTACAGCGCCTATCTGCATTA